>CAYVUO010000085.1:0-4369 GCA_964454715.1 uncultured Bifidobacterium sp. | reverse complement strand
AATCTTATACCCATCGCTTGTGCCAGGATCTCCACCTCGGCGAGACACTCATCCTCGTGATCGTGTCGATCGTGTTGTTGCTCGTGGGAGGAGTGCGAGCCCGATATCTCGCTGCACTTGCGCTGGTCGGGCTCATCGGTGTCATCGGTGCACTGAATTCGCCGTTGTTGGCCTCCTACCAGCGAGACCGCCTCACGGCCTTCGCCAACCCGCAGGACAAGAGCAATCCCGCGGTCTACAACCTCGATCAGAGTCAGCAGGCGATCGCCAACGGCGGACTAACGGGCAAGGGACTGTTCGACGGGCCGCAGACGCGTCTCGGGTTCGTGCCCGAACAGCAGACCGACTTCATCTTCACCGCCATCGCCGAGGAGTTCGGCTTCATCGGCGCGGCAACGGTTCTGCTCCTGTTGGGAACGATCTGCTACCGGATCTGGCGGACGGCCCAGATCGCGCGTGATCAGTTCGGAACACTGCTGTGCATGGGGGTGCTGGCCGCATTCGCCTTCGGCATCTTCGAGAACGTGGGCATGGCGATGGGCATCATGCCCGTCACCGGCATCCCGTTGCCCCTGGTCAGCGCCGGTGGCTCCTCGATCATCACTGCGCTCGCCATGATCGGTCTCGTGCTCAACGTGCACATGCGCCGGTTTCAGTGAGATCGGCCGCCACCGGTAGGATCACCTGATCATGTCCGGAGTCTGGGACCGTCTGGAGCCACTCCTCGCCGACATCGCCAAGCCTGCGCGATACATCGGTCTCGAGGAGGGTGTCCGAGTTGCACCACCCGATCCCGAACGGGTCTGGTGGCTGCTCGCGTACCCCGACACCTATGAGATCGGTCTTCCCAATCAGGGCCTCCAGATCCTCTACGAGATCCTCAACGAGCGGGACGACGCCCGCGCCGAGCGCACCTATGCGCCATGGGTCGATCTCGAGGAGTCGATGCGCGGAGCGGGCGTGCCGCTGTTCTCGGTCGACGACCATCGAGCTGTCGCCGACTTCGACCTCATCGGATTCAACCTCTCGGCCGAACTGACGTACACCAACCTGCTCAACATGGTCGATCTGGCTGGCGTGCCCGTGCGCACCGCCGATCGTCGTCCCGAGCATCCGCTCGTCCTCGCCGGTGGACACTGCACCTACAACCCCGAACCCCTCGCCGACTACCTCGATCTCGTGGTGCTCGGTGATGGTGAGGAGGTCGTGACGGAGATCAACCGAGTCGTGCACGAATGGAAGGCGTCGGGCCGCACCGAGGGCAGTCGCGAACATGTGCTGCGCGAGTTGTCGCACATCGAGGGCGTCTACGTGCCGTCGATGTACGAGGTGTCCTACGACGGGGCGTTCATCCGAGAGATCGCACCGCGCTACCCGGACGTGCCCGAGATCGTCGAGAAGCGCACGGTTGCCGACCTTGCCGACTTCCCCTACCCGAAGCGACAGCTCATCCCCAACACCGAGGTCGTCCACGATCGGCTCAACGTCGAGGTGTTCCGTGGCTGCACCCGCGGCTGCCGTTTCTGCCAGGCCGGCATGATCACCCGCCCCGTGCGCGAGCGTCCGGCCGAACAGGTCCGCCACATGGTCGCCGAGGGGCTTCGCCGTTCCGGCTACGACGAGGTCTCGCTCACCTCGCTCTCGACAGCGGACTACTCGGGCATCGATCGACTGGTCTCCGACATCGTTGCGTCGAGCAGCGATGGCCAACCCGTCTCGGTGGCACTGCCGAGTCTGCGGGTCGATGCCTTCGGCGTCGACATCGCGGCCCAGTTGCAGAAGGCGCGTCGCACCGGCCTCACGTTCGCTCCGGAGGCCGGCACCTGGCGCATGCGTCAGGTGATCAACAAGCTCGTGTCCGAGGAGGATCTCTACGGAGCCGTCGACGCCGCGTACTCGCGTGGATGGCGCCGCGTGAAGCTCTACTTCCTCACCGGACTGCCCACCGAGACCGATGAGGACACGCTCGGCATCGGAGAGCTCGCCCGCAACTGCGTCAAGGTGGGTCGAGAGCACATCAAGAATCCCTCGGTCACGGTGTCACTCGGTGGGTTCGTTCCGAAGCCGTTCACCCCGTTCCAGTGGTTCGGTCAGAACACCGTCGAGGAACTCCGCCGCAAGATCAACCTGCTGCGCGACGACACCCGACGCGCGCACGGCGTGACCGTGAAGTGGCACGACCCGAAGGCCACGCTGGTCGAGGGTCTGATGGCGCGCGGCGATCGTCGCCTCGGTCCGGTGCTCGAGGACGTCTGGCGGCGCGGGGGAGTGTTCCAGGAATGGAACGAGCGCTTCGACCTCGACCTTTGGCTCACGTCGATGGCCGCCCACGGCCTCGACCCCGATTGGTACACCCACCGTCACAGGGACCTCGACGAGGTGCTTCCCTGGGACCATCTCTCGGCCGGGCTCCACAAGGATTTCCTATGGCAGGACTGGCGAGACGCCTTGGCCGAGGTGGGATTGCCCGATTGTCGCTGGACCCCGTGCTACGACTGCGGTGCATGCACCGGCTATTCCATCGAGCACATCGTGGCCTCGGCCACGCCTCCGGCAGGGGGGTCGCAGGGCACCGGGCCTCGCGTCACCACCGGTGTGCCCGTGGTGCTGCAGTCCCGAGGGGCGGGTGCGTGATGCGTCTTCGCGCCCGCTATCGCAAGCTCGGAAAGATCCGATTCACCAGCCACCGCGACACCTGTCGTTCGTGGGAGCGTGCGCTCCGACGCGCGGAGTTGCCGGTGGCGACCACCCAGGGGTTCTCGCCCCGACCCAAGCTCCACTTCGGGTTGGCCCTGCCGACCAGTCACGAATCACTCGGTGAGTACCTCGACATCGATCTGCGCGAAGGCGCAGAGGTCGACGTCGACTCGCTCCCCGCACTGCTCTCGACGTTGCTGCCCGCGGGCCTCGACGTCGACGCCGTCCGCGTCGTCCCGACCTCGGGCCCGTCGTTGCAGGAGGCCATCGGCCACTGCACCTGGCTCCTCGAGTTCGTCGACGTCGACCCGTCAGCGATCCAGTCCGAGATGGCGCGCATCCTCGCCGCCCCGTCAGTGATGGTTCGCCGCGAACGGAAGGGCGTGATTTCCTCCGACGACATCCGCCCCGGCATCCTCGACCTCCGGGTCGTTCCGTCGGACAGCACCTACAGCAACGCCACCACCTCGCTCACGATCGAGGCCGACCTTGGCACGCAGCCACGATCGGTCCGTCCGCTCGAGTTGCTCGCCGCCTTCGACCCCGCGCCCCGAGTGGCGCGGATCCGTCGACTCCACCAATGGATCAATGACGACGGCGCGATGCGGGAACCGCTCGACGCGACGTCACATGCACCGGCCGAGGTCGGCGCATGATCAGGAAGGATCACCATGACCGATCTCCCCGAAGGGACGGCGCCTGCGCCGCGCCCCGCCAGCGAGTCCACCAGTCCCACCGCACCCGCGCGTCCGGCGCAGTCCGGCGAGGGGGCCAGCACCAACCCTGACGGACCTGCGCGTCCGCGTCGTCGCCGCGGATCCCGAGGTGGCCGTGGTCGCTCCCGTTCGGGTGGTGGCCAGGGTCAGGGCGCAACCGGCGTCGAGGGCGCTGCACCCGACGAATCCGATGGTTCGTCGGCCCTTGCGCCTCGGCCCACCCCGTCGACCGCCCCTGCGCCCGCGCCCACTGGCGAGGTGCGCAAGCCCCAGATCGGTGACTCGAGGCCTGCACCCGCTCCTCAGCCCCAGCCCCAGGGCCAGCAGGGTGAGGGTCAGGCGAAGTCGGGGAATCGACGTCGTCGGGGCGGCCGCGGTCGAGGCAAGGGCGGTGGCGGTGGCCAGCAGGGTGGTCAGCAGAATCAGTCGAACAACCAGAACCAGCAGCGCCAGCAGGGTGGCCGGCCGGCTCCGGTCGAAGCGATCCTCGGCGGCGATGGTCCCGAGCTCGACGACGAGACGCTCGAGCGTCGACGCGGTCGTGAACGCAAGGGTCGTCCCGTCGGTCGCTACCTGATGGTCGTGAGCCGTCGACCCGAGGCCACGCAGATCGCGGTTCTCGAGGGACGGAACCTCATCGAGCACTACGTGTCGCGGCCCGCCGACGACATCTCGCAGATCCACGGAAACATCTACCTCGGCAAGGTGCAGAACGTGCTGCCGGGCATGGAGGCGGCATTCGTCGACATCTCCACGCCGAAGAACGCGGTGCTGTACCGCGGCGATGTGCAGTTCGATCGTGATGACGTCGAGCAGGGCGGCAACGCCCGGATCGAGCAGATCCTGAAGGCCAAGCAGACGATCCTGTGCCAGGTCACCAAGAATCCGATCGCCCACAAGGGTGCTCGCCTCACCCAAGAGGTCTCGCTGCCGGGTCGATTCGTGGTGCTCATCCC
>CAYVUO010000084.1:7734-8572 GCA_964454715.1 uncultured Bifidobacterium sp. | reverse complement strand
GCTGCTGGCGCGGCCGAGATCGACAACTCCACGATTGCGTTCAACGAGGCGACGACGGGCAAGGGCGGCGGCATCCTCGAGTACGCCACCCCGAACCTCCACATCAACCAGACGACGATCGCCAACAACCTCGCGGGTGGTCGCGGCGGTGGTACTGCGTTCGCGAGCAATGTGCATCTGACGGGAACAATCGTGTCGGGAAATCACGCAGGGGTTTCCGGCACCGACGACCTCGGCGCCTACGGCGCGCCGATCACGGTCTACAGCGACAGCTCGTTGTTCTTCAGCGTGGCTCCGAGCGTGACGGTGTCCGGCTCTGGCAATGTCACTGGTGTCGATCCGCTGCTAGGCGCGCTCACCGACAACGGTGGTCCGACTCCGACGATGGCGCTGGGTGCGGGTTCGCTGGCGATCGACTCGGGTCCGTCGCCGGTGGCTTCGTTCCCCGGCAATGCGTACGACCAGCGCGGCACTGGCTTCGATCGAGTCGTCGGCGGGGCCGTCGACATCGGTGCGTTCGAATATGGCGCGGTGGCCCCGACCACGACGACGACCACCACGTCGACGTCGACGACTTCGACAACCACGCCTGGTGGACAGGTCGTTCCCACGATCACCGGCTGATTCGAGCGTGCGGCGCGCAGGTTGCGCGCTGTGAGGTTGGCCCGGGTCGTCGGTTCGCGGACAGGTGTTGATCTGTCGGATTGGTTGCGCGCGCTCGGCGGTTGTGGGCGTGTGAGGTTGTGCGCGTGCGGTTTTACGCTCCGCTCGGCTCCAGGTCGTGAGCTTGATCGGGGCGCGCTGCGAATGGGCCGAATGGCCCATGTGGGTGTCACAC
>CAYVUO010000084.1:6717-7724 GCA_964454715.1 uncultured Bifidobacterium sp. | reverse complement strand
TTCCGTAGAGTCGAACACATGTTTGATGTTCGTCACTCCTCTACTACTGCAGCCGAGAGCGCGACTTGGGTGGGCGCCGTCGCTGCTGGGCGTGGCGAGTTCAGCGAGTTGTTGGAGGGTGTGGCCTGCGGTGCGTGCGGGCCTGCACTACAGGTGTTGGCGCAGGCCGTCGATGAGCTTTCTCGTTGCGGCATCGATGCCGATGCTTCGGTGCTGTCCGCGGTGCATGGTGTGCTCGATCGGTTGTCGGCGCTGGTGGCCGAGGCCGAGGTGCGGTTCGACTCCAACGAGTTGTGGCGAGAGGCCGGTGCGGGTTCGTTGCGGGGGTGGTTGCTCGACGGATGCGGTCTGTCGCGCTCCGAGGCATCACGCGTGGCGCGGCGCACCGAACGGCTCGAGTCCTGGCCCGCAGTGGGCGAGGCCTGGTGCGAGGGAACGCTGAGCGGTTCGCAGGTCGACGTCGTCGTGGCTGCGGTGCCGCGACGGTTCGTGTCGGTGTTCGCTGAGCACGCGCCAGCGGTGGTGCCTGCGCTCGCCGAGCTCGATGTCGCTGCTACCGAGGTGGCGATGCGGCAGTGGGTGCGGTGTGCGGAGGCGGGCGATGGGCCAGAGAACTTGGTTGAGCGCGCGTCGGGGCTGCACGTCAGCCGCACGTTCGACGGTCGGGTCGAGCTGTCGGGCAACTTCGGAGGTGCCGAGGGCGCGATCATCGACGCTGCGCTGCGCGACTTCGCCGTTCCCGACGCGCTCGACGAGCACGGTGTTCCGATCGGTCCGCAGCGCACGCAATCGCAGCGCGATGCCGATGCGTTGATGGCTGCGGTGTCGTTCGCCATCGCCCATCGTGAGAGCGCGGGTGATTCGGGTCGCTTCCTGCCGCATGTGTCGGTGGTGATCGACATCGCCGAGTTGTGGGCCAGTGCCCTGCGCGGTGCCGGCGTGAGCTCGATGGCCGAGCTCGAGGTGCAGGCTGAGCGCCAGGGTTGGTCGCCGGTCGAGCGGGCGCT
>CAYVUO010000084.1:0-6707 GCA_964454715.1 uncultured Bifidobacterium sp. | reverse complement strand
CGAGCGTGGTTCGCCGATGCGCTCAGCCGCCACGGCGATGGTGTCTCCTACGACGGTGAGGTGCTCGACGCCACCACGGTGTCGATCTTCTCCTGCGACTCGGTGTTGCAGCGGGTGCTGATGGCCGGTTCCAAGGTGCTCGACCTCGGGCGTGAGGTGCGCACGGCCACCGCAGCCCAACGAAGAGCGATCATCGCTCGCGACCGACACTGTCGGGCCCCCGGGTGTCGCACGAAACCGAAGTTCTGCGAGGTGCATCACGTCGACCCGTGGGAGAAGGGAGGTCGCACCGACGTCGGGCGCATGGTGCTGTTGTGCGGCACTCACCACCGACTGTTCCATCGCATGAAGTGCCACATGGAGCTCGACGACCAGGCCCGATTCACGGTGCACCTACCCGATGGCCGGGTGCGCTCCACGGTGCCCGAGCGGGTGGAGGCCCGGGTGTTCGCAAGGGCGGTCACGTGACGCGAGAATGCTGCTCCGAATCCTGGTGGTCGTCGACGTCAACTCTCTTCGGTGGTGCGGCGTCGGTGATCGACGACGAGCCAGAGCATCCACACCGCAACGACGCCCTTGGCCGTCCACAACCACGCGCGCACCAGGTTGGCGGTCATGAGTCCGTCGTAGGTGCCTTGATCCCAGTGGTCGAGCAGCACGCCGTGGGCCGGGGCCGAGAAGGCCGCGGTGTCGATGAGGATGAACAGCATGAGGAACGCGCTCACGAAGGCGAGCACTCTCATGCGCTTTGGGCGGGCCAGCAGGAGCACCAGCACGCACAGTCCTTCGATGAGCCACGGCCCGAACAGCACCTTGCCGATGCGATCGACATGGGCGTGCTCGTAGGCATCCCACGAGTCGACACCCACGAGGGGGAACAGGTCGTAGTGCACGACGTGCACGGTCCAGATCATCCCGACCATGAGCACCGTCACCACCGCCTGCACCACCACGACCAGGTCGAGACGCAGACGATCGATCACGGGCACGGCGGGCGACCAGTCGCCATTGGCGGAGGGAGTGAACACGTTCGGCAAGGTAGCGATGTCAGCGACGGAGCCACGGATCGGGCCTCCACGACGGCCGGTTGGCTACCATTTCGCCCCATGACACGCACCCAGATGTCCCCCCGCCGCCGTCAGGTCAGTGCCCTCGGTGCTGCCGGCACCCTCGTCGGTGGCGCCGGTTCGGCGCTGCTGCTCGCACTGGCCTCGTCACCCGTTGGGGCGACCGGAACCACCTTCACGGTCGACACCCTCGACGACGGTGCACCCCAGCCCACTGACTGCACAACACCGGTGCCGGGATCTTGCTCGTTGCGCGATGCGCTCTATGCCACCAGCGATGGTGACACGGTCACCTTCATCAGTGGGCTCACCGGCACGATCGACCTCGACGATCAACTCAAGATCGGCGACGTGATCGTGATCGACGGTCCCGGTGCTGCGTCGCTCACCATCGACGCGGGTGGCACTTCGCGCGTGTTCTACGTGTGCTCCTCGGGCGCTCCGGCCACCATCAGCGGTATGACCATCACCGGCGGAAACGACCGCAAGGGCGCTGGCGTCTACGAGGAGAGCTGCGGAGGTGTGATCCTGCGCGAGGTCGTGATCTCCGGCAACGTCGCTACTCGCTACGGCGGCGGCGTCTACGCCAACGCGGAACTCTGGATCTACGACTCTGAGATCTCGGGCAACACGGCTCCGACCTACGGCGGCGGCGTCTACGCGGGCTCCGATCTCGTGATCGCGAATTCGACCATTGTCGACAATTCGACGACGCAGTCCGGTCGAGGTGGCGGCGGAGTGTTCGCGTCCGGCACCACGATGATCGAGTTCTCGACGTTCGCTCGGAACAGCTCGGCGGGTGCCGGTGGCGGTCTCTACTTCCACGGAGGCGGAGACCCGCTCACGATCACCAACAGTGTCTTCGCCCAGAACGAGGCCGAGGGCGGTGGCGGCGCATTCATCGAGAGTTCCTCACCGATGGTCGTGGCCAACTCAACCTTCACCGCCAATGTGGCCGGAATCTACGGCGGTGGTGGCCTGGAGATCGACGGCCTCGCATCGCTCCTGCAGGTCACGATCGTGGGCAACAGGGCGCTTGGTTCCGACGCGTTCGACACTGGTGGCGGCGTACATCTCACCGACTCCTCGACCGTCACGCTCAGCGGGGCCATCATCTCCGGCAACACTTCGGCGAGTGGTGCGGACGACATCGGGATGGGCAATGCGAACAGCAACCCATTGGGGATCGCTTCCGACAACTCCCTGCTCGGTGATGTCGATGGTCGCGTCGTCGTGAACGGAACTGGAAACATCTCGTCCCTCGATCCGATGGTCGGCCCGCTCGCCGACAACGGCGGGCGCACGGCGACGATGGCGCTGCTGCCGGGATCACCTGCGATCGATGCGGGGCCCAACCCGGTGGCCACCTTCCCGGGCAACCGCGACGATCAGCGCGGCAACGGTTTCGCCCGCGTCTTCGGAGGCCAGGTCGACATCGGTGCGTTCGAGGTGCAGCCCATGCCCGAGCCCACCACGACCACGACCACCCCGAGTGGTCCGGTCGTGCCCACCTTCACCGGCTGACTCGAGGGGCGTGCGTAGTCTCGCCCGATGCCGAGCGCCGTTCGCCTGAGAGCCGCCACCGCCTATCTCGCAATCTCGGCGGGGTTGGTCAACTTCGCTGGTCTCGAGTTCATGCTCGAGGCCATCAAGGCCGACTTCTCGATGAGTGCCGACGAGACGATCGTCGTCGCGCAGATCGCGGCCGGCGCATGCTTGTTGGTCGTGTTCCTCTCGGGAGCGTTGGCCGATCGCCTCGGTGATCGTCGGGTGTTGGCCGCAGCCAGTGCGATCTACGTGGTCGGAGCCGCGCTGGTCGGCGTGTCGCCGAACGCCAACGCACTCATCGTCGGATTGTCGTTGGGTGGCGTCGGCACCATCTCGATGGGCATCGTGGGTGTGTCGGTGCTGGGCCACACGTTCCCCGAGCGAGGGAAGCGAGCGCGAGCGTTCGGCCTCTTCGCCCTGATCGCGCCCGTGGTGTCGATCATCGTGCCGCTGTTGGCGGGTGTGGTCGTGCCCCATCTGGGATGGCGATGGGTGACGCTGCTTTGGATTGCCGTGGGGGCGGCGACGTTCGTGCTCACGCGTCGTGCGCTCCCCGGCGATGGTCACTTGCCAGTGCGCACCGAGCTCGTCACGCCCTCACTGGCCGGAGTCGCACTGTCGGGCTTCGCGCTCACGTTCTCGTTCATCGAGACGAATTCTCGGACCGATGCTCACCTCGTGCACGGGGCGATGAGTGCAGCGGTCGGGATGCTTGCACTCCTTGCGCTCGTCATCGTGATGCGAAGGCGACCGAACTCGACCCTCGACATCCGCTCGTTGCGCACGAGGGGCACGTCGTCGGTGTTCGCCGCAGTGTTCATGGTGAACGGTGTGAACCTGTTCTTCTTCACCTATCTCTTCCTGCAGTATCGCCATCATCAGTCGTTGCTCGGCACCGCGGCGATGCTCGTCGTGCCCCAGGCCACTGCGGCGTTCGGTGCGATCATGGGCGGACGCCTGAGCGCGAAGTGGGGGAGCGCGACGGTGGCAACGGCCGCGCTGCTCTGCGCGGCGGTGCTTTCGTTGGGAGTGTTCGTGGTCGATGCGAACTCGTCGTCGTGGGTCCCCGTGCTCGTGCTGGCAACGGCCGCGGTGCCGATCGCGGCGGCGGTCGGACCGCTCACCCAGTCGTTCATCGACCAGTCGCCCGAGGATGGTGTGGCTGCCACCTCGTCGTGGCGCACATCGGCCGCCAACCTCGGTGTGGCCATCGGCGGGGTCATCACCGGCACGATCGTGTTCGACGACCTCGACCGCGACACCGCGCGCGATGCAGTGGCCTACGGCATGCAGACCGACGCCTTCCACCTCGCCGGTGTGCTGTGTGCGCTGGCCTATCTGGTGGCTGCCGGGCTGGTCGTGGTGCACTCCCGGCGAGCCTCCTCGGTGCTCCGGCCGAGCTCCGCTTCATCGGCTGAACGACTCGGGCGGGGGCGGTAGCCTCGCCGGATCGCGGAGAGGGGGCGTCCCATGGCGTCGAAGGTTCGGTCGAGGATCGTGGCACTGGTGGCGAGCGTGATCGCCCTGACGGCCGCTGTGGTGGTGCCGACCGTCGTGCCGAATGCAGTTTCGGCCGAGTCGACGGTGGCGAATGTGACTGTGCACGACGCGGCGGTGGTCGAGTTCGCTCCGGGTGTGCAGACCTCGCCCCCGCGTGCGACCAACTCGACCGTCTCGTGTCCCGCAGATGGCGAATGTGTGGCATTCGGCATCGGCGATGTCGCTGGTCCTCAACGGCAGTATCGGGGCTTCGTCACCGTGCAACGCGGGGGAGTGTGGGGTCGGGCTCAGTTGCTCGAGTTCCCCGGCTCACCGAGCTACACCTACGACAGTCCGTACGTGAACGGATTCGAGTGCACCGCAGTCGGTGAGTGCGACGGCACCGGCTTCTTCGACGATGGCTCGCAGGGGAACACGGGCGGATTCCACTTCCGCGTGTCCGGAGGAGTGGTCCAGCCGGCCACGTGGCTTACGTACTCGGGCACGGGCATTACGGCGATGTACGGCAGATCGATCGCGTGCACCGCACCGGGCGACTGCACGATCCTCGGATGGGCCAATCCGCTGTCCGGCGGCATCATCGCCGTCGACTGGGTCGTCTCGGGCGGCGTAGCGGCACCGGGCGCTGCGGTCTCGCTCCCGCCGTCGTTGGTCGATCCGGTTGCGCCGAGCTCACAGGGCCTCGACATCGAGTGCCCGAGCGCAGGGGCATGCGTCGAACTCGGTTGGGCCGGCATCGGAGGGCCCACTGCGGGGCAGTTGTGGGTGAGGGTCCAGAGCGATGGCTCATGGGGAGCGGCACAGACCCTCGCGTTCGATCCGTCGGCTGTCTCCCAGACCGAGGGATCGACCCTGGGCATCCTCGAATGTTGGGCCGTCGGTGAGTGTGCGATCGCGGGTCAGGTGCCGCTCGTGGCGACAGGCGGCGCCCAGAGGTTGTTCGCCGCTGCCATCGGCGCGGGCACGCTGGGGCTCCCCTCGCTGCTCGGCACTCCTGCTGGCTACCCGGCGACGGCCCGGTACTACGTGCGGTCCTTCGAATGTCCCGGAGTCGCCAACTGCGTCGGTGTCGTCCAGTCGTGGGATCCGGCGGCGTCGACGGGTCTCGACGCCTCCCGCATCTCGATGATCGACGGTGTGTGGTCGACGCCGGTGCCATTCACGTCGCCGGTCTCTGGGAGGGCCGTGAACCCCTCGAGCCTCGGCTGCATCGCAGTCGGTTCGTGCGTGGCGGCGGGCGCGGTCTTCGAGACCGTCGCTGGAGTCGAGACGGCCAAGGCGTTCCTGTTCGTGCAGCGCGACGGTGTGTGGCATGACGCCATCCAGATCACGGCAGTGATCGATGGCGAGAACCCGTCGCTCGACATCTTCTCGGTCCGCTGCGTTCGGGGCGGCCGCACCTGCAGCGCAGTGGGCGGAGCAGGTGAAGCCCGACTCGGCCTCACGGAGTTGGCGCCATCGTCGGTCAACGAGCCGATGGTGCCGCAGGGAAGTGGTTACGCCGTCACCCAGCTGACCGAGTTCAACACCCCGGCCACACCGAAGTTCACGGGCTAGCGCGTAGTCGATTCAGTGCTTCCGCGGCCCGGGGATCGCACGGGTGGGCCGCCCATCGTGTGAGACTCCTCCAGTTCGATCCGGCGGGAGGAATGAATCGTGAGTGATTTCTCGCAAGGGCCCGATTGGTGGTTGGCGTCCGACGGAAAGTGGTATCCGCCCCAGTCGCGGCCCATGATGCCGGCGCCCTACGTGAAGCCGCCGGGTCTGGGGCCGAAGTTGTCGGGGTGGATGCAGGGTCTGTTGTGGGCCGGTGCCGCGGTTGCCGCCATCAACGCGGTGCTCCAGTTGGGTGTCTTCGGTGCAAGTGCCTCCTACGAGGAGGACCCGGGGCTCGACACACTCATGGAGTGGGCCGACCTGGAGGACACGGCGAACGGGTGGTTGGGATTCCTCTGGATCGCGACGATCGCGATCTTCGTGCTGATCATCATCTGGAGCTTCCAGGCCCACAAGGCCGCTGAGTCGCTGTCGCCCGGTCGACGCACGTGGTCACGGGGATGGTCGGTCGGCGGCTGGTTCATCCCGTTGGCCAACGCGGTGATCCCATTCCGCGTCATCGGTGAGTCGCAGCGCATCGGAAGCGCCGGTCGAATGGGTGGGATCGTCGATCCGAACTGGAAGCGCGCATCACGCATGTCACCACTCGGGGTCACCTGGTGGGCACTCTTCGTCGGCTCGTACGTGCTCGGCGCGATCGCATCGGCTGTCATGCCGGCGGCGGATGGATCGCTCGACGAGATCTCGACCTATCAGACCGCATACCTGCTCGGTACCGCGGCGTCGCTGGCGCGCGCCGCGAGTGGTGTGCTCGGAGCGCTCTATGTGCGCTCCATCGCGCGGGAACTGTCGCCGAGCGGTCTCGCCGTGCGTGACACAGTCGCCCAGTTCGCGTCGGCGCCCCTGCCACCGCCGCCGAACACGCCGCCACCGCCGGCCTGGCCGAACTAGGCCTTCTCGTAGGTCACGGTCGACTGGGGCTGCGCGCTGAGCGGCCACCAGGCCGACACCTTGCGCAGGTCGATGATCACGTGG
>CAYVUO010000083.1:6660-8615 GCA_964454715.1 uncultured Bifidobacterium sp. | reverse complement strand
GTGTGGTGAAGGACATCGGTTCTTTCTCCTAGGTCACGCCCGGGTTCCAGCCGGACCGCGACTTCATCGACCGGGCAGTGGCCGCATGCGACCTCGCCGCGCTCCGAGCCGCGCTCATCCATGCCACGGGTCGCGATGACCTCGTACAGCTCGGTCCCGTGGCGACGCTCGATCCCGACGATGTGGCGCGCCTGCGCGCCATCTGCGCCGACATCCTCGAGGCATCGCTGGCCGATCTGGTGATCGATGACATGTCCGACGACCGGCTGCGCTCGATCATGACGGCGATCACGGGTGTCGAGTGCGATGACGCCGACTTCATCATCCGACGCGAGTTCCTCGCCTTCGGTGATCGGCCGTTCTTCCATCGTTGGTCGCCCTCCGACAAGCCGATCCCGGCGGACTACCGAGTGGCGGTGATCGGTTCCGGCTTCAACGGCATCGCGCTCGGCGTGCAGTTGCAGGAGATCGGCATCGCCTACGACGTCTACGAACGACGTCCCGAGGTCGGCGGCACCTGGAGCATCAATCGCTATCCCGACATCCGCGTCGACACACTCAGTTCCATCTACGAGTTCCCCTTCGAGAAGGGCTACGCCTGGTCGGAGTACTTCGCCCGTGGAGCAGAGGTGCGCGCCTATCTCGACGCAGTGAGTCGCAAGTACGGCGTGCGCGACAACACGCACTTCGAACACGATCTCGTTCGCGCCGAGTTCGACGAATCGCGCGATGTCTGGAAGCTCACCTTCGATCGGCCCGACGGTTCACAGGTGCTCTCCGAGGCCAATGTCGTCGTGAGTGCGTCGGGCCTGTTCGCCAATCCGAAGATCCCCGACTTCCCCGGTGCTGACCGATTCGAGGGCGTGTTCATCCACCCGTCGCGTTGGCCCGATGGCCTCTCGCTCGAGGGCAAGCGCGTCGGCGTCATCGGCAATGGGTCGACCGGTGTGCAGCTGCTGTCGCCCGTTGCGGCCGAGGCCGGACACGTCACGGTGTTCCAGCGCACGCCCCAGTGGATCAGCCCGCGCGACCACTACGGCGATCCCATCGAACCCGAGGTGCGATGGGTGATCGACACCATCCCCGGCTACTGGAACTGGTGTCGGTTCACCTCGATCATGAACCTGTTCACCTTCCACCAGGACTTCCTGTTGACCGACGCCGAGTACGAGGCGTCGGGCGGCCGCATCACCCAGAAGAGCGAACTCACGCGCACGATGCTGATGGGGTACATCCAGTCGCAGATCGGTGATCGCCCCGATCTGTTCGAGAAGTTGGTGCCCGACTACGCGCCGATGGTGCGCCGACCGGTCGTCGACAACGGTTGGTATAGGGCGCTTGCACGACCGAACGTCGATCTCGTCACCGATCCGATCGCAGGGATGGACGAGGCCGGGATCATCACCGAGAGCGGCGAGTCGATCCCACTCGACGTCCTCATCTGTGCCACCGGCTTCGACATCGTTCGCTACCTCGCACCCGCCGAGTACATCGGTGTCGGGGGTCGAGGCCTGCACGACCGATGGGCCGAAGAGAGCCCGCGCGCGTACGCCGGGCTCATGGTGCCGGGGTTCCCCAACTTCTTCATGTTGTACGGCCCCAACTCACAGCCCGTGTCCGGTGGTGTGTCATTGCCGGCTTGGTACCAGATGTGGTCGGCCTTCATCTCGAAGTGCATCACGACGATGATCGACGAGGGCAAGACCAGAGTCGACGTCACCGAGGATGCGTTCATCGCGTACAACGAACGCCTCGATGCCGAGGCGGCGAAGTTGACGATGCTCACCGACAGCAGTTCGACCGACAACTACTACGTGCAGGGCGGACGTCTGCAGACGAGCGCGCCGTGGGAGACCGCCGACTACGTGGCCTACACCAACGAGCCGATCAGGGAACACATCGCGTTCTCCTGATCACTCCCCGGTGAAGACATCAGACCGGCACGATCAGATCCA
>CAYVUO010000083.1:0-6650 GCA_964454715.1 uncultured Bifidobacterium sp. | reverse complement strand
GCGGTCCCTCGGCGGCGTCCTTCGACGCCATCACCTTGCCGCCGTGACGCATCTCGATGCCGAACGCCTCGGCCTCTGGCATGGCCTCGGTCTCGCGCAGCGTGGCGAGGATGCCCTGTACCGCGAGCGGGCCGTTGCGGGCGATGCGCTGTGCGATCTCGCGCGCCTTGTCGAGCGCCTGGCCGTCGGGCACGACATGGTTGACGAGTCCGAGTTCATGTGCGCGCTGTGCGGTGAGGTCCTCACCGGTGAGCAGCATCTCGGCGGCCACGGCGTAACCGATCTGACGACGGAGTCGCACCGCGGAGCCCGCCATCGGGAACAGACCGCGCTGCACCTCGGTCACGCCGAACACTGCGCTCTCGCCGGCCACGCGGATGTCGGTGCCCTGCAGGATCTCGGTGCCGCCGGCGCGGGCATAGCCCTCGGCGGCGAGGATCACCGGCTTGGTGGGGCGGTAGGTCTTGAGCCAGCCGCCGAGGATGACCTCGGGCTGGTCCTTGAAGCGTTGCAGCCACTCGTTGTCGACCACGCCCTCGCGCAGACGACCGATCTCGGCGAGGTCCATGCCGGCGCAGAAGGTGTCGCCCTTGCCGGTGAGGATGGCCACCCGCAACGAGTCGTCGGTGTCGAGCCGCACCCATGCGTCGTAGAGGCGGCAGAGCACCTCGGCATTGGCCGCGTTCTTCTTCTCGGGACGGTTGATCGTGACGACGAGCACCGGGCCCTCGGCCTCGGCGAGCACCAACGGTTCTGACATGGTTCCCCCTCTGAGTGGATGCGTCGATGGTCTACTACGACCGACGGTTGAGCGGCATCCCGAGCGGCCCTAGGGTCGTCGCCGATGGAACGCCACCCCACCGAGCAGCGCATCCTCGACGTCGCGATCTCGATCATCGAGACGTCGGGTGAGGCCAGTCTGCGAGTGCACGACATCGAGGTCGAGGCCGACTGCACGGCGCCGTCGATCTACCACTTCTTCGGAAGCCGTGAGGGGCTGGTCGTCGCCGCGCAGGCCGAGCGCGTCACCAGGTCGTTCACCGAGATCGACGTCGCGATCGAGGCGGTGCTGGGGCCCGTGTCGTCACGAGCCGAACTGCGCGAAGCACTCCACCGACTACTCACCCTCGTCTACGAGCCGGGGAGGGCCGTGGCCCGACTGCGGCGCATCTTCGCCCTCGGCAGTGTCGAAGGGCGTCCGGAGCTCGCGGCCGCCGTCGGCGACTCGGCACGTTCCTACATCTCGACCATGGCGGCGCGCCTGCAGCGCTTCCAGGACGAAGGGTGGATCGATCCCGAGCTCGATCTCGAGGCGTTCTCACTCTGGCTCTCGGGTCAGATCCTCGGCCGGGTGTACGTGGAACTCGGTGCCGACCCGGCGCCGTATCCGGCGTGGGATGCGATCTCCGAACGCGCCATCTCGTATGTCGTGTTCGGAAGCGAAGCCGACTGAACGAAAGTAGGGACCATGGGAACCCTCGGAGAGAGCGACGACCGCAGGGCGAGGGGACTCGAGCAGTACCGCGCCGTCTACGGCGATGACGCGGTCGTCATGGAGCCCGGGCAGGCGGCCTTCTTCGACCTGATGATGGAGAACCTGTTCGACTCGGTCTGGTCGCGACCCGGGCTCGACATCCCGACCCGTCGATTGCTCGTGATGGGCGTGCTTGCGGCCCAGCATCACTTCGACACGCTGCAGATCCAGTTCGCCCGAGCGCTCGAGACCGGTGAGTTGAGTGCGGAACAGGTACGCGAGGTCGTGATCCAACTCGTGCCGTATGTCGGCTATCCATCGAGCGGCGAACTGTTCCGGGTGTCGGAGACGGCGATCGCGCAATGGAGTGCGAAGCGATGACCGACGTGGCGATGATCGGACTGGGCCAGATGGGCGGCCCGATGGCCGACAACGTCGTGCGAGCGGGTCACGCGACCCGCGTGTTCGACATCTCGGCCGCGGCCGTCGAATCCCGAGTGGCGCTCGGCGCCACCGCGGCATCGAGCCCCGCTGCCGCCGCGAGCGGATGCACCGTCGTCGGCATCGTCGTGTTCGATGATGCTCAGGTCGAGGCCGTCGTGTGTGGTGATGATGGTGTGCTCGAGACGCTCGAGCCGGGCGCGGTGATCATGGTGCACACGACGGCCACGCTCGACACCATCCGACGCGTGTCCGACGCGGCGGTGGCGAAGGGCGTCCACCTCATCGACGCCGGCATCTCCGGAGGTGAGACGGGCGCCGTAGCCGGCACCCTGATGCTCATGGTCGGAGGCTCAGACGTGGCGGTCGAGTTGGCCCGTCCCGTGCTCGATTCGTTCGCCAAGGAGGTCGTGCACGCCGGTCCGCTCGGCGCCGGCATGGCGCTCAAGCTCGCCCGCAATGCAACTGGCTACGCGCTCATGGCAGCGGTGCATGAGGCGATGAAGCTCGCCCAGAGCGCCGGAGTCGACGCGAAGGCCCTCGAGCATGTGCTCCGCGAGACGGCGCTGCTCGACCAGGGTCTCTCCCCCTTCCTGTTCGGTGGACCTGATCCGCTCCCGGCCGGTGACCATCCGATGCGATCGATGATGGAGCATCTGGCGCGCCTCGGAGACAAGGACCTCGAGCATGCACAGAACCTCGCAGCCGAGCTCGGCGTGGTAGCACCCGTGTTCGACGCGACCCGCGACGAGTTCGCCTCGGTCGCTCGTCTCGGCGACGACTGAGCCATGACCGGAGCGATCGGCGATCTCGCCGTCGTCGGCGGTGGAATCGTCGGTCTCGCGGTCGCCCACCGGTATCTGCGCGATCACCCTGGTGCGCGCGTCGAGGTGTTCGAGAAGGAACCCGCGGTCGCTCGCCATCAGACGGGAAGGAACAGCGGGGTCGTGCACGCCGGCATCTACTACGCACCGGGTTCGGAGAAGTCCCTGCTCTGCCGGCGTGGTGTGGGGATGCTGCGCGAGTACTGCGGCGAGAAGCACATCCCCTACGACCAGTGCGGCAAGTTGGTGGTGGCTCGCTCCGACTCGGAGATCGCTGCTCTCGACCGCCTCGAAGCCCGCGCATCGAACGCAGGCGTGCCGGGGATCGAGCGTCTCGACCCATCGGGAATCGCTGCGATCGAGCCCCACGTGCAAGGTGTCGCTGCGTTGCACTCACCGACTACGGCGATCACCGACTACGTGGCGGTGGCCGAGGCCTTGGCGTTCGACATCGTGGAGTCGGGCGGGATCGTGCGGTGCGATGCTGCCGTCGACTCGCTGGTCGAAGAAGCGGGTGGCGTGCGAGTGGGCACCGCGAATGGCTCGCATGTGTTCGATCAGGTGGTGCTGTGCGCCGGTCTGCAGTCCGATCGTGTGGCGCGTCTCGCTGGCGCAGCCGCCGATCCCCGCATCGTTCCGTTCCGCGGGGAGTACTTCGAGCTGGCGCCCCGAGCGGCTCGCCTCGTGAACGCGCTCGTGTATCCCGTGCCCGATTCGCGCTATCCCTTCCTCGGCGTGCACTTCACGAGACGTGTCGACGGACGTGTCGACGTCGGGCCCAATGCTGTGCTCGCATTGGCGCGGGAGGGGTATCGCTGGCGCGACATCGACCTCCGGGAGATCGCCCAGTTCCTCTCATGGCCCGGCTCGTGGAGGTTGGCCGCTGCGAACTGGCGCACCGGGGTGCACGAGATCGTCGGTTCGGTCAGCAGGCGCGTGTTCGCCGAACGCGCTCGTAGCTATGTGCCGGCCCTTCGCACCGATGATCTGGTTCCGATGGAGGCAGGAGTCAGGGCCCAGGCGGTGGATCGCGACGGATCCCTCGTCGACGACTTCGTGATCCGCCGTCATGGCCGAGTGGTCGCGGTTCGCAACGCTCCTTCGCCAGCGGCCACGGCCTCCCTCGCGATCGCAGAGCGGATCTGCGAGACCGAACTCCGCGCCTGACCCTTCGACCATCGCGAATGGCGCGGTGTGCAACGATCGGGGAATGGCAACGAAGAGGGGACTGCGGGGCGACGCCTGCATCGTCGGCTACACCGAATACGCGTCGGAGCGGCACTTCGAGGGTGACCGCAAGCTGACGATCGAGCAGTGGGCCGATCTCGCAGCGGAGGCATTGCTCGATGCCGGGATCGAACCCGGCGAGGTCGACGGTCTCGTGTGTGCGAACGACATCGAGGAGTCGTCCCACTTCGTGCCGGCGACCATCGCCGAATACATGGGGTGGTCGGTCAACCTCGCCGAGCGCGTCGACCTCGGCGGTGCGACTCCGGTGGGCATGGTGTGGCGCGCGGCGACGGCGATCGAACTGGGTGTGTGCGAGGTCGTCGTCATGGCGGTGGCCGCACGGCCGGGTCTCCGATCGCCGGTTCCCTCGTCGCAGGACGATCGACTGCTGTTCGGGGCCTCGAGCAATCGCTTCGGATCGCCCCAGGCCGAGTTCGAGATCCCCTACGGCAACGTGGCCCAGAACTGCGGCTTCGCCATGTACGCCCAGCGCTACCACGCGCTCTACGGGTGGGACGAGCGTGCCCGGGCCAAGCTCGTGGTCGACCAGCGCACGAGTGCACTCGCCAACCGCAACGCGGTCTTCCATGGCAAGCCGATCACCATCGACGATGTGCTCGATTCGAAGATGATCGCCGAACCATTGCGCATGCTCGAGATCGTCATGCCCTGCTACGGCGGCGCAGCGATCGTGATGTGTTCGGCCGAACGGGCCGCTCGCACTCGCCATCGTCCCGTGCATGTCGCCGGATTCGGTGAACGGCTCACGCACAAGACGCCGACCTATTCACCCGATCTTCCGCACACGCCCGTTGCCGCGGCCGCATACTCGGCGTTCTCGATGTCCGGTCTCAAGCCCGCTGACATCGACATGGTGCAGGTGTACGACTGCTACTCGATCACCGCGCTCCTCACGATCGAGGACTCGGGGTTCTGCGCCAAGGGTCAGGGTCAAGCGTTCATCAACGACAACGATCTGTCGTACCGCGGTACGTTCCCCTGCAACACCCACGGAGGGCAGCTGGGATTCGGACAGTCACGTCTCGCCGGTGGCATGTCGCATGTGATCGAGGCGGTCCGCCAGATCCAGGGCCGTGCCGGTGATCGCCAACTCGGACGCAATGACAACGCGTACGTGACTGGCACCGGTGGTGTGATGAGCGAACAGACCGCTCTCGTGGTGAGGGGTGCGTGATGGCCGACGAGTCCATCCCGAAGCCGGTTCCCGTGCCCACGCCGACGAGCGCGCCCTACTGGGAGGCGTTGGGTCGCGATGAGGTCAAGCTCCAGCGCTGCGACGACTGCCACGAGTGGGTGCACTATCCCCGAAGCCGCTGCCCCTCCTGTCTCTCCGGCCTGCTCGGATGGGAGCGAGTCAGCGGTGAGGGCACGATCTTCACGTTCTCCGTCGCCCGTCAGCCGACAGCCGTGATGTTCGGCGATGAGGTGCCACAGATCATCGCCGTCGTGGAACTCCCGGAGGGCGTGCACATCACGACCACGATCGTCGGATGTGAACCCGCCGACGTGTCGATCGGCGCGCCCGTCCTCCCCGTGTTCGATCACGGGAAGGACGGTTCGACACTGCTTCGCTATCGGTTGGCCTGATCAGCCCTTGGTGATCGCCACGCCGCTGAAGTCGTTCCTCGCTCGCCAGGCGTCGACGATCTCCGCGTACTGCATGACACTGCCGAAGAAGATGAGGTTGCGCTCGGCCTTCTCGTCGGGCTCGCCCTGCTCACCGTTGTAGTAGCTCGGCGTGCAGGTCGACATGTACTGCACGAAGCCGCCGATGTAGCCGTAGAGCGTCATCAGCCACTCGTCCTCGGAGCCGGGCGTGGCCTCGATCGTGGCCACACCCTCGGCATCGCACATGGCGATGACGTTGGCGATGTGCGCCGCGATCTCCGACAGGAAGTGCACATAGTTCGTGCCGAACGCGCCCTGCACCGTGCTGATCATCAGCAGGTTGGGGAAGCCGCCGGCGAAGACGCCGTGCAGTGTGCGCGGGCCCTTCGACCAGGCCTGGCTGAGCGACACACCGTCACGACCCTTGGGATCGAAGCCGATGCGACGCTCGTAGTCGGTGCCGTTCTCGAAGCCCGAGGCGAAGATGAGGCAGTCGACGGGGTATTCGACGCCGTTGACCACGACTCCGTTCTCGGTGATCGCGTCGACGCCCTGACCCTCGGTGTCGACGAGGTGCACGTTCGGCCTGTTGAACGCGGGCAGGTAGTCATCGTGGAAGCAGATCCGCTTGCAGTTCTTCGCGTAGTACGGCTTCAGTCGCTCGGCGAGCTCGGGATCCTCGATGATCTCGTCGACGCGGCGCCGCAACTTCTCCATGGTGTCGAAGTCGCTGCGCTCGGCGGCCGCCCACACCTCGGGATCCTCGGTGACCGGCTGGGTGTTGTCCCACATGACCTCGGTCCAACCATCACCGACGAGATCCTTCTCGGGTCGGCCACCGGTTACGGCGTCGGTGAAGTTGACGACTCGCTCCTTGTGCCAACCGGGCTTCAGGCTCTTGAACCACGCCTCATCGGTCGGACCGTTGTTGCGCACGCCGACAGCGGATGGCGTGCGCTGGAACACGTACAGCTCCTTGGCCGCGTTGGCGAGCTGGGGAACGGCCTGCACCGCGGTGGCACCGGTGCCGATGATGCCGACGCGCTTGTCGG
>CAYVUO010000082.1:4129-8826 GCA_964454715.1 uncultured Bifidobacterium sp. | reverse complement strand
CGAGCATGGACAGCACCGTTCGAGGCGCTCGAATCGTTCGTCCCGGTCTCGGGACGCATCCTCGAGATCGGTTGCGGTCACGGCGTGTTCACGACGTATCTCGCGTTGTCGTCACCCGAACGAACGGTGGTCGGGATCGATATCGACGACGAGAAGGTCGCATTGGCGCAGACGATCGCCGCTCGCCTTCGGGCCGACGAGGGATCGGTGGCGTTCGAACACCGCCCATCCGGTGAACTTCCCGAGGTGGCGGAGGGCTGGGATGCGATTGTGTTCGCCGATGTGCTCTACCTGCTGCATCCATCCGATCGGGTCGGGTTGATCGAGCGATGTGTTGCCGCGCTCGCGCCCGGTTGTCTGCTCATCGTCAAGGAGGTCGACACGGCCCCCAAGTTCAAGGCCAGACTCGCCCAGTTCCAGGAGTTCATCGCCACCCGCGTCGTTCGCATCACTCGCGGTGACACGATGAGTTTTCCGTCGGTGGTCGAATTGACGAAGGAGATGCAGGACGCGGGGCTGTCGACGCGTTCGGCGCGTCTGGACAAGGGGTACCTGCACCCGCACTGCGTCGTCATCGGCACCCGAACGTCGCCAGCCTGACGTTGTCTCGACAAGGTTCCGACGCGGCTCAGAACAGCGTCGGCCTCGCCTCGGTTTCACCCTCGTCGACATCGCCGATGCTGTCGTCGATATCGGCATCAACATCGACGTCGACATCGGCATCGACGTCGATGTCGACATCCACCTCGTGCTCCCCGGGGTCTCGGGTGTCGCCGAAGGACACTGCCATGAGGAATCCTCGAGCTCGTTCGGCGAGCGGGTACGCGTCGACCAGTGCAGTGAAGGCGGGGGAGTGGTTGGCCTCGACCAAGTGGGCGAGTTCATGCACGAGTACGTAGTCGAGGACCCACGGCGGATAGGCGGCGAGGCGATTGGAGATGCGAATCTCACCGGTCGTCGGGGTGCACGAACCCCACTGACTGCGTTGGTCGGCCCAGACGACCGACGAGGCCGTCGGGAGCGAGAAGCGTTTCGACAACCGGTGGGCTCGCGATTCGAGATCGACCGATTCCGAGCGGTAGCGACGTTCGAGCCGGGCGACGAGCTCGTCGACGTGTTCGTCGAGTTCGCGTTGGGTCATCGACGCGGGAGCTTGGACGCGGATCACGCCGTCGACGATGCTCGCTTGCACGGTCTTTCGGCGCCGACGCGATCGCACGATCTCCACCGGGAGGGAGCGCTGGTGATCGGCCATTCGCAGTCTCAGATCTGATCGGGAATGGTGATCTCGTCATCCTCGACGAGC
This sequence comes from uncultured Bifidobacterium sp., assembly GCA_964454715.1. Taxonomy (GTDB): domain Bacteria; phylum Actinomycetota; class Acidimicrobiia; order Acidimicrobiales; family Acidimicrobilacustridaceae; genus Acidimicrobilacustris. The sequence continues at coordinate 7,520 of CAYVUO010000082.1, read as the reverse complement.
ACGACCCGTTCGCCGATCTCCAGGCGATCACCACGATGGAGGAAGACGCGGCCTCCGAGGTTCGGCATGCGCTGCCACTGTTCGGAATGCTGCACCTCGAGCGTGCCGATCACGCCACCATGGGTGAGGACGAGCACATCGGCACCTTCGTACTCGGCGTGGATGCGATCGAGCGCGGCCCGCGTGCGAAGAAGCAATTGGTCGTGCAATTCGTATCCGGGCGGCCACTTGTCGTGTCCGAGATAGCCGGGCCATCGGGCTTCGATCTCGGTCCGCGTGAGGCCCTCCCATTCCCCGGCGTCGCGTTCCATGAGATCGGGATCGACGACGATCGGACCGACACCGATCTGGGCGCTGATGATCTGTGCGGTCTCGAACGCTCGGATGAGGGGAGATGCCACGATGACATCGACCGTGCCGATTCGTTGTGCGGCGTGGAACGCCTGCTGGCGACCGAACTCGGTGAGCGCGGGGTCGGCCTTGCCCTGCCAACGGCCGACGGCGTTCCATTCGGACTGACCATGGCGCACGAGCAGGAGACGGGTCACGGCGTGACCGTACCCGACCCCCGAGACGTAGTTGTGGCGATGAACGCGTAACCTTCGCCCGTGGCGTCTCTTCGTTTCTTCGCTTCTGCGCGTGAAGCCGCCGGTACCGGACGGGACACGATCGACGGCGCGACCGTCGACGAGGTGCTCGCCGCTGCGATCGATCGATACGGCCCTGCTTTCGCCGAGGTTGTGGCCAACAGTCGGATCTGGTGCAACGGCGAACCCGCCTCCGGCGATACCCCGGTGGGGGCCGAGGACGAGGTCGCCGTCCTCCCGCCGGTCTCGGGCGGCGCGCAGTGAGCGCATCTCGCGCCAAACCGACACTCGTCGGCCGATTCGCCTACGTGCCCGCACCCGATGGCCCTCACGCGCGTCTCGGTCTGCTGTGGTTCATCGTCGCGTGTGTTGCGTGTGCACTCGGCACGATCGCGGTTGCCGCCGTCTTCGCAGTGCTGGCGGCGGTGTCGGCGATGCAGACCGCCCGCGCGTGGATCGCCACCGGTCGCGACGTCGCGCCGGTGCTTCTTGGCGCAGCGGCCGCTCTTGCCCCGCTGGCTGCACTCATCGGACCGATCGGCTTCGCGGCGGGGCTCGCTGCCGCGTTGGTGCTGGTCGTCGTCGGCGGAACGGCCGCGCAGAGCGACCTTCGTATCGGGCTTCGATCGGTTGTCCTTCCTACGGTCGCGGCCGGTTCGGTCGTGCTCATCGGTCGCATGGACATGGGCGCACTCGTCGCGCTGTTGGTCTTCATCAGCGCGTACGAGACCGGGGATTACCTCATGGGGGCCGAGGCGGGGAGTGTCTTCGAGGGCCCGTTGTCGGGCATGGCGGCCGTCATCGTCGTGACCTTCGTCGAAGCCGTCTTCCAACTCGGTCCCTTCGACGCCCGAGCGGGCTGGGTCTTCGGCGCGCTCGTGGCCGCCCTCGCCCCGCTCGGAGCCCCGCTCGCCTCGGCCCTCGCGCCCTCGGCGCGTGCGGCCGGTCCCGCCCTTCGTCGCCTCGACGCCTGGCTCGTCGTCGCGCCGGTGTGGGGGCTGATGTTGAGCAACTACCTCGGTCAGGTTCGCTAGCCGCTTCGGGCGTTTCCGGCCGGGATCGGCGGCGGGCGGCGCCAAGAAGTGGGAAGACGGGCGTTCGGGCCGTAGCGTGGGGAGGTCATGCGATCACTAGCGGTGCTTTCGCTGCACACGTCCCCCCTCGCACAGCCCGGAAGCGGCGATTCGGGCGGGATGAATGTGTACGTGCGCGAACTCGTCGGCGCGCTCGCCCAAGCGGGCGTCCAGGCCGAGGTGTACACCCGTCGCTCCTCAGAGGATCAACCCGAGTTCGTCGACGTCGAGCCGGGCTTCCGTGTGGTCCACGTCAAGGCCGGTCCGTTCGATCTGGCCAAGGAGGATCTTCCCGAGGTCCTCGACGAGTTCGGTGATGGCGTTGCCCGTCACCTGCGCCGCGCTGGTGGCCCCGATGCCATTCACGCCAACTACTGGTTATCGGGCGTCGTCGGTCACCGACTCAAACATGAACTGTCGTTGCCCTTGGTCTCGACCTTTCACACGCTCGCTCGCGTGAAGGCCGAGACCGGTGACGAAGAGCCCGAACGTCGAGTGCAGGCCGAAACCGAGGTCATCGGCTGTTCCGATGCAATCCTCGCCAATTGCGAGGCCGAGGTCACGCAACTGGTCGAGTTGTACGGCGCCGACCCGCAACGCATCGAGATCGTTCCCCCCGGTGTGGATCACGCCTTCTTCTCTCCTGGCGATCGACGCGGAGCGCGATTCGCTCTCGGCCTCGGCGATCACCCGGTGCTGCTGTTCGCCGGTCGCATCCAACCGCTGAAGGGCCTCACGATCGCGATCGCGGCACTCGCCGAACTCTCCGAATCGCATCCCGACGCGGTGTTGCTGGTCGTGGGTGGAGCGAGTGGCATCGAAGGTCGTTCCGAACTCGACGCGGCGACGTCGTTGGTGAGTGCCCTCGGTCTTGCCGATCGCGTTCGTTTCGTACCGCCGCAGCCCCATCACCTGCTCTCCACGTATTACCGAGCAGCCGATGTCTGCATCGTGCCGAGCCGTTCGGAATCGTTCGGGCTCGTCGCCCTCGAGGCCGCGGCGTGCGGTACTCCTGTCGTTGCTGCGGCAGTCGGTGGTCTGCTCACGCTCGTCGAAGACGGCGTCACCGGATTCCTGATCGACCATCGGGATCCCCAGGACTTCGCTCGAGCCATCGGCGGCATCCTCGATTCGCCGGAACGAGCCGAGTCGATGGCGGAGGCCGCCGCCGCGTTGGCGTCGCGGTACACGTGGTCGACGACTGCGGCTCGACTCCGTCGTCTCTACGGCGACCTGACTTCACGAGCGCTCGTCTCGTGTCAATGAGCGATGACTGACGATCTTCTCGATGACGAGCAACTCGACGCGGTCGAGCATCGGATCTCTGCGTGGTTGGACGAGGAACTCGCCAGCAATCCGATCGTCGCCGCCGTCGAGCGGGGTGAACGATCGGAACGACGTTGGTACGTCCGCGTTCTGGGTGAGAGCAAGGACGTCTTCACCATCTGGTTCACGCTCGGGCAACGAACGCTGCAGTTCGAGACCTATGTGATGCCTGCTCCCGAGGAGAATCACGCGCAGTTCTACGAACATCTTCTTCGTCGCAATCGAAAGACGACGGGGATGGCGTTCTGCATCGGGATCGAGGACGCGGTCTTCCTCGCCGGTTCGCTCCCCGTGCACGCCATCGACGAACGGGAACTCGATCGCATCCTCGGGTCGATGTACCACTACGTCGAACAGTTCTTCCGCCCGGCGTTGCGCATCGGGTTCGCATCGCGATTCGCCGAG
>CAYVUO010000082.1:1281-4119 GCA_964454715.1 uncultured Bifidobacterium sp. | reverse complement strand
TGCGGTCCGGGACGATGTCTTCGTAGAGTCGGCGCTGTCCGGGTGGTGCCACGCCAGAGCGCATCGGGGAAGTGGGTTCGAAGCGTCGCCACCCGGACGACCCAATCACGCTGATCGCGAGTGGTCGTGGGGGAACTCATCTGCGTGTCGCGGAGTCGATTGGCTAGCGTCTCGGCATGATTCGACTTCAAATCGTTGGCGGCGGACGTATGGGTGAAGCGCTCCTCGGCGGACTCCTCGACGCTCGTTGGGCCGAACCCTCCGAACTCGCCGTCGTGGAGCGGATCGCCGATCGTCGTGAGGAATTGTCGGGTCTGTTCCCCGGAGTGCTCGTCACCGACTCGATCGTCGAAGCCGAAGGTGCGGTCATCGCCGTGAAGCCCGGTGACGTCGCGGACACGTGTCGTGCGCTCGCGTCGGCGGGGGCCACGCGTGTGCTGTCGATCGCGGCGGGGATCACGACCGAGTCGTTGCAGAGCGCGCTCGGGGAGGGCATCGCCGTGGTTCGGGCCATGCCCAACACGCCGGCGGTGGTTCGGGCCGGTGCCGCGGCGATCGCTCCCGGCAGTTCGGCGACCGACGCGGATCTCGATTGGGCCTCGTCGGTGCTCGAAGCCGTCGGTGTGGTCGTGCGAGTGCCGGAGGACAAACTCGATGCCGTCACCGGACTCTCCGGTTCCGGTCCCGCCTACGTCTTCGTGATGGCCGAGAGCATGATCGAGGCCGGTGTGCTCGTCGGTCTTCCCCGTGAGGTCGCCGAGGTGCTGGCGGTGCAGACGCTGCTCGGCTCGGCGAGCCTCCTCGAATCCAGTGACGAGGCCGCGGCGTCGCTGCGCGCGCAGGTCACCTCACCGGGCGGCACGACGGCCGCAGGGCTGCGGGCACTCGAATCCGGTGGCTTCCGTCCCGCGATCCTCGACGCCGTTTCCTCGGCCACCGAGCGGTCCCGCGAACTCGGACAGGGCTGAGGGCGGCGGCCCGCCGGTAACCTGCCCTCCTCATGCCTCGTTACGACACCGTCTCCTTCCTGTCCGATTACGGACGCGTCGATGAATTCGTCGGAGTCGTGCATTCGGTGATCCGTTCGATCGCCCCCGAGGTGCGGGTGATCGACATCACCCACGACATCACCCCCTACGACGTGCGGGCCGGTGGCCTCGCGCTCGTACGCGCCGCCAACTATCTCGCTCCCGGTGTGGTCGTCGCCGTCATCGATCCGACCGTGGGCACCGCCCGCCGGCCGATCGCGGTCGAGATCGGGGAAGGGTCCTCGGTGCTCGTCGGTCCCGACAACGGTGTGCTCGCCCCGGTCGTGCAGCTCTGCGGCGGGGCCGATCGCGCCGTCGAGATCGTGAACCCCGAGTATCGCTTCACCACCGAACCGGGAACCTTCGACGGTCGCGATGTGTTCGCTCCGGCTGCGGCCCACCTCTGCAACGGGGTCGACCTCGCCGAACTCGGTCCCGCCATCGATCCGGTCAGTCTGTTCCCGGCGATGATCCCGCTCACCCGCGAGGTCGAAGGTCGGCTGCACGCGGAAGTGCTGTGGGTCGATCGTTACGGCAACGCCCAACTCAACGTCGATCCCGATGAACTCGAGGGATTCGATGACCAGGTGCGGCTGGTGACCGATGACGGAGCACGAGTGGCGCGTCGCGTTGCGACGTTCGCCGAACTCGATCCCAACGAGTTCGGTCTCATCGTCGACTCGTATGGTCTGGTTGCGATCGTGCTCGACAAGAAGTCGGCGGCCGAGGAACTCGGGCTGTCCGGTGCGTCAGCAGTGACCATCGAGGCCTTCGATGACGACCGTCCACCGAGTGTGATCACTCCCGTTCAACTCGGTCAACGCCGAAGCTAAGGAAGAACGATGCGTCCCGGAACCGTGATCACCGTCGGCATCTTGCTGTTCATCATTCTCTTCGCCGCGGTGCTGCAACTGTTCATCCTCGCCTGACCGACGCGGAGCAAGCTCGTGGCGAACTCAGGCGACGTCACTCGTCGGCGCGTGCCATTCCTCGGGCTCGGCGACGGCACGGAGTTGTGCGTCGGTGCCCGAACTGGTGATGAGGAATCCGAAGAAGATCACCGAGATGCCGGCCACGAGCGAGATAGCGAACCCATCCATCTCGTTCACGACCGAATTGAGGAGTCCGCCGGCGCTGAGGATGAGGGTGCCGATGGCGATGAACACGTTGGCCACGGCGATCCGCAGTGGTGACGGTGCACCGGCGACGTGAGCACGGGGGTTCACGCCTGAACGCCACACGCGCAGCAGCCGCCATGCGCTCCAGAGCGCGCCACCGATGATGACCAGCGCGGCGACGCCGGATCCGACGGCCGCGGCGATGCGCGGACCGGGACCGAACACGTCCTTGCCCTGAGGGAGCACATCGGACTCGATGAAGCCGGTGAGCGGAGCGGCGACGACGATGCCGGCGCAGAACGCGCCGAGCAGCGAGACGATCGCCGTCCACCGTCGACCGTGGGTCGGTCCGGCGAGGAGTTCCACGGTGCCCAAGGCCAGGAACGGAACGTTGAGGATGGCGCCGAACAGGTAGAACGACTTGAACGACCACTCCTCCCATCCGACGCCCGCGCCCCACCAGAGTGAAAGTGACCCCAGGGCGAACATCACGAGCGAGATGGTCCACGCCGCTTCGTGGCGTTTGCGGCCCCGACGCCACCGTTCCCCGGTCGAGAGGGTTTGTTTGCGGATGTAGTGTTCCGGTACGGCAGCGCTGTGCGTTTTGCTCACCTCGATGTAATACCCAAATACTTTGTTGTAATCGACTCTGAGGCTCTTGATCCCCGTGCGTTGCTGTTCGACGCGCTCGA
>CAYVUO010000082.1:0-1271 GCA_964454715.1 uncultured Bifidobacterium sp. | reverse complement strand
GGCGGCGGCGGCGAGGGCGGCGTGCACGGCCCCAGCCTAGGGGTCTGCGGGTCGATTCTCCGTCGCAGGATCGGAGACCGAAACTTTGTGAATAAACGAACAAGGTCGGTAGCGTGGTGGTCCGTGGAACGTCGCCGACGCATACCCGAAGCCACCGTGGCCCGCCTCCCGGTGTACCTGCGCACCCTGCTCGATGTGCAGTCCGAGGGCGTGGCCACGATCTCCTCGGAGCGTCTCGCCGAATTGGCCGGGGTCAACGCCGCCAAGGTTCGCAAGGACCTCTCCTATCTCGGTTCCTACGGCACTCGAGGGGTGGGCTACGACGTCGATCACCTCCTCGTCGAGATGAGCCGCGAACTCGGACTCACCCGTGACTGGCCCGTCGCCATCGTCGGTGTGGGCAACCTCGGCGCCGCGTTGGCCAACTACGGAGGCTTCGGCGAACGCGGTTTCCCCGTGGCGACATTGGTCGACGCCGATCCGTCGAAGGTGGGAACGATGCTCGGGGAGCATCGCATTCATCATGTCGACGAACTCCCGGCACTCGTCGAGCGCTTGGGGATCGCCATCGGCATCATCGCGACGCCGGCCGCCGGAGCCCAGGACGTTGCCGATCGACTGGTGGCCGCAGGCGTGTCATCGATTCTGAACTTCGCGCCTGCGGTCGTCACCGTTCCCGATTCCGCGACGCTGCGCAAAGTCGATCTCGCCCTCGAACTCCAGGTGTTGAGTTTCTATGGTCAACGCGAGTCGCTCGGCGCGTCGCTTCGCGAGGAACTCGGCGTGACCGGCGACGCCCGCGAAGCGGTCGGTTGACCATGCCGTTCGACGCGCCGCTCTATCCGATCAATCTCTCGCTCGGCGGCCGACGCTGTCTCGTCGTCGGCGGCGGTCCGGTGGCGCTGTCGAAAGCCCGTGAACTCGTCGTCTGTGGTGCCGAGGTGCATGTCGTTGCTCCCGAGATCCTCGACGAACTCGCCGCCCTCGATGGGGTCATCTGTCACAAGCGTCCGTACGCCTCTGGCGAGGTGGCCGACTACCGGTTGGCCATCACCGCGACGAGCGATCCCACGGTGAATCGTCAGGTCTTCCTCGAGGGGGAGCACTGCGGGGTGTGGGTCAACAGCGCCGACGATCCGGCCAACTGCGCCTTCGCCCTTCCCGCCCGGGTCCGGCAAGGCCCGCTACTGGTCACCTTCTCGACGAGTGGTTCCTCACCCGCTCTCTCAACCTGGCTCCGACGTCGCTATGGTCCTGAGTTCGGACCCGAA
>CAYVUO010000081.1:0-8983 GCA_964454715.1 uncultured Bifidobacterium sp. | reverse complement strand
GAGGTTGTCGGACAACTTGTCGAGCTGCACGAGGCCGAAGGCGGCCGAGAGTTCGGAGGGTTCGAAATTCCACCCGTTCTCGTCGAAGATGAAGATGTTGTCGTACTCGAGGCCGTCGTCGAGGGCGCTGAAGAAGCGGTCGACCTTGCCCTTGAGCGATCCGAACAGCTGCAACTCCGAGCGCCGGCCCCAACGACGGAACAGCAGTGCGCGGTCGGCGAGGGCGTCATCGTCGAAGCACACCATTCCGCCGGTGCCGGCGGCAGTGATGATGTGCGAGAGGGCGAAGCTGGTGAGGGAGATGTCGGCGCGAGTGCCGGTCGAGGTGCCGCGCAGCGTCTGGCCCAGCGCGTCGCAGGAATCCTCGATCACGAGCAGGCCGTGCTCATCGGCGATGGAACGGATGACGTCCCAGTCGGGGCAGTTGCCGATGAGGTTGGGGGCCAGGATCGCACGCGTGCGCGGCGTGACCATCTCGGCGATGCGATCGACGTCGATCTGGAAGGTGTCGGGGGTGACGTCGACGAACACGGGGACCGCACCCTTGCGCACGACCGGGGCCACGTCGGTGGAGAAGGTCACCGAACTGGTGATGATCTCGTCACCGGGCTGCAGATCGATGGCCTCGTAGGCGAGATAGAGCGCCGAGCTGCCGGAGTTGCACATCACGCCGCGCTTCTTGGCGAACAGATCGGCGACGCGCCGCTCCATGGCCTTGACGTTCTTGCCGATGCGCATCGAGGTGGGACCACCGCGCAGCACCTCGACGACGGCGTCGATCTCTCGGTCGTCGTGCACGGAACCGGCGTAGTCGATGCGACGCTCACTGTTGATGCGGCTCATGGTTGCTCCTTCGTTGCTGGTTGATCGGTGAGTGAATCGGTACGGATGGGAGTGGTGCGGAGATCGACGACGAGTCGATCGATCAGGCGCACGAGTTCGGCGCAGTCGCGTTCGGACCAGTCGTCGAGCACGTCGGTCATCTGCTCGACGCGCAGTGCGACGATGCGGTCGTGGGTGCGCCGGCCCTTGGTCGTGAGGCGGGCGACGACGAGTCGGGCGTCGTCGGGATCGGTCACGCGCTCGACGAGCTCGGCATCCTCGAGCACTCGCACCTGGCGATTGGCCGCGGCGGGATCCATCGAGCAGCGGCGGGCGAGACGGCTCATGGGCAGCTCCCCCGAATCGGCGAGGGTGCGGAGGATGGCGTAGCCGGCCCGGGTGACCTCGACGCCGATGGCTGCGGTCTGTCGATGGTGCACGGCCCGATTGACGGTGAGTCGGAACAGGCGCTCGAGCGCGCGCTCGGCCTCGGCGACGGTTGCGTCGGTGGGCGAGTCGGCCGGAGCAGCGGGCATGGGGGCACCGTAGGGATGATCTTGGACTATGTCAAGGTTCTCCCGGTCACGAGGCTTCCGTCCCTTCGGGGGAGGGGCTTGGGCCGCTCAGGCCGCAGCGAGTGGGTCGCCCATGCGGGCGAAGCACTCGGCGATGTTCCCGCCCATGAACGACGAGCGAACCGCGGGATCGGTGTCGGCCATGAGGGCGTCGTAGTGCGCCGTGGGCTCCGGGTTGCTCTCGTTGTGGGCGTAGTCGGAGGAGAACACCACGCACTCCGGGTAGCGCTCCATGAGCCTCAGGGGCGACTGGTGTGAACGGGGGAGCGGTGTGATGCGGACGTTGCGACGCACGAACTCGGCCGGGGTGAGGTCGAAGTCGTAGGCCCCGAGGTAGAGCGCCGTCTCGGGCTGGGCCGGACCGCGTTGTTCCATGTGATCGACCGTGCCCTCGAACCAATGCACACCGAACTCGGCCAGGATCAGCGTGAGGTTCGGATGGCGCTGGAACACACCGCCGAACACCATGGCATTCATCATCAACTGCACCGCTTGAGAACCCTGACTCGCGCCGAGCTGACGCAGCACGGTGCCGTCGTCGGTGTTGCACCATCCGGGATCGAACGCGTTGCAGCCCGCTCCGACGTGCACCTGCGCCGCCATGCCGAGATCGACCGCAGCCGCCCACACGCGATCGAGACTCGGATCATTGGGTGGCACCCCGGGAGCGGGGAGCGGGGAGATGAGGAACGTGCGACTGCCGCGAGCGCGCATCTTGGTCATCTCGGCGATCGCTCCGTCGATGTCGCTGAGATCGACACTCGTCGCCGGCATCAGTCGGTCCTCGTTGCCCGCGACCTGATCGGCCAGCCAGTCGTTGCAGGCCGTGACGGCCTCGCGTGCGAGATCGCGGTCGTCGAGGTACTTGGCGTAACCCGCGCCCTCGAGGCACAGCACGTTGGTGGCGTCGATGCCGACCTCGTCCATCCAAGCCACGCGCGCCACGGGGTCGGCCGGGGTGTGCATGGCCGAACCCTCGAATCCGTAGCCCTCGGACTTCTCGAGCCCGAGGATGGCCTTGATGCCGGGGGGAAGGAGCGTGTCGTCCGAGGGTCGCTGATCCTCGGGAACGAAGCGCACGAGGTCGCCGGCGATCGCCCGCACCGTCGCGGTGACCACCGAGTATTCGGGGAGGCGTTCCTTGAGGCTCGGGTACTCGTCGAGCCAGGCCCGACCCGGTTCGAAATGCGTGTCGATGTCGATGATCGCCATGGTGGGTCTCCTCAGGGCCAATCGCTCATGCGATCTCGCACGAGCTCGGAGGTGTGGAATTCGACGGATTCGGCCGAGTCGAGCACCGTCTCCTTGAACGCGACGCGGTAGCCGTCGGCGGTGAGGCGCAATGTGAAGCGTGAGATCGCGGTCGACATGAGATCCGGTCGGCCATTCATGATGCGCGTGACCATGAGATAGCCGGCCACGTCGATCTCATCGTCCCGCTCGGCGACGATGTGGATGTTCGTCATGTTGTGCCGCAGCGGGTACGGGCTGTTGCGGCGGTGATCGACCATCCACGCGATCGCGTCGTTGCGACCGTGTTCATCGGAGCGGATGAACTCCTCGTGGGGGTGCATGCCGGTGTCGGTGCGTGAGCTCGAATGCACGTCATCGGTGAGCAGCGCCGCGATGCGACCGAGGTTCCCCTCGTCGTAGTCGAACCAGTAGCGGCTCAGGAAGTCACGGACGACGGAGTGGTCGTGGATCGTCATGGTTGTCCCCCTCGATGATGGGACGGAATATAACAGCGCTATCTACCTTGATGCCCCGAATCCCTCGGATCGCCGAGGTCACATGAACGAGGACTCGGCGGTGAGTCCCCGTTCGGGGAACTCTCCGTAGACGATGGGCTGCCAGTTGCCGAAGCCCGTGCCACCGGCGGAGTCGGTGATGCGGACGACCGTGTCTCGGATCTGGTGCACGCGGCGGGCGGTTTCGGGCTCGGAGCAGTCGGGGATCCATTCGCCGTCGACATGGAGATCACCCATCCACTCGCCGTGGTGGTGACCGTCGAAGCCGAAGTACTTGCCGGTGCCCAGGTGGAAGCCCGTGTCCGACACCGCCTCCACGTCGATCCGGCGGGTCGAGCCGTCCTCGAGGGTGAGGTCGACGCTGCCACCGAGCAGACGACGATTGCGAGGGTCGTAGCGCAGGTCGGGGCGGGCGTCGACGAAGCGTTCGAAGCGTCCGTCGACATGCTCGATGCCACCCATCACGGTGCGTGACTCGTATCCGGGTGCGGTCATGAAGCCGAAGTTCAGGAAGATGCCGTACGGCGTTCCGTCGGTGCGCTCCATGAGCATCGGCGACCACGCGAAGTCGTAGTTGCCGGCGATGGCGGGACGGGGTTGCAGATCGATGGGCTCTGCACCGACGCCGTAGCGCACGCCCCAGGAGTGGTCGCGGGTCGAGACCCACGAGTCGTGGTCCATCTCATGGCGCTCACCATCGATCTCGAGCCATCCCGAGCAAAGGCCGATCTGATGGAACCGGACGAGATCGGCCGACACCCGATACCCGGTGCGCTGATGGGTGCGGTCCTCCGTGTGGCAGGGGAGCACGCCCTCGAACAGCCAGTCGAACGAGATCGGCTGGCAGTCGTTGGGTTCGAGTACGAACCGGATCGTACGCAGTGGTTCGACGATCTCGTAACGGATGGGGCCGATGATGGTGAGCTCGGGTTCGGGATCGAGACGACGACTGGCGCGGACGGTGATCTGTTCGACGCCCCGCGAGACGCCGGCATAGGCGTCCATGACATTGCGATTGGTGTACTTGCCGAGGCCGAAGCCGAGCTGCACCGAACCGTCCTTGGCTGCGGCCATCGCGCACACCTTCTCCGTCCATGCTGGATCGGAGACTCCTGTGTTGGCGAAGGTCTCGGTGACCTGATGGCAGAAGAGTTCGTCGGCGGGGATGAGTGGTCCGATGACGTGGTCCATGGGGCTCCTCGTTGGGTCAGGTGAGCGCGTCGAGCAATGTGCGCAGGGTTGGGATGGAATGCAGGGAATCCTCCGGCAGCACCGGTTGGGGCCAGCCGTCGAACGCGATCGAACGATCGGTGGTCCGAATGCCGATGATGCTCTGGTGGAGGCCCGTGAGCGCGAGGAACCAGTCGAAGCACTGCAGTTCCACGTCCGAGATCCGCTCGTAGCGCGAAACGACGTCGTCGGTGCGCAGGAGGGACGGGGCACCCGTGAGGCCACGTATCTCGGCGCTCGTCTGGAAGGTGGAGGCGAAGTAGGTCATCCATGCGACATCGAGTTCGCGGGGCCCGACCGTCGTCATCTCCCAGTCGAGGATGGCGACGAGACGCGCATCTCTCCACAGCATGTTGCCGATGCGGGCATCCCCCCACACGATCACATCGGGGCGTTCGATCACTGGCACGCTGGCGCCAAGGAGTTCGAACGCTCGCTCGATCGTGGGGAACGAACGACCGGTTCGTGCCCATTCGTAGTGGCGCTGCAGTCGGGCGAGATGGCGGTCGAGACTCGTCGTGCCCGCTGCCGACTCGAATTCGAGAGCCATGAGCGACGGCGGGGGCGAGACCGAGTGGATCATCGCGAGAGCGTCGACGGCATCCTGAGTCATCGAATCGTGCTCTGCGCCATCGAGTTCGGTCACCCAACTGCCCCAGGTGTAGGGCATGAGATCGGGCGGTACGAGCCCATCGATGCGTTCCATCACGACGAACGGGACGCCGATCGCCGTGCCGCTGGCGTCCGACCAGAGGACGTCGGGGACGGGGGCACCCGAGGAGCGACGCACCACGCTCATGACCTCGATCTGGCGACCGAAGTCGTAGGTCTCGAAGATCGGGAACGCGTCGGCGGACGGCGGAAGTCGGAGCACGGCCGCAAGAGCGGTCGAGACCTCTCCGTGGACGAGGGTGATGTCGAGGAGAAGCGTCTCCGAGGACAGGCCCGCGCCATCGGGACCGCCGAGCAGTTCGACGGTGGGCCGTTCCGTCGTGTTCTCGGTGCGATGCAACCACTCCGAGAACGCGTCGAGCACCTCGCCATGGTTGCGGGTCGAGGTGCGTGCTGCGGCCACGAGCTACTTCTGCATGCCGCCGGAGACGGAGATCTCGTCGCCGGTGACATAGGACGACGCATCGCTGGCGAGGTAGAGCACGGGTCCGATGATCTCGTTGGCGTCGGCGACCCGCTTCATGAGCGTGCCATTGGCGATCATGTCGATGAAGCCGGGCCGCACGCGCTCGGCGCCGTTGACCATCTCGGTGTCGAACGGGCCGGGGCACAGCGCGTTCACGCGTACGTTCCACGGTGCCCATTCCTGGGCCATCGACTTGGTGAGGTTGATGAGTCCGGCCTTCGAGGATCCGTAGGCGCAGACGTTCGAACCACCCGAATAGGCGGCCATGGTGACGATGTTGATGATCGAGCCACCGCCGTGATCGGGCATCACGGGTGCGACCTGTTGGGCCATTCGCAGGGGCCCCTCGAGGTTCACGTTGAACATCTTGCGCCAGTACTCGATCGTCATCGCGGACACGGTCGTCGGGGCAGGATTGATGCCGGCGTTGTTGACGAGCACGTCGATCGTGCCGAAGTGCTGCGCCACCGCGTCGACGAAGGCCGGGATGCCGTCCCAGTCGCCCACGTGACACGCGAGTGCGAGGACGTCGACGCCGGTCGACGCGCGCACCTCGGCTGCGACCTCGTCACAGAGCTCTTGTTTGCGTGAACTCACCACGACGTTCGCGCCGGCTTCGGCGAGGCCCTGCACCATCGCGCGACCGATGCCCTTGGTCGAGCCGGTGACGATCGCAACCTTGCCGGTCAGGTCGAACAGATCCCTCGACGTCATGGTTTCCCCCTCATCGCCGCCCCCTGGCTTGCGAGATAACGCTGTTATATCACTTGCGACCAGCGGGCCGCTTCGCTCCCCGCGAGACGCCGACCTCGTCGGGAGTGAGCAGGAGCGACTGTCCGAAACGGGCTGCGAGGTCGCCCCAGGACTTGCGGGAGCGGGGTTCGATGCCGATGGCCTCCAGCACCCCGAGACCCACCTCGACCGCCCACGTGTGAAGGACCGCATCGTGGATGTCGACCGATGGATCGATTCCGAGGTCGTCGCGAGCTGCGGTGTACCCCGCGATCCATGCATCGAGATGCGACCGTTGTTCGTCACGCAGGTGTTGTCGGGTCTCTGGGTCCGTGTGTGCGGCCGCGGCGCCCTCGACGATGAGCGCGCGCAACTGTCGACGCTTCGGGTACTCCGCTGCGATCTTCCGCAGCGAGGCGATGTGCACCGGGCCTGGCCCCTTGGTGAAGGTCTGTGCCTCGAGATCGGTGGCGGTGCGAAGGCTCACGGCCTGTGCGAGGAGATCGGCCTTGTTGCGGAAGTGGCCGTAGATGGCACCGGTCGTCATCGATGCCTGGCGTGCGACGTCGCGGATCGACGTCTGGGCATAGCCGCGGTTCGCGAACAGTTCGGCAGCCAGACCGATGAGGGCGCGCCTCGTCGTTTGCGCCTTGTCGGTCGGGCGTCCTGCGGGTTTCGCTGGTCTGTTCCTCGGTGGCACTGGTGCTCCTTCATGGCGGGCGGTGCACTCGCGGGCCCATCATCGCCCATCGCCCGTCACGGGGTGCGCAGTGGACAAGACTCGTGCGATGACCTCGATCGCCGAGACCGATTCCGCCCCCGCTCGAGCCGGGCTCGTACTCATCGCACTCATCGGCGTGGCCACCGTGGCCAACCTCAATCTCGCCGTCGCCAACGTGGCCCTGCCCGACATCGGCCGTCACTTCGACGCCTCACAGCTCGGGCTGAACCTCGTCGCCGTCGGGTTCTCCGTGGGACTGGCGGCGTCGGTGCTGTGGCTCGGCGCCATCGGCGACAGTCGGGGCCGCAAGGCGATGCTCGTGATCGGCACCGCGCTCGCCATGCCGACCGCGATCGCAGCGGCTTGGGCACCGTCCATCCCGTTCCTCATCGCCAGCCGTGTGCTCGGTGGCCTCCCTGCGGGCATGGCCTTCCCGACCACGTTGTCGTTGATCACGGCACTGTGGTCGGGACGTCCCCGAACCCGCGCCATCGCCCTCTGGTCGGCGGTGGGTGGAGCTGCGGCGTCGCTGGGACCACTCGCCGCCGGCGCCGTCCTGCTGCACTTCTGGTGGGGGTCGGTCTTCCTCATCACCGTGCCGCTGGCGCTCATCGCCCTCGTCGGTGCCGTGGTGCTCATCCCCGGCCATGTGGCCGAATCGGGGGAGAAGGTCGACAACCTCGGTGGCCTGCTCTCGGTGTTCGCAGTGGGCGGAGTCGTGCTCGCCATCAACTTCGCGCCGGAGGGTGGCATGGGTACGCAGACGTTGCTCTGCGCGATCATCGGGATCGCTGCGGTTGCGGCGTTCGTGCTGCGTCAGCGTCGGGTCGACGTGCCGTTGTACGACCTGAAGATCGCGGCCCGGCGACCGTTCTGGGTCGCGGCGGTGGCCGGCATCCTCGTGTTCGGATCGTTGATGGGTGCGATCTTCATCGGTCAGCAGTTCCTGCAGAACGTCCTCGGCTACTCGACATGGACCGCCGGCCTGAGCGCGGTTCCCGCAGCGTTGGTGATGGTCATCGTCGCACCGCGATCGGCCAAGCTCATCGAACGCCGTGGTTCGCGGTTCACGTTGATGGTCGGCTACGCGTGCGCAGCGGTGGGCTTCTTCCTGATGATCTTCATCTGGGATTCGCGCACGTCGTTCTGGTTCGTGTGCTTGTCGTACATGTGGCTCGGGGCAGGCGTCGCGCTCGCCGGTACGCCGGCGTCACGGGCCCTCACCAGCTCGGTGCCGGTGCACAAGGCCGGCATGGCGTCGGCGACCGCGGATCTGCAGCGCGATCTCGGAGGGGCGATCATGCAGTCGATCTTCGGTGCGTTGCTCACCGCCGGCTACGTCGGGGCCTTCACCGAGCAGATCGCGGCCTCGCCCCAGTCGTCACAGGTGACCGATCAGGTCTCGGCCGCGCTGACCAAGTCGTACTCGAGCGCGGAGGCCGTGGCCTCGCGCTATCCCGAGTACGCGAATCAGATCGTGGGTGCGGCCCGCGAGTCGTTCGTCTCCGGGCAGCGCTGGGCCTTCACCGCGGGCTTGGTGGGCATGGCCCTCGGCACGGCGTTGGTGTGGTTCACGTTCCCCGACAAGGAGCGCGAGATCGAGATGATCGCGGCCTTCGAGGCCGCTGACGCCAACTAGCCGCGAGCCGGGATCGGACCGGGGTTCTTGCGGGCACCCGGGGTGAACGCCACCGGCATGTGCTTGACGCCACCGATGAAGTTCGAACGCAGGATCTCGACGTCGCCGGTGAGGCGCATGTCGGGGATGCGTTCCATGATCTCGCGGAAGATCAGCTTCAGTTCCATGCGGGCCAGATTGGCGCCGAGGCAGAAGTGCTGGCCGCCGCCACCGAACGCGATGTGCTCGTTGGGCCAACGCGAGATGTCGAAGCGATAGGGATCCTCGAACACGTCCTCGTCACGGTCGGCGGAGATGTGCCACATGACGACCTTGTCGCCCTGCTTGATCTCCTTGTCGCCGATGACGGTGTCGGCCATCGCCGTGCGGCGGAAGTGG
>CAYVUO010000080.1:6931-9013 GCA_964454715.1 uncultured Bifidobacterium sp. | reverse complement strand
GAGGTTGCCGAGTCGGATCTCGCGGTCGAGGCCGAGCTTGATCCGCGCGACACCGTTGGAGATCTTGCGGGTGACGAACTCGAGGCCGCGGCGCGGGCTCTCGTGGTTGAACAGGATGCCGGAACTGGCGTGCATGCCATAGCTCTCGCGGTAGTTCACGGTGATCCAGTGGCCGTAGAGCTTGGCCACCCCGTAGGGGCTGCGCGGATAGAACGGCGTCGACTCGGTCTGGGGGACCTCGACGACCTTGCCGAACATCTCGCTCGACGATGCCTGGTAGAAGCGCACATCGTGATCGGCGAGCCGGATGGCGTCGAGCAGGCGGGTCACGCCGAGTGCGGTGGTCTCACCCGTGAGGACGGGCTGGCTGAACGACGTCTGCACGAACGACTGGGCGGCGAGGTTGTAGACCTCGTCGGGTCGATGCGCACGTAGCAACTGGATGAGCGAGACCTCGTCGAGGAGGTCGCCGGGCACGATCTCGATGTGATCCTGGAGATGGCCGATGCGTTCGAAGTTGACCGTCGAACTGCGGCGCACCATGCCGATGACGGTGTACCCCTTCTCCAACAGCAGTTCGGCCAGATACGAGCCGTCCTGCCCGGTGACGCCGGTGATGAGTGCCCGCTTGGTCATGGGGGGTGAGTCTACGACCCGCGCACGGCGAGACGATGCTCGTCGAGCACGTCGCCGAGGGTGATGTCGAGACCGATCTCGGGACGCCACCCGGTCGTTCGCTCGATCTTGGACGGATCGCCACGCAGGACCGGGGTCTCGACCGGTCGCTGCAGCTCGGGATCGGGCAGGAGCGTCATCGGATGCGAGGCCAGATCGACGAGGCGCTGTGCCAGCTCCGCGATGGTGAGGTCGCGTCCGGTGCACACGTTGTAGGCCTCGCCGGGTTCGCCGGCGAGCATGAGGAGGCGATAGGCGCGCACGACGTCGCGGACGTCGGTGACGTCACGTCGAGGGGTGAGGTTGCCCACCGGAACCTCGGTGGAACCGTCGAGTTCGTTGCGAGCGATGCGCTCGGCGATGGCCGGTGCGACGAAGCGCGTGGTCTGACCCGGACCGAGATGGTTGAACGCACGAACTCGGATCGTCTCGAGCCCATCGCCGAGCCAGGCCTGGAGGGCGAGTTGATCGGCGGCGACCTTGCTCGCGGCGTAGGGGGTGACGGGTCGGAATGGAGCGCTCTCGTCGATCGGCAACGCAGATTCGGGGATCGCTCCGTAGACGTCGGCGCTCGTCACTGCGAGCACCCGGGGCCGACCGTTCGCCGACGCTGCGCCGAGGACGTTGAGGGTGCCCTCGGCATTGACGCGGAAGCAGTCGACAGGGTGCTGCCACGACGCGCCGACATCGCTCCAACCGCCGAGGTGGTACACGACGTCCGGACGGATGTCGGCCATGAGTGCGGCAACTGCCCCTGCATCGAGCAGATCCGGTCCATCGGCGCGATCGACACCGACGACGGTGTCTCCCTCGGCCAGCAGATGCGCGCAGAGGTGACGACCCACGAAGCCGGCGGCACCGGTTACGAGCGCTCTCACGTCGTCACCCTACGCCGCGCCCGTGGCGACTCGTCCGAACAGTTCTGCGAGTGCATCGGCGGAACGTTCCCAGGAGAACTGCGTGACTCGCTCGTCGCCGAGCCGAACGAGCTCGGCTCGCCGGGCGTCGTCGTCGAGTACGCGCTCCATGGCGATCTGCAGTGCGTCGACATCGCTGGCTGGCGCCCATTCGGCGGCATCACCCAGCACCTCGGGTAGCGCACCGACCCGGGTGGCGACGACTGGCGTGCCCAGGGCCATTGCCTCGAGCGGTGGGAGTCCGAAGCCCTCGAGCAGTGATGGATAGGCCAGCAGCCGCGCGCCGGCGAGGAGAGCGGAACGGTCGTCGTCGGAGATCCAGCCGGTACGGACGATCGCAGAGCCGTGCCGAGCCTCGTCGATCGCAGCCGTGACGGCATCGGCGCCCCAGCCGTCGGGGCCGGCCAGTACCAGCCGCAATGACGGGCTGGCGCCGGCGACGCGGTCGAATGCCCGCACGAGAGAGGGGATGTCCTTGCGCGGCTCGATC
>CAYVUO010000080.1:4366-6921 GCA_964454715.1 uncultured Bifidobacterium sp. | reverse complement strand
GCGCAAGGATGTAGTCGCATCCGACGATCGAACGCCCGCGCTCGGCGAGAACGACTCGTTGTGGGTCATCGACACGTTCGGGTGCACCGTTGTGCACGACGGTGATGCGATCGGGCGTGATGTCGAGCGTGGCGGTGAGGTCGTCGGCGACGTGCTGCGACACGGCGTGCACGTGCGCTCCATCGCGCACCGCACGTTGCAGCAGTCGCGGCACTCGTCGTGTGTCGGTAGTGGTGAGTTCGGGCATGTGGATGCATGTGAGGTCATGCACGGTGACGATCCGACCGGCATGCCTCGCGGGAGGCACGACGAAGTTGGGACCCCACACGAGATCGATCGCGCCCGTCCACCATTCGATGGGAGGCCACGAGGTACGAGCCCACGCCGCTCGGAGCGGACGTGCGACCATCGGGCGACCGTGGGCCGAGACCGACGGCGGGAGCGCGTCGACCATGGCGGCCGCGCCTCGTCGGGTGACGGCGAACGCCGAGAGGTCGAGTCCGGCCCGGGGGAGTCGGCGCAGGTACTCGTGGGTGACCGACCCGATGCCGGTCCGCGTGCCGATCAGCGAGGTCGTATCGACCGCGACACGCATGTCAGCGGGCGCAGGCGTCGAACCGTCGTCGCAGCTCGGCCCCGGCCCGCTCCACACACTCGGAGATCGACGGCGCCCCCGATGCGCGCATCGAGCGTTCGAGGTCGCGGCGGGCGACCTGCGCCCGCTGCCACCCGAGCACGGCGAACCCCACGGCGGTGTCGACGAGTTCGCGGGCAGCTTCGCGAGCGTCGTCGTGGCGGATCGGGCCGTTGGCGGTCATGCCCCGAGCGTAGACGGGGGTGGTCCGGATCCGGCAGTGGGACGAGTACCCTCGGAAGCCTCGTGAGCGATCCCCAGACCCGTCCCGCGCCGTCCCTCGACGACGATCCGGGGTCCGACGAAGCCCCCGTCGCCCCGCCCGTCGTGGCCGTGGTGGTCGCCCATGATCCGGGCTGGTGGTTCGCCGAGTCCCTCGTGAGCCTCGCCATCCAGGACTATGCGTCACTGTCGGTGCTGGTCGTCGACGCGGGCAGTTCCGATCCCGAGGGGCTGCGGGCCCGGGTGGCAGCCGTGCTGCCCGAAGCCCACCTGCTTCGCATCGACGCCAACCCCGGGTACGCGGCGGCGGCCGACCATGGCGCCCGTGCCGTGGAGGGCGCGGCGTTCCTACTGCACTGCCACGACGATGTGCGTCTCGCCCCCGACGCGGTGCGGCTCATGGTCGAGGAGGCGTACCGCTCGAACGCCGGCATCATCGGCCCGAAGATCGTGCAGTGGGACGACGAGCGCCGTCTGCTCTCGGTCGGCATGGGGGCGGATCGGTTCGGACATCCCGCGCCCTATGTCGAACGCGGCGATCTCGATCAGGAACAGCTCGACGCCGTACGCGACGTCTTCTACATCCCCGGCGCGGCCACGCTCGTTCGCGCCGATCTCTTCTCCGCCCTCGGTGGCTTCGATGAGCTCATGTCGTTCCATGGTGAGGACCTCGACCTCTGCTGGCGTGCGCACGTCGCTGGCGCTCGCGTGCTCGTCGCGCCCGCTGCGGTCGTGGCCCACCTCGAGGCGCTCGGTGTGCGGCGACCCGAGGACGACCGCCGGCGCCTCCAGGCCCGACACCGATTGCGGGCGATGCGGGCCTCCGATTCGTTCGGCACCCGTCTGCGTGCGACGCCCGAAGCATTCGTCCTGACGCTCATGGAGATGGTGCAGGGGTTGGTCCTCGGCCATTTCCGACGCGTCCGAGACGTCTGGGGCGCATGGGTCTGGAACGCCGCCAACCGCTCCACGCTCAAGGCACGACGCGCGTCGCTCGAGACGGTGCGACGCGTGCCCGACAGTGATGTGCACGATCTCCAGCGCGGCGGAAGCGCACGCCTCGCCGCGTTCATCCGTTCGCGGCTCGGTCGCAGTGACGAGACGGGCTGGGAGTTCGTATCGAACCTGAAGGCCTCCAGCTCTTCCACGAGTGGCATCGTCGGTGGACTCATCGCACTCTTCCTCATCGTGGGGGCGCGCGAACTGCTGCTCGACGGCATTCCCCAGGTGGGCGACTTCGTGCGCCTCCTCGGCCCCGGTCAGATGCTCAGTCACTGGACGAGTGGACTGCAGACCGTCGGCGTCGGTTCGACCCAGCCCGCCCCTACGGGTTTCGGCGTGCTCGGAGCCGCGGCGACCGTGCTGTTGGGTGCGAGTGGTCTGTTGCGTTCGGTGCTGATCCTCGGATTGTGGCCCGTCGGTGCACTCGGCATGTGGCGGGTGATGCGAGCGTTCGGATCGCGTCGAGCTCGAATCCTCGGCACCGTCGCCTATGTGGCGATCCCGGTGGCCTCCAACGCGATGGCACTCGGGCGCTGGGGCGCACTCGTCGCCTACGCGGCGGTGCCGTGGGTGCTCTCGCAGTTGGCGGCAGCTTCGGGCGTGGCACCGTTCGCAGTCGAGGACGACGCCCTCGACGTGCGTGTCGTCGTGAAGCAGCGTCCCCTCCCGCATCGCGTGATGCTGGTGGGCGTCATCT
>CAYVUO010000080.1:0-4356 GCA_964454715.1 uncultured Bifidobacterium sp. | reverse complement strand
GGTGCTGGCCAATGAGGGTGCGAAGCACGGCATCCTGGTGAATGCGATGCTGGTCGGCATCATCTGTGCCCTGTCGGCGACGATCGATCCAGCGGTACTCGTCGTGGTCGCGGGCAGCGCGATGGCGCTGGTCCTCGGTTCGCTGCTGTCGGGTCGAGTCACTGGGTCGTTGCGGATCCTCTCCGTGGCGTTCGGTGGCATCGTCGTGGCGCTCGTACTGCATCTGCCGTGGAGCCTCTCGTTCCTCCACGGATGGGAAGCGGTCGTCGGCACCTCGTCGTCCGGAGGCTTCCCGCTCCGACTCGGCGACGTGCTTCGATTCGGGACCGGTCCGTTCGGCACCGGCGTCATGGGCTGGTTGTTCCTGGTCACTGCCGCTTTGCCCCTGCTCATCGGACGCTCATGGCGTCTCGGGTGGGCGATCCGCGGTTGGGCGCTCGCGCTGAGCGGATTCGGGGTGGCGTGGGCATTGGGTCAGGGCTGGCTCGTCGGCATGGTCCCCGAACCCTCGATGCTCCTCGTGCCGGCGGCCTGTGGCATCGCGATCGCAGTCGGTCTCGGCATCGCGGCGTTCGAAGTCGATCTTCCCGACTACCACTTCGGATGGCGGCAGATCCTCTCGCTCCTCGCAGGCGTGGCCTTCGTC
This sequence comes from uncultured Bifidobacterium sp., assembly GCA_964454715.1. Taxonomy (GTDB): domain Bacteria; phylum Actinomycetota; class Acidimicrobiia; order Acidimicrobiales; family Acidimicrobilacustridaceae; genus Acidimicrobilacustris. The sequence continues at coordinate 3,710 of CAYVUO010000080.1, read as the reverse complement.
GCTGCACTGCTGCAGCCCCTGGGTTCGGCCATGTCGGGGCGATGGGATCTCCCGCGCTCGGACTACGCACGCGGTTTGTCGTTCCTCGACGGCCAACAGGATGACGGCGCGTACCGAGTGCTCTGGTTGGGCGATTCGGCGTCGTTGCCCTTCGACGGATGGCGACTCGACGCTCCGACCATCGATGCCCTCGGAACGAATCGTGAACTCGCGTTCGGGACGACCGATGGCGGTTCGTACTCGATCGCGCAGCAGTGGCCCGGAGCGATCGACGACGGCGGCGCTCAGTTGGCCGACGCGTTGCAGACGGCAGCCGCCGGTGGTTCGGCCCGGCTCGGAGCGTTGCTCGCTCCCATGGCCGTCAAGTACGTCGTCGTGCCACTCGCACCCGCGCCCGATCCCTATGCCCGTTCCCGTGCGTTCGTGCCCGAGGACCTCCTGGCCATGCTCGATGGTCAGCTCGACCTCGCCTCCGTGCCGGTCAACCCAGGCGTGAAGGTGTACCGAAACTCTGCATGGCAGTCGGGTGTCGCCATGTTCCCGCCGTCGACGAAGTTCCCCGAAGGTGGCACGAGTGTGTCGTCGCGCGTGTTCACCAGACAAGGTTCCGAACCCGCGCTCGTGAGTGGATCCGATCGCACCGATGTCTCCGGGGAGCTGCGTACTGGGGGAGACCTCTACGTGGCGAGCGCCGGCGGCTCCGGATGGTCGTTGAAGGTTCAGGGGGCCTCTGCTGAGCGTGATGACGCGTTCGGATGGGCGAGCGTGTTCCGCGTCGAGGGTGCCGGCGATGCCACGCTCGCCTACGACACGCCGATCACCCGATGGCTCATGCTCGTCGGACAGGTCGTGCTGTGGGTGCTCGTCATCGTGTTCCTCCTGCGCATGCGCTCGAAGGTCGAGGAGCGTCGACAGCTCGACGGGGGTGACGCATGAGAGGTACATGGCGCGTCCCCGTCCTCGTGCTCATCCCCGCGATGTTGGTCGGTGCGTGGTGGGTGCAGCGCGAGCATGACACCGCTCCGACTCCCGCGGCTGCGGTCACCGGTTCTCCCTTGCCCGTCGTCGCCGGTCCCGACGCGCCCGGCTCCACCTGGTACTGCGCCGCCGGTTCGGCCACCGGAGTCACGAGTGGTGACTCGGCGGGTGCAGCCGAACAGACCGTCATCGTGTCCAGTTCGTCCGATCGCGATCTCTCCGTCACGCTCGCGCTCATTCCCGAACAGGGTGACTACGCATCGAAGACCCTTCCGCTCGCAGCCCATGGTCGTCAGGTGGTGCGGGCGAGCGACATCGGCAAGGCGGCGTGGGCATCGATCCTCGTCGAGGCCTCGGGTGGTGAGGTCACCGTGTCGCACCAACTCTCCGGTCCCGCTGGTCGATCGGTGAGCGCGTGCGCGAGCGCCCCGGCCGATTCGTGGTTCTTCCCGAGTGGCACGACTCGCGCCGGTACGACCCATCGCATGGCGCTGTTCAATCCATTCCCCGGTGACGCAACGGTCGACATGGTCTTCGACACCGAGGACGGCACCCGCACACCCCAGCAGTTGCAGGGCATCGTCGTTCCGGGTGGTCGGATGCTGATGGTCAATGTCGGTGCCGTCGTCACGTTGCGCGAGCGCGTAGCCACCTCGGTGAAGGTGCGCAGCGGCCGGGTGATCGCCGAGCAGTTGCAGACGAGCGAGGGGCGCAACGGCACCGAGCAGGGCCTCACCGCCGTGTTGGGCGCGCCCGTGCCCGGCCCCACGTGGGTGTTCCCGGTGTCGGCTCCGGAATCATCGTCCGCGGTCGAGTCGATCTCACTGCTCAATCCGAGTGACAGCGACACGGTGGTCGAGGTGCAGGTGCAGCTCGATGATCCGGGTCGCAACGGCTCGGTCGAACCGTTCGAGGTGCGCGTACCGGCCCGTCGGTCGGCCGTCGTGTCGCTCTCGGGAGACGGGCGCCTTCCGGGTGCTGCCGGTCGTTGGATCATCGCCCACAGCGTCGACGGCACGCCCGTGGTCGTGTCCCGTTCCATCGGCGCGACTCGTCCCGCGACAGCCACCGCCACCACAGTTGCCGGATGGGCCATCACGATGGGCGTTCCCGTTGCGTCGACGCACTGGGTGGGCACGCTGTCGTTCGCCTCGGATGCGACCGCTTCGACGTTGGTGGTGGCGCGTCCGACCGCGACGTCCGACGCCACCGTGACGATCCGAGTGCACTCGCGAGGTCGCGTGTCGACGCTCTCGGGCTGGGAATCCGCGACTGTCCCCGCTGGAGGACGTCGTGTCGTCGACCTCGCTCGATTGCTCTCGTCCGATCGAGACGCAACTGTCGAAGTGCTCTCGAACGTGCCCGTCGTCGTCGGTCAGTGGTTGATCCTCACCAATCCGCTCGACGTGTCGACGATCTCGGACTTCCCGATGGTGGGAACGCTCAGCACTCCGAACGATCTGGTCGCGCCGGGCTCCGGGATAGATCTCGGCGGCGCATTGCCCGATGACGCGTCGATCGACGGATCGAGCACCTCCAGCAGTACGACCACGTCGAGCAGCTCGAGCAGTTCGACCTCGTCGACGTCCTCGACGACCACGACGCGCTGACATGGAACGCGTCGTCATCGCGATCATCGCCGTCGTCATCGCCGCTGCTGTTGCCTATGCGCTTCAGCGGCGCCGACCGGCTCCTCCGACCAATGACGGGTGGAACGTGCCGGCCCAAGTCGATCGTCGTGACTTCGCTCGTCCCGATTCCCCCTGGCTCGTCGCCGTATTCACCTCGGCCACGTGTGACACCTGTGCCGGCGTTGCGGCGAAGGCGGCTGCGCTCGACGGAGGAGCGGGGTCACCGGTGTGCGTGCAGGAGATCGAGGTGTCGGCCGAGGCCGAACTGCATCGCCGCTACGCCATCGATGCCGTGCCCCTCGTGCTGCTCGCCGATCACGAGGGCGTGGTGGTGTGGCACTCACTCGGGCCCGTCACCGCAACGGATCTCTGGGCCGCCGTCGCCGAGGCGCGCGAGCCGGGCTCGACCCCACAGGCCTGCACGCATGACGACTGATCGGTCGACCGATCAGAGCTGCGTGTCGTCGGAGGTGTGATTGGTGTCGACCACCGGACGGTCGATGCCCTCGACAGTCGTGGGAGCGGTGGCGGCGAGCGGATTGGCCGAGGTCGAACCGGGCAGTGCCAGTTCGAGTAGGCGGGTGACCTCGGAACCATCGATCGTCTCGTGCTCGAGCAGGGCACGGGCGACGAGATCGAGCCCATGGCGGTTCTCGGTGAGCACCGAGCGGCACCGATCCTGGGCCTGACGGAGGATGCGCTCGACCTCCTCGTCGATCACGCGTGCGGTGTCATCGGAGTAGTCGCGGGTGTGCATGAGGTCCTCACCGAGGAACACCTGACCCTGTGAACCCCAAGCCATGGGTCCGACTCGGGAACTCATGCCCCACTCGCGCACCATCTTGCGGGCGAGTTCGGTGGCGCCGACGAGATCGTTGTTGGCACCGGTCGAGACGACGCCGAACACGAGGTCCTCGGCGATGCGACCGCCCATGCGCACGACGAGGGAGTCCTCGATGTAGTCCTGCCGGTAGATGTGGCGCTCCTCGGCCGGCAACTGCATCGTCACACCGAGCGCCATGCCCGACGGGATGATGGTGACCTTGTGCAGGGGATCGGCAGTGGGGAGTACCGCAGCGCACACGGCGTGACCGGCCTCGT
>CAYVUO010000079.1:407-9247 GCA_964454715.1 uncultured Bifidobacterium sp. | reverse complement strand
CGGTCAGGGTCGTGAGAACGCCAAGGTGTTCCTCGTCGAGAACCCCGAGGTCATGGTCGAGATCTGCCAGCGCATCATGGTGCAGGCCGGCATCGAACAGGGTGAGGGCGAGGAGCTCGACGTCATGACCGACGAGCACGACCTGCCCATCTCACTCGACGACTGAGACGATCGCCGGTCGGGTCGTTCACTCGGTCCGACCGGCGACCTCCACCGTCGAGGTCATCCACGGCACGGCGCTCGCTGTGGTGGCCCATCGAGATCCGTTGCGTTCCAGCCGAGCTCGAGGCGGAGCGAAGGTCACGAGGTCACCGTCCGATCCCCCTGACGTGACCGCTACATCCCAGATGAGGTCCGACTTCTCGCCCCCTGGGTCGGCGAGTCGACCCGGGATGCGTCGTGACGAGAATCTGACCTCATTCGTGTGGTGAGCGAGAGCGATCGGTAGGGGTTCGGGCCCGCATCCGAGTACGAGTGCAGTGAGGGCTTCGAGTTCCACCGACACATCTGCAGCAGTGCAGACGAACGAGCGGTCGCCCACCGCTACCTCGAGATCGATCGTTCCGCCCTCCGTTCCGATCTGGCGACTGGCATGGAAGCGGAGGCGTCGACCCCTCACGACCTGCAACTCCTCGATCGTGGTGCGATCGACCACGTCGTTCCGCTCGATGAAGCGGTGGAAGCGCCGGCCCTGGAAGCGCTCGATGAGTTCGGCATTGCGGGCGCCGAGATCGGCGGCGAAGAGGATCTCGTCGGTCAGTCCCGGGCCGTTCCGGAAGGCTCCGCGCGGGTGCAAGATGTAGGCGCCATCGGGTCCAGCCGGAAGGATCACCACCGAGGGGCCCTCCACCGCTGCCTCGACGGCGGAGACCTCTTCGGCGATCGAGCGACGTGCCTGTGCGTTGGCGTCGATCTTGTCGCCCACTTCGATGGCCATGCCCATCACGATCGCCAGTGCTGCGGCACCGATGATCATGGGTCGTCGACGGGTCAGATCGTCGAGCGCGACTCCGAGTAGGAGCACCGACGGCAGGAGGATCGGCAGGTAGTAGTGCGGCCCGTAGAAGTTTCGGCCGCCGATGATGAGGTAGTTCCCGTAGTACCAGAAGTAGGCGATCGGGTAGGCAGCGCCCAGTAGCAGCATCGCCCACAAGACCTTCGGAGCGCGTCGTCGCAACTGCCAAGCTCCCCACGCAGCGAGGGGCACTGACGCGATGCCGGCGAAGAGCCAGTGGGGGAATGCGCGTAGATTCGTGCGCAGAGCGAGCCAGGCCTCACCCGGCCCGACATAGATGTGTTGGGAGTGCTCAGCGATGGCTCGATATCCGAAGCCGAAGGAGTCGTCGCCGCCGATCGTCCAGAGCGCGAAGGTGAACGGGTCTCCCGTGGTGCACGAGTTGTAGACGAGCGCGGCGAGGAGGACCGGCGCCGACCCGGCAACGATGAAGGGGATGCTGCGGAGCGCTCGTGATCGTTCCCCGCTCCGCGCCCAGATCCAGGGCACGACGAGAGCGGACAGGACGATGCCCTCGAGCGGACGCGTGAGAAGCACCAGGCCGACCAATACACCGCCGAGGACGAACCAACGCTGCGGGTGAGAACCTGGCTCATCGGTGGCCCTCGTGAGCGCGGCGATGGCGAAGGCCGCGAGTGTGATCGACAGGAGGTAGGACACGTACAGCGCGCTCTGCACGATCACGAGGGGGCTGAACGTGAAGCAGGCCGCAGCGAACAGTGCAATGCGTTGGTCCCGTACGAGGCGACGGGTCGCCACGAAGATCGACACCACCGATGTGGCGGCGATGAGCGCCAATGCGATGCGCATCGTGCCGAAGGCCCGCTGGCTCGCTGCCATGAGCGCGACGAGGGTCGGCTGCTCGACGAGGACCAATCGGTCATCTCCGACCCTGCCGGACATCCATGGTCGGAACGCGTCGCCGTGGAGGGAGTCGGAGAGGACCAGTTCGCCTCCGGCGAACATCTCCGCCTGGAGCACGTAGACCGCCTCGTCATTGTTGAGCGAGAGGTCCTCGAAGAATGCCCTGCCCACGACGAGTGAACCGACGGCAGAGACGATCGCGAGAGCCGCGACGATGAGCCAGGCCCGTCTGGCATCTCCCATGGGGGCGACAGTAGTGGGGTTGGTCGTCTCGGGGTCGCCGGGGCCTTCACCGGTAGCCTCTCGACGTGATCTCGGAACCGTCGGGTCCTCCCCGCACCTACGCCATCCGCACCTACGGGTGTCAGATGAACGAGCACGACTCGGAGCGCATCGCCGGCCAACTCGAGGCCGATGGTCTCGTGCCCGCCGAGTCCGACGAGACCGCAGATGTGATGGTGTTCAACACCTGTTGCATCCGTGAGAACGCCGACAACAAGTTCTACGGCCATCTCGGTCGGTTCAAGGCCCTCAAGGACGAGCGCCCCGATCTCGAGATCGTGGTCAGTGGCTGCCTGTCGCAGAAGGATCGTGACCTCGTGCTGGCCCGGGGCTCGCACGTCGACGTGGTGCTCGGCACCCACAACGTGCACCGAGCGTCGGAACTGCTGAAGCGCTCGCGCGCCGAGGGCCCGATCGTCGAGATCTGGGACGAGGCCCTCGACGAGGCCGAGACCTTCCCCTCCGCACTCGCGGTCAAGCGGGAGGTCGACTGGTCGGCATGGGTGACGATCCAGGTCGGATGCGACAACACCTGCGCCTACTGCATCGTGCCCGCGGTGCGCGGGCGCGAGATCAGCCGCCCCTTCGGCGAGCTGCTCGATGAGGTCGAGAGCCTCGCCGCCGACGGAGTGCGCGAGATCACATTGTTGGGCCAGAACGTCAACTCCTATGGCCGTGATCTCACGTTGGCGTTGCGCGATGACGCCACCGACGCCGTCGCGATCGCGGGCGAACGGTGGCTCGACGACCGCAGGGCCCGGCCGTTGTTCGCCGACCTGCTCACCGCGGTCGCGTCGGTCGACGGCATCGACCGCGTGCGATTCACCAGCCCCCATCCCAAGGATCTCAGGGCCGACACGATCGCCGCGATGGGCTCGAACCCCTCGGTGTGTCCCCACCTGCACTTCCCGCTGCAGTCGGGCAGCGATCGCGTGCTGGCCGAGATGCATCGTGGCTACACCGCCGATCGGTATCTCGAGAAGGTCGGGCAGGCCCGTGCCGGCATCGAGGATCTCGCACTCACCACCGACATCATCGTGGGGTACCCCGGTGAGACGGCCGACGACTTCGAGCGCACGCTCGAGGTGGCCGCTGCTGCCGAGTACGACTCCGCCTACACGTTCATCTTCTCGCCCCGCGAGGGCACCGAAGCCGCCGCACTTGTCGACCGCTTCTGCGATCCCGCCGAGGTGGGGGAGCGGTTCGAGCGCCTCCGGGTCGTGATCGAACGCTCGGCCCTCCTCAAGCACCGTGACCGCATCGGACGGGTCGAGGAGATCATCGTCGAGGGCCCGTCGAAGCGCGACCCCTCGGTGCTCACGGGGCGGACGGCGCAGAACAAGCTCGTGCACTTCCGTTCCGACGCCTCGCTGCGCACGGGCACGCTCGCCACCGCACTCGTCACCGATGCAGCGCCGCACTTCCTGCGGGGTGAGCTGCGCGAGGTGCTCTCGGTGCCGCGCCATCGCACTCGCATCCCCGTCGTCGCAGGGTGAGTCGTCCGTCGTCGCGCCATCTGGCGCTCGTCGGTCCCACGGCATCGGGCAAGTCGGCCCTCGCCCTCGCGCTCGCTCGTACCCGCGACGACATCGAACTCGTCACCGTCGATTCGATGCAGGTGTATCGCGGCATGGACATCGGCACGGCCAAGCCCACGCCCGCAGAGCAGGCCGAGGTGCCGCACCATCTGCTCGACGTGTGCGATCCGGATGACGACTACACCGTCGCCCGGTTCCGACGCGACTGTCTCGAGGTGCTCGCCGCCATCGAGGCGAGGGGTCATCGTGCCGTGCTCGTCGGGGGCACCGGGCTCTATCTTCAGTCGCTCACCGATGATCTCGAGATCCCGGGACGCTTCCCCCACGTGCGGGCCGAACTCGAGGACGAACCCGATACCGCAGCGCTGTTCGCCCGACTTCAGGAGCTCGACCCGTTGGCCGCCTCGAGGATGGAACCCAGCAATCGACGCCGAGTCGTGCGGGCCCTCGAGGTGACGATCGGTTCGGGTCGGCCGTTCTCGTCGTATGGGCCCGGGCTCGAGTCCTACCCACCATCACCGTTCCCCATCGTGGGGCTCGACGTCGACCGCGCCGTTCTCGACCGACGCATCGCGCATCGCTACGACGAGCAGTTGGCCGCCGGATTCGTCGACGAGGTCCGATCACTCCTGGCCCGCCCCGGCGGTCTCGGGCGCACCGCTCGTCAGGCCCTCGGGTATGCGGAGATCCTCCAGCACCTCGAGGCTGGAGCGCCCCTCGATGGGGTCATGGACATCGCCGTCACCCGCACCCGGCGCTTCGCTCGACGCCAGCAGCGGTGGTTCGGTCGCGACCCCCGCATCACCTGGTTGACCACCGACGGGGGCGTCGATGGCGATCGTGTCGCCGAACTGGCCGCGACGCTGGTTGACTGAAGCCGTGCGACTCACCAAGCACCACGGACTCGGCAACGACTTCCTCGTCGCCCTCGAGGAGGACAACGGCGCGCTTCGGGGCGACGCCACCATGGCGCGCGCCCTGTGCGATCGACGCCGTGGTCTCGGCGCCGACGGATTCATCATCGGTGCTCGTTCGAACGATCCCGACGTCGACGTCGTCATGCACCTCTGGAACGCCGACGGCAGCCGGGCCGAGATGAGCGGCAACGGCATCCGTTGTCTCGGTCAGGCCCTCGCCATGTGTCGTGACGAGCACGAGGCCACCTACGTCGTGATGACCGATGGCGGTGTGCGCGAACTCGTCGTTCGCGACGACGCCGATCATCGCCTCGCTTCGGTGCGTGTCTCGATGGGGCGCATCGCGCCCGGGCCCATCGTGCCGCCGTCGGTGGCCGAGCGTCTCGCCGACGATCGACATGCGACGGTCGACATGGGCAATCCCCACCTCGTGGTGCTGGTGAGCGATCTCGACACCGTCGATCTCGTGGGTGCCGGCTCGTGGCTCGAGGAACAGTTCGATGCGGGCGTCAACGTCGAATTCATCACTCCCGCCGATGCCGACACGATCGACCTGTTGGTGTGGGAGCGCGGCGCCGGAGTCACCGAGGCCTGTGGCACGGGTGCGGTGGCCGCAGCATCGCAGGCCCATCGCTGGGGGCTCGTCGGACGTTCGGTTCGTGTCGTCATGCCGGGCGGTGCCGCCGACGTGCTCCTACCGGCCGACGATGCCGACGAACCGCTGCTCATCGGTCCCGCGCAGCACATCGCCACGATCGAGATCGATGTCTGAGCCCCGCCCCACCGACGGTCATCGCGGCGCGTTCGGTGAGTTCGGTGGCGAGAGCGGTGGTCTCATCGATCGAACGTTCCGTGAGCGCATCGTGCTCGTGGGTGTGACCGCGCAGAACGAGGATGATGAGGACACCGAACGTCATCTCGACGAACTCGCCCTGTTGGTCGACACCGCCGGCGCCGATGCGGTCGCCCGTGTGGTGCAGCGCCGATCGTCGCCCGACCCGGCCACCTACATCGGTGCGGGCAAGGTCGAGGAACTCCATGGTCTGTGCAAGGCGCTCGACGCCGACACCGTGGTGTTCGACGATGAACTGAGTCCTGCGCAACAGCGCAACCTCGAGAAGGCATTGGGTCGCAGCGCCATCGATCGCACCGCGGTGATCCTCGACATCTTCGGTCAGAACGCGTCGAGCCTCGAGGGCAAGGCTCAGGTCGAGCTGGCGCAGATCCGTTATCGACTGCCGCGCCTTCGTGGTCGAGGGAAGCAGTTGTCGCGGCAGGGTGGTGGCATCGGTGCGCGTCAGGGCGGTGGCGAGACCCAGCTCGAGGTCGACCGTCGACGCCTGCTGCGCCGAATGCACAAGTTGGAGAACGATCTGCGCGAGATCGGGCGCGTTCGAGCCACCCAGGCCAAGGCCCGCGAGCGATCACGACTGCATCGGGTCGCCATCGTCGGATACACGAACGCAGGGAAGTCGACGCTGCTCAATCGCCTCACCGATGCCGGTGTGCTCGTCGAGGATCGCCTGTTCGCCACCCTCGACGCCACCACTCGTCGCCTGCAACTCCCCGGCGGCGAGCGCGTGCTGCTCACCGACACCGTCGGCTTCATCACCAAGCTGCCGACCCAACTGGTCGAGGCGTTCAAGTCGACGCTCGAGGTCGTGGTCGATGCCGATCTGCTCGTGCATGTGATCGACGGTTCGGCGACCGAGCCCGACTCGAACATCGATGCCGTCAATCGTGTGCTCGACGAGATCGGTGCGATCGACGTGCCGCAGATGCTGGTGGTCAACAAGGTCGACCGCGATCCCGATGGTGTGAAGCACGTGCTGGCCGACCATCCCGGGTCGGTCGCGATCTCGGCCCTCACCGGCGAGGGGGTCGACGACATGCTTCGCACACTCGCCGATCGTCTCCGCGGGTTGTCCCGCATCACCGAGCTCGTCGTTCCCTTCGATCGCGGTGATGTGCTCGCCGCCCTGCATCGCGAGGGCGAGGTGCTGGTCGAGAGCGCCACCGACGACGGCATGTTCGTTCGGGCCCGTCTCGACGATGTGTCGGTGTCGAAGTTGCGTGAATGGGTGGTCGAACCGGCTGCCGGCTCGTCGCCGGCTCGCTGAGCGGTCAGACTCTCGCCGTGACCGGTTTCGTTCCGCCCCCGTACCCCTACGACCGCCTCGATGCCTACAAGCCGCTGGCTGCGGCGCACGATGGCGGCGCGGTCGATCTCTCGATCGGCGATCCGTGCGATCCCCCGCCTCCCGCAGTCGTCGCTGCGCTCTCCTCGGCGTCCAACGAGCGCACGTATCCACCATCGATCGGTTCGCCGGCCTATCGCGATGCGGCCGCGGGCTGGATGGAACGCGAACTCGGCGTGAGCGTCACGCCGAAGGGACTCGCAGCATGCATCGGAACCAAGGAGTTCGTCGCCGGCCTGCCGCACTGGCTGCGTCTGCGCGATCCCTCCCGCGACACGGTGCTGTATCCGGCGATCAGTTATCCCAGCTACGCGATGGGAGCGGAGCTCGCCGGTGCGCGCGCGGTTGCGGTGCCGGTCGACGCGCAGGGTCGAAGCGACCTCGCGGCGATCGACCCCGCTGATGCCGCGCGCGCCCTGTGCCTTTGGGTCAACTCCCCGGCCAATCCGACAGGCGACCTCGACGACCTCGGTGCGGCCGCGGCATGGGGCCGTGCCAATGGGGTGCCGGTGATCAGCGACGAGTGCTATGTCGAGTTCACCTGGAGCGGCGAGCGACGCACGATCCTCGAACACGGGCTCGATGGTGTGCTCGCGGTGCACTCGTTGTCGAAGCGTTCCAATCTGGCTGGCGTGCGCGCCGGTTTCTACGCCGGTGATGGCGATCTCGTCCACTACCTGTCGGAGCTGCGCAAGCACGCGGGATTCATGGTGCCGGGTCCCGTACAGGCCGCAGCCGTTGCGGCGTGGGGCGATCAGTCGCATGTCGACGCGCAGCGCGTGATCTATCGCGAACGACTCGAACGATTCCGTGCTGTTCTCGCCGCACTGGGTGTCGACGCGCCCATGCCGGGCGGAGCGTTCTACCTATGGGCCGAAGCCCCCGATGGCGACGCGTGGGCGTTGGTCGACCGGATGGCGCGTGAGGGTGGTGCCATCGTGTCGCCCGGCGAGTTCTACGGACCGGCCGGCGAGGGATTCGTTCGGGTGGCGCTGGTGCAACCCGACGAACGTCTCGACCTCGTCGCTCGTCGCCTGGGCGTTGCCTGAACCATCGGAAGTACCCCACGGGGAGTACGGGGGTGACCCACGTGGGGGAGGGGTCGTTCGGTACCGTGAACCCATGACCACGCCGACTGCAGCGCCGGTGAAGAAGCCGTACTTGGGCTTCATCATCGCTCCCGTCCTGTTCGTGCTCACCTCGATCATCGGAGTCGTGTTGATCGTGCTCTCGGTCACGACGATCGCCAACACGATCAATGGGTTCGAACGGGTCGATGCGGGCGAGGTCGCGAAGATCCGGTTGAGCCCGGGCGAGTACTACGTGTTCGTCGGCGCGCTCAACACCGAATCGGTCGGCGCGGTCGAGGTCTTCATCGAGGACCCCAACGGTGACCTGGTGCAGCCGAGCGTCTCGGGCACCTCGTACTCCGCCGACGACGGCGGCATGCACTACGCCTCCGCCGGAACGTTCGAGGTGCCGACTCCCGGCACCTACTACGTCGAGGTCGATGGCCCGAGGGGAACGACGGCTCGCATCGGCAAGGTGCCCGGCGGTCGCATCGTGCTGCTCCTCGTCGGCGGCATCGCCGTGGGCACCCTGGGCTTCATCGCCGCACTCATCATCATGATCGTCGCCATCGTGCGTCGGGTCTCGGCCAATCGCCGGGCGCGCGGTCCCGCAGTTGCCAGCGCTGCGCCGGCACCCGGCACTGCGCCATCGGTCATGCCGGCGCCCGAGGTCGCACCCCCGCCGCCTCCGGCGCCCCCTGCTGCGCCGCCGAGCGCGCCTCCGCCTCCTCCTCCCGCAGCGCCACCGGTCGCGCCTCCTCCTCCGCCACCGCCGCCGAGCGCGAACTGAATCCGGTCACGAGGGTTCGACGGTCGGGCGGTAGCCTGCGCCGCCATGACCGATCTCTCGACGACCATCGACCAGCTCTGGCAGACGCGCGACACGCTGAGCGCCTCCGACGGTGACGCCGTCGCAGCTGTGCGCTCGGCCATCGCGCTGCTCGACTCGGGTGAGG
>CAYVUO010000079.1:0-397 GCA_964454715.1 uncultured Bifidobacterium sp. | reverse complement strand
CGCGTCGCCGAGCTCGGCGCCGATGGCGAACCCGTCGTCCACCAGTGGCTCAAGCACGCCATCCTCCTCTACTTCCGTCTGTCGCAGATGGAGACCATGGAGCTGGCACCGTTCGAGTTCGCCGACAAGATCCCGCTGAAGCGCGACTTCGCCGCGGCCGGTGTTCGGGTGGTGCCCGGCGCTTCGGCCCGCTACGGCTCGTTCCTCGACCGTGGGGTCGTGATGATGCCGAGCTACGTCAACATCGGTGCCCGCGTCGGTGCGAACACGATGGTCGACACTTGGGCCACCGTCGGCAGTTGTGCGCAGATCGGCGCCAACGTCCACCTCTCCGGTGGTGTGGGCATCGGTGGTGTGCTCGAACCTCCGCAGGCGGCACCGGTCATCATCGGTGACG
>CAYVUO010000078.1:0-9490 GCA_964454715.1 uncultured Bifidobacterium sp. | reverse complement strand
AGGTCGGCGCAGCCACCGAGGTGGAACTCAAGGAGAAGAAGCACCGCATCGAGGATGCGGTCAGCACCCCCAAGGCCGCCATCGAGGAGGGTGTCGTCGCCGGCGGTGGCGTCACGCTGCTGCGTGCGCAGGCCCGTGTGCTCGAGGTCGCCAAGGGTCTCGATCCCGATGAGGCCACTGGCGCTCGCATCGTCGCCCATGCGCTCGAGGAGCCGATCAAGCAGATCGCCACGAACGCCGGCCTCGGGGGGGGCGTCGTCGTCGAGCGCGTGCGTTCGATGCCCGTGCCCAGCGAGGGCCTCAATGCCGCCACCGGTGAGTACGAGGATCTCGTGAAGGCCGGCATCATCGATGCCGCCAAGGTGACCCGCTCGGCCCTGCAGAACGCAGCGTCGATCGCGGCGCTGTTCCTCACCACCGAGGCCGTCATCGCCGACAAGCCCGAGAAGGGTGGAGCCCCCGGCATGCCGGGCATGGACGACTTCTGATCGCTCGCTCCATCCTGCAGTCCGTCGATGGGCGCCCTTCGGGGCGCCCATCTTCCTTTTCAGAACAATGTTTCGTTGTCGGAGTAGCGTCGTCCCATGACCGTGGGAGCGATCGGCGCCTCCGAGACGAAGTCTCGATCCAAGCGTCGCCGCAGTCATGCGGCGGCCAACGACGCAGTGTTGCACGAGGTCTCCTTCCGGCTGCTCGCCGAGCGAGGAGTCGATGGCCTCTCGTTCTCCGAGATGGCAGAGGCTGCAGGTCTCACCCGCGCGCCGATCTACGCCCGATACGACTCGCCCGAGGATGTCGCCGCCGACCTCTGGACCACCACGCTCGAAGCGCATCTCGATCGTCTCATGGAGATGAACGCGCAGTGGTACTCGAGCGATGACGAACTCGTCCCAGAGGACCTCCTGGCCGAGTTCGCGTCACCGTCATCGACCTCCGCGGCCCTCGTGGAAGTCTTGGCAGTCGCTCGTCGATTCCCGTTCCTCCACGACATCGTCGAGCGATCGCTCTTGCGTCGCATCGATTCCTATGTCGCTGCATCACCTGCTCCTCGAGCGATCGCCGTGACCCAACTCTCGGTGCTTCTCGGCACACTCTTCCTCGCACCGGTGGTCGGCCCAACCCTGAGCGAGGGGTGGAAGCACGCGCTTCCAGTAGCCAAGGAGATGTTGAACGATCGAGACGCATGGAATGTTGAGACTCGATCTGCCAGTCCCGTGGAGTTGCCGCTCCCGTCGACGAGTTTCGGCGACGAGGTCCTCGACGACTTCGTGCCAGCGATCATGCGAGTGATCGCACGCTCCGGTTATGAGAACGCGTCCGCGAATCGCATCGCGCGCGAAGCAGGTCGAACGTTCAACGTCGTCTACGAGCGATTCGACTCCAAGGACGCGCTCATGGAGCGCGTCGTGCAGGCGTGGGTCGAGGACGGGATCAATCTCGCCTTCACCCCCTTCTTCGGGTTGACCGGCGAGCAGTTCATCCATCGATCGATGACACAGGGGCGGTCCCTGGTTGCCGATCTCAATCGTCCGTTCCGGAATCTGCGCAATGAGATGACTCTCGCTGCACGCCATCACCGCTCGATCGCTGAGAACACCGCTGCTCTGTATCGCCAGGCCGCTCTCATGGGCAGGCGGATGTTCGAGGAGCGTTACTCGGGTGTGGACGATGAAGTATTCGTACAGGTCGGCCTGATCGGTTCGCTCGTGCGATCGAACGGTTTCGGTCTCTGCCTCATGGCGTCATGCACCGGTGCGCTCGCCGATGTCGACTGGACTCCGGCAAGCACGGCTCACCAGCGAAGTCTCTATCGCCGGGTCATCTCGAAGCTCGACCCTCGGGCTGACTGATCATCTCTTCGAGGACTGGGCGTCCGGACACCCCAACGACTGAGGATGTTCATCGCAGAGCTCTCCCAGCAGGTTCTGCATCGTCGCGATCTGTCGAGCTTGTACCGCCGTGATGATGGTCGCCATCGAACGAGTGACGTCGAGTGCGCCCGAGTCGGGTGACGCGATGTCGAGCGCTCCCTCGTGGTGGTCGATCATGAGCGCCAGCCATTGCGTGTCGTGGTCGCTCCCCCGCATGGTGCCGAGCGCCTCGATCTCGTCGTCTGGGATGTTGCCCGGGAATGTGGGCGCCCCAACCACATTCCAACTATTGGCCCATCGATCGAGTTGGGCCAGCTCGCTGCCGTGGTACGTGTCCATCTCGAACACGAGACGACGCAGGCGCACATCGTCGCTGTTCGACGTCGCGTTCTCGATGAGCTGCATGCCGAGATGGTGGTGCGGGATCATCGCCGACACGAACCTGCGGTCGTTGTCCGTGGGTACCGACACCGCTCTGCCGCGCACCACGATCACGCCGCCAACTGCGATGAGCACGATCGCCACGGCGGGGATCGCGACGCGAATCATCCGAGTCATGGGCCGGTCAATGACTGGTAGAGCGCCGAGATCCGGTCGGTCGGGATCGTCAGCGCAGGTGGAGGAAGTTCGACCGTTCTCACTCCGGTGCCGAGGAGGTCGACGATCACTGGCGCCGTGCCCGAAGCAGCGTTGCCGTCGAAGCGCAGCATGCGAGAACTCGATGCATCGATCCAGTAGAGGTTCCGTTCGCCGTAACGGAGCACATCGACTGTGATTCCTCGGAGCTCGTCACTTCGTACGAACTCCGACCCCGGCTTCTGTTGGATGAGGACGGCGTTCTCCCGCTCCTTCGACGCCAGGCCGTTCACCACTGCGATGACGCGATCGATCAGTCGGTGTTCGGGATCGGGCCCGCGCGACACGAAGGAGACTCCTGTGTATCCGAGTCCGGGCAGGAGCGATCCGATCATCGGCCAGTACTCGATCACGCTGGAGGGGTTCCACCAGACCTCCGTGAGGCCAGCGTCGGTTCCGGTCGTGGAGACCACGGCGTGACCGCTTCCGTTCCTCCAGTCGACCTCTCCTTGCATGGCGATCGAGACCCGTGTGACCGTGAGCGCAGCATTCGCAGTGAACGTGGCGCCACCGTCCTGCGAATTCAGATAGAGGGAGTCGGCGAGGGTCGAGGCCTCCTCGCTCGTGAGCGGGCGTGCACCCTCCTTCGCCGAAGGTGACGATCCGCACGCACCTGCGACCAACGCGAGGGTCACGAAGACCACTGTGAACAACCTCGCGGGCAGAGATCTGGATCTCATCGAGCCCCGGGAACGGGGATCGAGTCGACATCGATCGGCGTCCAATTGCGGAATCCGCCCCGTTCGGTCATCGCTTCTGGGGGCATCGTCGGTTGGGGTCCAGGTGCAGGGATCGTGTGGTAGTCGACACCCGGTGGCGCCTTCGGTTGTGCGAGCGTCGGCGCGCTCGTGAGAGTCGACGGTGATCCACATGCCATGACCGTCTCGATCGAGATCGGGTTCGACGTGACGAACGTGTTGCCCATGAAGCAGTTGCCAGCAGCCGATGTGGCACCGGTCGACGAGTAGGCGAGATCCGTACCGTTGCCGGTCACGACATTGTCAGTGATCGTGTTGTTCTCGGGCGGGAAGGCATCGAGGGTGAGCAATCCGATTCCGACGAACGGATTGCTCCGCACGACGTTGCGGGTCACGACATTCCTGGTTCCTCCCCCGATCGCGATCCCACCCCCGAAGAAGCCCTTCGGGATCGCGGGCGCAAGTGGGTCGCCGTTCTCATCGACGATGTTGCCGACCACGATCGTCTCGGCCTGGGGCGCGAGCTTCTCGGTCCGCTGTGAGTTCGGCGCGACGCCGAGGCGATTGCGACGGAAGATCGACTCGGCGACGACGACGCCACCTGAGGCATTCGTGCCGTAGTACCCGATGGCGTTGTATTCGGCGGTCACTCGCCGAACGGTCGCGTTGCACGGCTTGCATTGCCCGACGTAGATGCCTGAATCGGGGTGACCCGACACGTACGAGTCCTCGATCACCCCATCACGACTCGCGAACGCGTAGATGCCGTACAACCCGTTGTTGAACGCGGTGACGTAGCGCACTGCGTAGTTCACGAGACTGTCCGACCCACTTCCGTAGTCCTTCGACGGGTCGACGCCCTTCCCACCGCTCGCGCGCTCGGCTCCGTTGAACACGATGCCGTTCTGCACGTAGCTGTGAATGGTCAGGTTCTCGATCGCCACGCCGTCCGCAGCCACGAGGAAGCCATTCGTGAGCCGATCCCCTCCGTCGAGTACGACGGAGTTCCGGTCCTCTCCGCGGATCGTGATGTTGCGTCTCTCGACTCGAACGGACTCGTGGTACACCCCAGGTGCGAGCAGGATGATGTCGCCATCACGGGCTCCCTTCACCGCATCGCTGATGGTCGACCCGCCCGGTGAGACCCTCACGATCCGAGCACCTGCCGCGCCGCCACAGCCGGTGAACACCGCACCCGCACAGACCACGATGGCGGCCAGGAGCATCCGACGAACGACCATCATCCGACTGTATCCAGCGTCCGGGAGCCGGTTTGTGGCGGCCTTCGTGCCACCCGGTGGGGGCCGATACCGTGACCGCATGCCCCGGGGACGTAGCGAGACGGTGCTCGCCCGACGAGTGAGCGACGGTGGACGCGTCGATGAGGGTCGCCGCCCCGACGAGGTGATCGTCGAGGAACCGCTCGAGATCCGGCTCGACGGAGTCACCGTCGCCACCACCATGCGCACTCCTGGCCACGACTTCGAGCTCGCCGCCGGCCTGTGCTTCACCGACGGCCTGCTCGGCGGTGCCGAGATCGAATCGTGTCGTTACTGCGGCACGGGCAGCGCGGTCGAGACCGAGTTCAACGTGGTGAGTGTCGACACCGGTGGTCGAGCGCCGGCCCCTGCACCTCGGCTCGGCACCACATCGTCGTCGTGCGGCATCTGTGGGTCCACGCAGATCGACGAGCTCACGGCTCGGTTGGAACCGATCGTCGATCACGAGGCATGGTCGATGGAGACGGTGCTCGGTGTCGTCGAGTCGGTGCGAGCATCGCAGCAGTTGTTCGATCGCACGGGCGGTGTGCACGCAGCGGCCGCGTTCGATCGCGAGGGCGAACTGCTGGTGGTGCGCGAGGACATCGGTCGTCACAACGCCGTCGACAAGGTGATCGGCACGCTTCTGGTCGATGGCGCGCTGCCTGCGCGCGACCGCGGACTGTTCGTGAGCGGTCGGGCCTCGTTCGAGATGGTCCAGAAGGCGTGGGCTGCAGGCTTCGAGGTGCTCGTCGCCGTCTCCGCGCCGTCGGCACTCGCCGTGCGCACGGCCGAGATCGCCGGCCTCACCCTCGTGGGTTTCGTGCGCGACGGAAGCGCGAACGTCTACGCGGGAGGTGCACGATGAAGGGCATCCATCCACGACTGTGGGTGAGTCCTCGACCCAACGGCATCGGCCTGCGCAAGCCCAACCACTTCGGCGAGATGGCGCAGATCGCGTGGCGCAATCGTCGCAAGGGTCGGTACGCCTGGCGACTGCTCACCGAGGGAGTGTGCGATGGCTGCGCGCTCGGCACCGGTGGTCTGCACGACTGGACGATCGAGGGTACGCATCTGTGCCTCACCCGCTTGCGCCTGCTCGAGATGAACTGCGCCGACGCGCTCGATCATTCGCTGCTCGGTGACGTCGCATCGCTGCGACTGAAGTCAGGTGCCGAACTGCGCGAACTCGGCCGACTCGCGCACCCGATGCGTCGCCGCCGAGGTGAGCGTGGCTTCACCCGCATCACCTGGGACGAGGCCCTCACCGCGCTGAGCGATGCGATCGTGGGCACGACCCCCGATCGCATCGGCATGTTCCTCACCAGCCGCGGCATCACCAACGAGACGTACTACGTCGCCGGCAAGGCGGCGCGGGCTATGGGAATCGCCAACGTCGATTCCGCGGCGCGCATCTGCCATGCCACCTCGACCGTGGCGTTGAAGGGCGCGATCGGCGTCGCCGCCACCACGTGTTCGTTGATCGACGTGATCGAGAGCGATCTCGTCGTCATCTGGGGCGCGAACCCGGCCAACAACCAGCCGGTGTTCATGAAGTACCTCTACGAGGCCAAGTGCCGCGGTACCAAGGTCGTCGTCATCAATCCGTATCTGGAACCGGGTCTCGATCGTTATTGGGTGCCGTCGTCGCCCGAGTCGGCCATGTTCGGTACCAAGATCTGCGATCTCCATGTGCCGGTGCGACCGGGCGGTGACCCCGCCTTCGCCGATGCAGTCGTGAAGCGACTGATCGCACGCGGCGATGTCGACCAGCGGTTCATCGACGAGCACACCTCGGGTTGGAGCGAGTTGGTCGATCACCTCGATTCCATCGATCTCGACGACCTCCTGCGCGAATGCGGTCTCTCCGCCCAACAGCTCGAGCAGTTCGTCGATCTCTACGCATCGGCGAATGCGTCGGTGCTGTTGTGGTCGATGGGCATCACACAACATGTGCACGCGGCGTCGGGCGTGCAGGGCATCGTCAACGTCGGTCTGGCCCGCGGCAACGTGGGCCGCGACGGAGCGGGGCTCATGCCGCTGCGCGGTCACTCCGGCGTGCAGGGCGGTGCCGAGATGGGCGCGTATGCCACCTCGATGCCCGGCGGTGCGGCACCGTCACCCGAAGCCGCGGCCGAGTTCGAACGCATGTGGGGTTTCCCGGTGCCCGATCACTCGGGCCTCACCGCGAGCGAGATGCCCGAGGCGGCCGAACGGGGCGAACTCGATCTGCTGTGGATGTCCGGCGGCAACTTCTTCGAGGCCCTTCCCGACCCCGCCCGTGTCGAACGTTCGCTCGAGCGCGTGCCCTTGCGAGTGCATCAGGACATCGTGCTCAGTTCGCAGATGCTCATCCCCGGTGATGACGTCATCCTGTTGCCCGTGCACACGCGCTACGAGCAGGAGGGCGGCGGCACCGAGACCACGACCGAACGTCGCATCGCATACTCCCCCCAGATCGAACGTCAGATCGGTGAGGCCCGAAGTGAGTGGCGACTGTTCGCCGAGGTGGCGGCGCGGGTGAAGCCAGAGCTCGTGTCGAAGTTCGCGTGGCGCGACAACCAGCACCTTCGCGCCGAGATCGCCGAGGTCGTGCCGGCCTATCAGGGCATCGAGGAATTGCGCGAGACCCACGACGCCGTGCAATGGGGTGGTCGTCACCTCTGCGCGGACGGTGTGTTCCCCACTCCTGATGGTCGCGGTCGGTTCAGCATCCTCGAACGCGTCGATACGTCGTTGCCCGCCGGCCACTTCACCGTCGCCACTCGCCGGGGCAAGCAGTTCAACACGATGGTGCAGGCCGAGATCGATCCGCTCACCGGCGCCGGTCGCGACGCGGTGTTCATCGATGGTGCCGACGCCCGGGCGCTCGGTTTCCGCGAGGGTGACCGCGTCGTGCTGCGATCCGAGACGGGTTCGTACACCGGTCGTCTGCACTTCGAACGCCTGCCGAGCCAGACCCTGCAGGTGCACTGGCCCGAGGGGAACGTGCTCATCGCGGCCGGGCCCGAGCATCGTGAGCCGGGGTCGCGCATCCCCGACTACAACGCCGTGGTCACGCTGGCCCCGGCCGAGGATGCCCCGGCGACCGACCCGTAGACTCGGGTCATGACCGAACCCGTGAGCCCCAGCATCGGCCTCGCCGTCGTGCACCTGTTCTTCAAGGCCTCGCCGCTGGCCGACGGCACTGCGATCGTCGAAGCCGTGCAGAAGGCCGAGGCCGACGGTGATCAGGTCGTCACCGTCGCCGTGCTCGGGCACAAGGCCGATCTCGCGTTCATGGCCGTGGGCGCCGACTGGTGGAGTTTGCGTCGTCTCCAGGCCGGCTTGCAGGCCGCTGGTCTCGACCTCGTCGATTCGTATGTGTCGATGACCGAACTCTCGGAGTACGCGCAGGGTGTTCCCGAGCCGCAGCGTTCAGCGCGTCTCACACCCGAGCTGCCGCCCGAGGGCAAGCCGGCGTGGTGCTTCTACCCGATGTCCAAGCAGCGGGGCGACGTGCACAACTGGTTCACGCTGCCCTACGACGAGCGCAAGGAGCTCATGTACGAGCACGGCGCGTCGGGCCGCAACTTCGCCGGCCGTGTGGTGCAGGTCGTCACCGGCTCCACTGGCGTCGACGACTACGAGTGGGGCGTCACGCTGTTCGCCACGACTCCCGACGTGCTCAAGGAGGTCGTGTACACGATGCGCTTCGATCGTGCGTCGGCCCTCTACGCGGAGTTCGGCCCATTCATCAGCGGCATCGTCGCTCCCGTGGGCGAGGTGCTCGCCCAACTCGGCATTGACTGAAGTCGACGACGCCCTCGCCCGACTGCGTGCACGGTTGGGTGAACTGCGGTCGGTGATCGTCGCCTTCAGCGGCGGTGCCGACTCGGCATTCCTCGCGTTCATGGCGAACGAAGTCCTGGGTGACGCGGCCCGGGCCATCACCGCGGTGTCACCATCGCTCGCCGGCGATGAGCGAGATGACTGCGCATCGTTGGCAGCGGAGTGGGGACTGCGCTGGAGCGAGGTCGTCACCGACGAGTTCTCGAACCTCGACTACCGCCGCAACGACATCGATCGCTGCTACCACTGCAAGACAGCGCTCATGGACGTACTCGGCCCCGTCGCCACCGACCTCGGTGCGGCGGTCGTGTTGGGCGTGAACCTCGACGACCTCGACGACCACCGTCCCGGTCAACGTGCTGCCGATGAACGCGGCGCAGTGTTCCCGCTCGTCGAGGCCGGCTTCACCAAGGCGATGATCCGCGATGCGTCACGAGCCCTCGGCCTTCGCACTTGGGACAAGCCGGCGGCAGCCTGTCTGGCGTCTCGTGTTCCCTACGGAACGACGGTGACCATCGGCCTGCTGTCGCAGGTCGAACGAGCCGAAGCCGCGCTACGACGACTCGGTTTCGCCGAACTGCGCGTGCGTCACTACGACGACACGGCGCGCATCGAGGTACCGCTCGCACATCTCGGTGACGTCGTCGAACAGCGCGATGCCGTGGTCGACGCGGTGCGGTCGGTGGGCTATCGCTACGTCACACTCGATCTCGAGGGGTTGCGTTCGGGCAACCTCAACCACGCCGTCGAGGGCTGATGACCGTCAGCGACGACGACCTCCGCGCCCTCGCTGCATATGCCGACGCCCTTGCCGATGGCATCGAGTCGGCGCTCGCTCCGTGGGTCGAACGCCTCGTGTGCGATCGCTGGAGTGCATGGTCGGGTGCCGCGCCCGACGACGAGGTGCGGGCCAGCGCCCGAACGGCGGGCATCGAGGCGGCCGCGGTCGTGGTGCCTCGGGTCCGCGCCCTGCTCGCGCTCGACATCGACGACCAACGCACCGGTCCCCTCGACCTCGTGCGGGCCGCAGTGCCGTGGCCCACGGGCGCACTGGCTGCGCTCGGGGTGCCCATGCCCGAACGTGACGAGTTCGCCGTCCGGATGTTCCCCGATGACGTCTACGACCTCATGCCGGCCTCCTTCGCCGAGCTCGATCAGGGCCTGCTCGAGGCCGGGATCGCCTGGGGGGCGGCCA
>CAYVUO010000077.1:3278-9567 GCA_964454715.1 uncultured Bifidobacterium sp. | reverse complement strand
GACGGTGCCTTGGGTGGTGTCTGCGGTGAAGTCGGGGGCGATGTCGCCCAGTCGAAGTGCCATGGTTCCTCCAGCGGTGATGGTCCCCGAGGCGGGGGGCGACCATCATGCCCGGTTCGGAGGTGAAAGTCGACCTGATGGGTCAACTTTTCCGATCGGCCCCCCGGGCCCGGTCGATGTCGGGCTCCAAGTAGACGGTGTCGACGTGGGGAACGGCGGTCCGCACTCGGTGCTCGGCGTCGTCGATCACGGCGGCGAGTTCCCTGATCGTGAGGTCGAGATCGAATTCCACCTTGGCCGTGACGAGGATCGACTCCGGCCCGAGGTGCTCGGTCTGCAGGTTGAGCAGGGCGTTGACCTTCGGTGTGCTCGTGATGGCGGCGGCGATCGCCGTTTGATCGCCGTCGCTCGCCGCCTCGCCGATGAGCAGGCTCTTCATCTCGATCGACAGCACGATCGCGATCACCACGAGGAGCGTGCCGATGGCGGTCGTGCCGATGCCGTCCCACACGCCATTGCCCGTGACGACAGCGACGATGATCGCCAAGAGCGCGAGCACGAGACCGATGAGCGCTCCTGCGTCCTCGAGCAGGACGACGGGGAGCTCCGGCGCCTTCGATCGGCGGATGAATGCCATCCACGAACCGCGTCCCTTGAGCGGCCGGGCCTCGACTCGCGCAGTGTTGAACGACACCGCCTCGAGCACGATCGCCACACTGAGGATGCCGATCGCCCAGGCCGGCGACTCGATCTCGTGAGGGTGCAGGATCTTCTCGATTCCCTCGTAGAGCGCGAACGCGCCGCCCAAGGTGAACAACACGATCGATACCACGAACGCCCAGAAGTAGCGCTCACGGCCGAAGCCGAACTGGTGCAGTTCGTTCGCCGTTCGCTTCGAACGTCGACCGCCGATGATGAGGAGGAGCTGATTGCCACTGTCGGCGACGGAGTGGATGCTCTCCGCGAGCATCGATGCCGAACTCGTGACGAGGAACCCGAAGAACTTCGCGACAGCGATGCCGAGGTTGGCCAGCAATGCGGCGATGATCGCCCGCTTGGAATCTCCGCCGGTCGACATGTCAGTGCTCGGGTACGTAGCGCGCCAGCGATGCCGCGATCTCGGTCCAGGCCGCGTCGCGACCCTCGAAGCCCTTGGTGATCGAGAACTTCCCTGGTTCGAGGTCCTTGTAGATCGTGAAGAAGTGCTCGATCTCGGCCAGCTGCTCCGCTGGGAGCTCCGAGATGTCGTGCACGTCGCGCCAACGAGGTTCACGATGATGCACGCACAGCACCTTGGCGTCGCGACCGGCGTCGTCCTCCATCCACATCACGCCGACGGGCCTGACCTCGATCCAACAACCGGGGAAGGTGGGGTCCTCGGTCAGCACGAGCACGTCGAGCGGGTCGCCGTCCTCGGACAGCGAGTTCGGGATGTAGCCGTACTCGGTGGGGTAGGTCGTGGCCGAGAAGAGGCGACGGTCCAGCCGGATGTGACCGGTGACGTGGTCGACCTCGTACTTGTTGCGGCTCCCTCGGGGGATCTCGATCACGACGTCGAGGGTGTCGTCCTCGCCTGGGTTCGGAACTGTCGTCATGGCGCCATTCTGCTCGCGCCGAGGCCCTTCGCCCGGCGGACGGGTTCGATCGGGCGGAGTGGATCGGTGTCGCGATGTGCGAGACTCGTCGACCGTGGCACTGCACAAGTTCTCCAGCACCGGGGCGTTCGTCGTGATCGACCTCGACGGAGCCGATCAGTCGGCTGGCATCGTCCGTTGCGCACCCAAGGTGCTCCAGGACGGCACACGATGGCTGGCCCGCAGTGCGACCTATCAGTTCGCCAGCTTCGGACGTCGGATCTCCGGCGCATCCGCGGGCATCAACGCCCCGGCGGAGGAGAGGGCAGCTGCGATCGAGGCCTTCGTGGCCGAAGCATCGGGCGATGGCCCTGCGTCCTCGGTGCTGTTCGAACCCGGTCGCGGAGTCGGGCCCGGCGAGCTCTCGGTGCTCCGCGAGCGTGACCCTCGGCCCGAGGCGTGGTGGCAGCTCAAGGGTGAACTCTCCAACGCGGGCGCGGTCGAAGCCGCAGCACGGGCGAGTGGTGGTCTCGAAGGGCGCACCGTCGCCGTCGAGGGATTCGATGGCGCTGGCCCCTCACTCGTCACCATGCTCGAGGCGCGAGGAGCGCGCGTCGTCGCGGTCTCCACCGCGAAGGGCACCGTTCACGAGGTGTCAGGCATGGCTGCCGACGACCTCGTCGCCGCGTGGTCGAACCACGGCGCCGGTCTCGTCGCCGAACGCGGTGGAGAGGTGCTCGGCACCGATGCGGTGTTCGCCGTCGACTGCGACATCGTGTTCACCGGTTCGAAGGTCGGCGCCCTCGACGATCACTCGGCGGCCTCGTTCGGTCCGCGCCTCGTCGTTCCGACCGGCGCCATGCCCGTCGCCACCAAGGCTCTCGCCACCCTGCGTCGCAAGGACGTGGTCGTCCTCCCCGACTTCGTCACCACGGCGGGCCATCTCGCAGCGTGGCCCGAATCGGGCGAGGTCCCTGCGGACGCGGCCGCTGTCGCAGGTGCGCTCGTGGGCGGGGTGATCGACGAAGTGCTCGGTCACGAGTCGGGACCGCTCCTGGGCGCCTGCGAGCGAGCGGAAGCGTTCCTCCTCACCTGGAACGAGTCGCTCCCGTTCGGTCGCCCCATCGCCTGATCGTCCGATCGCGCTCCCGGTGACGGGTGTCCGTAGGGTCTGATCATGGCTTCGACCGGTCTGGTGTGGTTCCGACGCGACCTGCGTCTCGATGACAATCCGGCGTGGGCGTCAGCCACGCAGGAGCATGAGCGGGTCATCGCGCTCTTCGTCCTCGATCCCGCTCTGTTCGATCGCGCGTCGCAGCGACGGCGCGACCGCATGATCGGTGACCTCACTGCGCTCGATGCGCGGCTCCGTGAGCACGGTGGCGCGTTGTGCGTCGTGCACGGCGACCCCCGTTCGGTCGTGCCTCGACTGGCATCGGAGCAGTCGTGCGCGGCGGTGTACGTGAACACCGATGTGACTCCCTATGCGAGCTCGCGTGACGTCGCGGTCGAGTCGGCGCTCGTGTCGAACGGGATCGCATGGCGAACGTCGTGGGGCACGTTGGTGCACCGGCCGGGTTCGGTGCTCACCGGTGCGGGCACGCTGTCGCAGGTGTTCACACCGTTCCATCGCCGATGGGAACAGACGTCGTGGGATGCCTGGCCGCAACCGGGGGACGGCAGACCAGTCGCACTGACCGTCGACGCGCTTCCCGCTTTCGGCACGTACCCGGTGCTCGGTGACCAGGCCGATGGAGCGGCGGCTCCGGGCGAGTCGGGTGCGCGTGCGCGCCTCGTACTCGCTGTGTCGCGCGCCGATTCGTACGACGACGATCGCAACACGCCATCGATCGCCGGTACGTCGGAGCTCTCGATCGATCTGCGCTTCGGCACGATCTCGCCGCGTCAGGTGTTCGACGTGGTTGGTGTTGCAACCCCGGGTCGCGCAGCGCTCACGCGACAACTCGCGTGGCGCGATTGGTATGCGCATCTGCTCTTCGAGCGTCCAGAGCTTGTGGATCGCGCCATGAAGTCGAAGTTCGACTCCATCGAGTGGCTCGTCGACGACACCGGATTCGAGGCATGGACGCACGGACTCACCGGCTATCCGTTCGTCGATGCCGGCATGCGGCAGTTGCGCTCCACGGGGTGGATGCACAACAGGGTGCGCATGGTCACCGCATCGTTCCTCGTGAAGAACCTGCTCATCGACTGGCGTCGAGGTGAGCGCCACTTCCGTCACGTGCTGCTCGACGCCGACGTCTCGCAGAACATCGGCAATTGGCAGTGGGTGGCCGGCACCGGCCCCGATGCATCTCCCTACAACCGAGTCTTCAACCCCGTGTTGCAGGGTCAGCGATTCGATCCCGACGGCGAGTACGTGCGGGAGTGGGTCCCGGAGCTCCGCGGTCTCGACAAGAGATCGATCCACGAGCCATGGGCCGCGCCGCCGCTGGAACTGGCCGCAGCGGGCGTGGTCCTCGGCGATTCGTACCCGGCCCCGATCGTCGACCTCGTCGACAGCCGGCGTCGGGTGCTGGCGGCGTACGGCGCCGTCAGCTGACGCTCAGGAGGCGCGGGCGGCTTCCTGCACCGCGCGGCGGCTGATCGAACGCGGGGCCCAACCGGCGGCTGCGCGCTCCTCCTCGTTCTCGCCACCCCAGAACCCGTTCTCATGGTTCATGCGGGCGAGTTCGCGGCACTGCTGGAGCACGGGGCAGCCCGCACAGACCTCGCGGGCACGCGCCTCGCGCTTCACCCGACGTTCGGGACGTTCACCGGCGATCCCGAAGAACAGGGTCGTACGGCCCTTGCAAGCCGCGTCGTCCATCCATGCGGGACGGATGCTCTCGAGCAGGAGATCGGTCATGGGGTGCTCCTGGGTGCTGGGTGGTCGGGATGAATTTAGTGCTAAATACCCTCTCCGCAACCACCACTTCGGGCTGCCCATTCCGTCGGGGGGCGTGGCATCGGTCACCCGGGTTCCGGCGACGGAGCGACCCGTAGGCTCGGCGCATGGCCGAGACGACCGAGCGCCCACTCGAGGGACTGACCGTGGTCGTCACGCGCCCGCGCCATCAGGCCGGATCTCTCGCCTCGCTGCTGGAGCGCCAGGGGGCATCGCCCCTCGTCGTGCCCATGATCGAGATCGTCGATCCGGTCGACGAGGGCCGGGCCCTGGCCGACGCCGTCGCCCGGGTGCACGACTACGCATGGGTCGTGCTCACCTCACCCAACGGTGCCGAGCGATTCTGCGACCAATTGCGTGATGGGCGTGACCTCGCCGGTGTGCGACTCGCCGCCATCGGTCCGGGAACGGCCGAGGTCCTCACCGAGCACTTCCTGCATCCCGAACTCGTGCCTGGCACCTACGTCGCCGAATCGTTGTTGGCGGAATTCCCATTGCCGCATGGACCGGGGCCACACCGTGTCCTGTTGGCTCGGGCCGAGACAGCGCGCGATGTGCTCCCCGACGGCCTGCGCGATCTCGGATGGCAGGTCGACGTCGTCACGGCCTACCGCACCATCGGTGTCGACCCCTCCGACGAACAGCGCGAGCAGGTGCGCTCGGCCGATGTCGTCACGTTCACCTCATCGTCGACGGTCGACCAGTGGATCGCTGCGTTCGGGATCGAACATCTCCCGCGTGTCGTCGTCTGCATCGGCCCCGTCACCGCCGACACGGCACGTGACCACGGCATCGCCGTCGATGTCGTGGCCCGGGACCACACGATCGACGGAGTCGTGGCCGCACTCGTCGAGCATGTGGTCCACCCGCCACGTCCGCGTCGCGGCCCTTCGGGCGATTCGGGAGCCCGAAGGCGTCGTGCGTAGGCTCGTCCCGTGACCTTCCCGCAGCGTCGAATGCGCCGCCTGCGCCGCACACCGGCGATCCGTCGGCTCGTCGCCGAGACTCGACTCTCGGTGAACGATCTCGTCGCGCCACTGTTCGTGCGCGAGGGCATCGACCTCCCGCATCCGATCGCATCGATCCCCGGTGTCGTGCAGCACACGTTCGACTCGCTCGAGCGCGAGGTGGCTCAGCTCGTCGACCTCGGCGTGAACGCAGTGATCCTGTTCGGTGTGCCCGAGTCGAAGGACGACGAGGGTTCCGGTGCATGGGATCCCGATGGCGTCGTCCAGGTGGCGGTGCGTCGCCTTCGTGATCGCTTCGCCGACGACATCGTGCTCATCACCGACCTGTGTCTCGATGAGTACACGTCGCACGGACACTGTGGAGTGCTCGACGGTCGCGGTTCCGTCGACAACGACGCGACACTCGACCTCTACGCGCAGGTCGCGATCGCGCAGGCCGAAGCCGGCGTCGACATGGTCGCTCCGTCCGGAATGATGGATGGCACCGTGCTCGCCGTGCGCAGTGCACTCGACTCGGAATCGTTCGATGACGTCGCGATCATGGCCTATTCGGCCAAGTACGCCTCGGCGATGTACGGCCCGTTCCGCGACGCCGTCGATGTCGAGATCGCTGACGGTGGCGACCGGCGCGGCTATCAGCAGGACATTGCGAATGCTCGTGAATCCATGGCCGAGATCGCGCTCGACATAGACGAGGGTGCCGACATCGTGATGGTGAAGCCGGCGATGTCCTATCTCGACATCGTCACTCGGGCCCGTCTCGCGTTCGACGTGCCGATCGCTGCGTATCACGTGAGTGGTGAGTACGCGATGGTGAAGGCCGCCGCCGAGCGAGGCTG
>CAYVUO010000077.1:0-3268 GCA_964454715.1 uncultured Bifidobacterium sp. | reverse complement strand
TCTCGAACAACTCACCGCCGTGCGACGCGCCGGTGCCGACATGATCCTCACCTACTTCGCGCGTGAGATCGCCGAAGCGCTCGATGACTGACGGAGATCGTCCGATGACCACACCAGTGACGAATGCCGAGTGGTTCGAACGCGGTCAACGCGTGATCCCCGGTGGTGTGAATTCCCCCGTGCGTGCGTTCCGCTCCGTCGGTGGGGTGCCGTACTTCGTCGCCCGTGGTTCAGGTGCACGCGTCACCGATGTGGAGGGCACCGAGTTCATCGACCTGGTGCAGAGCTACGGCGCGATCATCGCCGGCCACGCGCATCCGCACATCATCGAAGCGATCCGCGCTGCCGCGCTCGACGGCACTTCGTACGGCGCACCCACTCCGCGTGAGGTGCGACTCGCCGAAGAGATCTCGTCACGAGTGCCCTCATGCGAACTCGTGCGCATGGTCAACAGCGGCACCGAGGCGACCATGAGTGTGTTGCGCGTCGCGCGCGGAGCGACCGGTCGCGACAAGATCCTCAAGTTCGCCGGCAACTACCACGGTCACAGCGACTCGTTGTTGGTCTCGGGCGGAACCGCGATGGCATCGCTGGGTCTCCCGTCGTCGGCAGGTGTCACTGCGAACGCCGTCGCCGACACCGTCGTCGCTCCCTACAACGTCGTACCGCGTCTCGATGAGTCGTTCGCCGCGGTCATCGTCGAACCGATCGCTGCGAACATGGGACTCGTCCCTCCCGTTCCCGGATTCCTCGAAGGGCTGCGCGCCGAATGCGATCGAGTCGGCGCGCTGTTGATCTTCGACGAGGTCATCACCGGCTTCCGCGTCGCGCGCGGCGGTGCGCAGGAACTCACCGGCGTGCGCGCCGACCTCAGTGCCTTCGGCAAGATCATCGGAGGAGGTCTTCCCGTCGGTGCGTTCGGTGGACGCGCCGACCTCATGGAGAACCTCGCCCCGCTCGGGCCCGTGTACCAGGCCGGAACGCTCTCGGGGAACCCCCTCGCCACCGCCGCCGGTCTGGCCGCCCTCGAACTGCTCGATGACGACGCCTACGCCACCATCGAGTCCCGGGCCGAGTGCCTGGCCGGTTCGTTCGCCAACGCCCTCGAGGCCGTGGGCATCGCCGCCCAGGTACCCCGGGCCGCCACTCTGGTGGGGTTGTTCATGGGACCCGAGGCCCCGACCGACTACGACTCGGCATGTCGGACCGACGAGGCGCTCTACGCCCGCTTCTTCCATGCCCTGCTCGATCGCAGGGTGGCCATCGCTCCCGGCGCCTACGAGGTGCTGTTCTGTGGTCTGGCCCACGACGATGAGGTCCTGGTGGCCATCGACGAGGCCGTCCGCGGCGCCGCGGAGGCCGTGGCCGAGGGCCGCTGAGCAGCCCCGAAAGCGTCAAAACCCCAGTTCAGAGCGGAATGAGTACCGCTCGACTCACTTCGAGCCGGTGGGCATCGTCCAGTTGGGCTTGATGGTGAGGTGGCCCGTGGCGTCGAACAGCGGCTGGCCGTCGGGGGTGATGAGCTCGCCGGCCGCGTTGAGCATGGGCTTGCCGTCGGCGTAGGTCATGTCTCCCTTGGCATCGGCCGTGACCTTGCCGCCGGAGAGGACCTGCCACTCGTAGCGCACCACGGCCAGCAACTGGGCCTGCGAGAGGGTCTTGTTGAAGTTCGGCATGGGATTGCCGTTCCAGGACAGGGTCGTGTGCTGGCCACCCTCACGGGCCGGATCGCCGTAGGGCGTGCCCGAGGGACCGGTGCCGTTGGAGCCCAGCCACACGAACTCGAGCTGACCGAGGATGTCGGGGAACGTCTTGACGAGGTTGCCCTCGTTCATGGGACGGCCGACGCCGCCACCGCCGGCCGCGCCGTGGCATCCGGCGCAGTTCGCGGTGTAGATCGATTGGCCAGTGGCGAGCTGGCTCGGTTCCCCCGAGGCGGCGGGGGAGAGCCCGCCGATGTAGATGACGGCCCAGAGGGGGAGGAAGGCCAGCACGGGCCAGGCCCAGAACGGCACCTTCTTGCGGCGCACCTGGGCCTCGGCCATGGGGGAGAGGGTGACGGCCTCGGGTGCGGCGGAGACGGCGGGAGCCGCTGCGGCAGCCTTCGCCGGTGCGCTCGGCGCAGCCTCGACGGCGGTCGATTCGGTGCCCGATCCAGCGTCGGACGACGACGCATCGCCGCCACCGGCAGCGGCACGACGATCACGTGAGCGCTTGAGCAGGTGCTCGGGAACTTCGGTCACGGTTCCTCCGGGAACACGGCAGCTTCCGCTGCACTTGTGCGAGGGGTCGGCGGACGCGCCGATGCACGCCAACCTAGACCATCGTGAGACCCCCGAGTGACGCCGTGGCCGCGTGACCACTGCCACCGTCGCGCACGCCACTTCGCGGCGCTCCGAGTTGTCGAGAGGGCGTCATGGCCGTGGTAGACAAGCAGGGTCCATCGGCAGCGGGAGACCTGTCGGCCCCCCGCCCGCCACCAAGGTTTGTGCAAACGTTCACGAGGGAGGTGCCACCCGGATGGTTGCGTTCATCGCATCGCTGATCATCACGTTCGGGTTGCTCGCACTCATCGTTCCCATGGCCACGCGTCGCCCCGTCGGCACGCCGTTGACGTGGGGAGAGGCGATGGTTGCGAGCGTCTATGCGTTCTTCCTCATGTTCTGGGCCTACGGACTCGTTCCCCATCTCTGGCTCGAGTGGGCGGGCAACGAACTCGGATGGCGTCCCGACAAGATCCTCTACGGGCCCGGCTCGATCCTGAAGCCGCAGGCGATGGAGGGCTGGTTCCCGGTCACCATCACGTACCAGACGATCCGCGACATCATCGCCGTGCTGATCTACGTGGTGTTCCTCGTCCTGCAGGTGTTCCTCTGGATGTGGTGGCAGAACCGCGGCAAGCGCGCCGCCGCTGCCGAGACCGCAGTCGTGCAGTCCGAATACGGCCGTCCGCTGATCAGGAAGGACTGATCGTGGCCCGCGTCGACGCCAACCCCCCCATGCCCGAGTTCCGCGACGACTACGTGTTGCGCGAAGTCGACGCGGAGTGGCTGTCGAAGGCGGTCAAGCCCAAGCAGTTCATCCACATCGATCAGTCCGAGTGCATCACGTGCGAGGGCTGCGTCGACATCTGTCCGTGGAAGTGCATCCACCTGGTTCGCACGAGCGCGATCGACGAGGCCGTCGGCACCGAACGTCCCGGCATCGATCCCGGTGATCACTCGATGTTCCTGATCGACGACGACGTGTGCACGCGTTGCGCACTCTG
>CAYVUO010000076.1:0-9660 GCA_964454715.1 uncultured Bifidobacterium sp. | reverse complement strand
GGTCCTTGCGCTCCATGCCCTTCGAACGCGGGCGGGCGCCGACGAGCAGCGCGTACGACACGTCACCGAACGCGACGTTGGGGTCGTCGGTGCACACGATGCCCGACAGCAGCGGGAACGCGCAGTCGTCGAGCTCCATGGCGACGCCACGAAGCGCGTCCATCGCAGGCGTGATGTCGAGCAGCTGGAGGATGACCGGCTGATCCTCGCCGAGCATCTGACCGCTGGCGATGCGGAACAGCAGGCTGTAGCCGATCTGGCCGGCGGCGCCGGTTACTGCGACACGAACGGGAGACTTCACGGGGTCCTCCAGGGGGGAGCGTCAGGGACGCGCCGACACTAGACGGACCCGCCCGACCGGCGGAAAGCCAGCGATCAGAGGGTGCCGTAGGGGAACTTGGCGTCGACGCCACCGTCGACCACGAGCGTGCGACCGGTGATGTAGGCCGACATGTCGCTCGACATGAACAGCGCGGCCGAGGCGATGTCGGAGGTCGAGCCCATGCGTCCCAGCGGCGTGTTGGCGGCGTTGGCGGCCCGCTGCTCGTCGGTGAACACGGCGTCCATGCGGGGGCTGAGGATCGTGCCCGGGGCCACCGCATTGGCCCGGATCCCGTAGGCGCCGAGCTCGATGGCCAACGACTGCACCCATGCCATGAGGGCGGCCTTCGCCGCGCCGTAGGCGGCGTGCATCGGCGCTGCGGTGAAACCGCTCACCGACGCGATGCACACCATCGTGCCGCTCCCCTTCGGTGCCATGCGACGACCGATCTCCTGCGACAGCAGGAAGGCGTGACGCAGGCAGATGTCGATCTCCCAGTCGAAGGTCTCATCGGTCATGTCGAGGATGGATTCCCACTTCGCCATGCCGATGATGTCGACGAGTCCGTCGATGCGACCGTCGATCGCCTCGGCGTCGGCGGCGAGACGCGCCGCGCCCTCGCGGGTGGTGACGTCACCCGACCACGCCACTCCGCAGGGACCGATCTCAGCTGCGATCTCCGCGGCGCGATCGGGATCGATGTCGACGCACACGACGGTGCGCGCACCGGCCTGCGCGAGCGCATGCGATGTCATGCGCCCCATTCCGACGCCAGCACCGGCGACGACGAACGTTCGGCCGTCGACGCGCAGACGCGAGAGGAAGTCGGGAACCGGGGACTGATCTCCAGTCGTCATGCCATCACCACTCCACCATTGGGACGGAGCACTTGGCCCGTCACGAATCTCGATGCATCACTTGCCAGGTAGAGCATGGCCCAGGTCTGGTCCTCGGGGGTGGCAGTCGTGCCGAGGGGTGACTGCGCGGCGCGGGCACCGAGGAGCGCATCTCGTGCCGAGTCGTCGACCGAGCCATCTGGGTTGGTCCAGTTGCGCTGCACCATCGGCGTATCGGTGAAGCCGGGAGCGATGGCGTTGACCCGGATGTGCGACGGGCCGAGCTCGGTGGCAGCGATGCGCGTGAGGTGGGAGACCGCAGCCTTGGTCATGGCGTAGATCGACAGCGTCGGGGCCGGCATCTCGCCACCGGCCGACGACACGTTGATGATGGAGCCGCCGTTCTTCATGGCTCGACCCGCTGCGGCGATGCCCCAGTAGGTGCCCCACTGGTTGACCTTGGTGATCGCCTCGACGTCCTCGGGCTTGGCGTCGACGATGAGGCAGTTGCGGATGATGCCGGCGACGTTGGCCCAGACGTCGAGGCGGCCGTGAGCCTTGATCGCCGCGACGGCGAGGGCGTTGACCTGGTCGCGGTCGCTGACGTCGGTGCGAACGACCGTGGCGTGACCGCCGAGTTCGGCGACCATGTCGGCGGTGTCGTTGAGACCGGCCTCACCCACATCGGCGATGACGACGTCGGCGCCGGCCTGGGTGAAGGTGAGTGCGGCCTGACGGCCGATGCCGCCAGCAGCACCGGTGATGACGGCGACCCGGCCCTTGAGCGAGAACTGACGAGCCAGTTCCTCGCTGAGCCATGGGCGATCATCGCCCGACTGTGCGCCGTGCGGATTGCCGTTGGCGGCCCGATCGCGGATTCCGGAGATCATGTCCATGTCGCCGCTCCTCAGCTCGCCATCGCCGCACGGGCGTCGACGCGGTGTCCGCGCTTCTCGAGTTCGGGGATGACCCGCGTGCCGAGCAGCTCGAGGTTGCGCATGACCTTCTCGTGCGGGAGCGTGCCGAACTGCACGTAGCAGAGCAACTGATCGACACCTGCCTCGTCGTAGCGGATGATCTTCTCGAGACACTGCTCGGGAGTGCCGACGACGATCATGTCCTGATCGATGTAGTTCTGGACATCGACCGTGCCCTTGATGGTGTCCTCCAGCAACGGGAACACCGCAGCGCGCTCCTCGGGCGACAGGTTCGGCGCCTCCCATGCGAGCGTGAACTCGGCGAGATGGCGGTACCACCACGAGATGGAGTCCCACAGGCCGTAGGCGTTGGCCTCATCCATGTCGTCGCAGCAATGCACGAGCGTGTAGGCGCCGACGCGATCGTTGCGCACCTTGGTGAGGGGCGGACGTCCCTCGATCTCCGCCTCGAGCTGTGCGGCGCGGTACTGGTTGATGATGTCTGCCATCACCTCGACCGGCTGCAACAGCGCGAACGACAGCAGACCGAAGCCGTCGCGACCAGCCGTGACGGCGGACGGCGCGCTCGCAGCGGCGAGCCACGGCGAGGGGTGCGGATCCTGGTACGGCTTGGGGCACTGCTTGCGCAACGGGAAGTCGATGAGATCGCTGTGCCATTCGATGGCCTCGTTGGTCCAGGCCTCGACGACGAACTCGACGGCCTCGCGCCACATGTCGCGGCTGCGATCGTCGTTGGGTACGCCGAACGCGATCTGTTCCATCGGCGTGGAGCGACCGGTGCCCCACTCGACGCGGCCATGGCTGAGCACATCGACGGTGGCGACCTTCTCGGCCACACGCGCCGGATGCTGGAAGCCCGGCGGCATGAGGCTCACACCGAATCCGAGACGGATGTTCTTGGTGATGGTCGAGAGTGCGCCGAGCACGACCTCGTTGCTCGGACACGCCGACCGACCGTCGCGGAAGTGATGCTCGACGCACCACACGGTCGAGAATCCGAGTTGATCGGCGAAGCGGATCTCCTCGATGGCCTCGTCGTAACAGGCCTGCTCCGCCTCCTTCTGGCCGAAGGGGAACGGCTTGTCGTACGGGCCGATCTTCGGCTGGAACTCGTAGAGAAGGTCGAGCTTCATGGATTCCCCCTGATGATGGGACGAGCAGGCGGAGGCTCGGATCCCACCCGAACATCCCTTTCGCAATTGCGAAGGATTCTTCGCTATGCTCCTGCGAACGTAGGACAAGTGTCACACTCCGTCAATCACGTCGAGGACAGATGGCCCGACCAGCACCGGCCGCCAGCAGGGCGATCCAGATCCTCGACCTGCTGGTGACCCACCCGACCGAACGCTTCACGCTCACCGAGCTCGTGCGCCGCACCGGCATGAGCCTGGGTTCCGCACACGCCGTGCTGGCCGTGCTCGAGCAGAGCGGTCACGTGACGCGCCACCCCGTGTCGAAGGCGTACACGCTCGGCCCGGCGCTGGTGGTGGCCGGTGTCGTCGCGCTCGAACACCATCCCGGTCTCGATGCTGCACGTTCGGTGCTCGCACCGCTCGCCGACGACCTCGGTGTGGGGGTCGTGCTCACGGCGCGCACCGTCGACGAGATCATCTTCGTCGCGCGCGCCGGCGTGCACACCGCCTACGGGCCCGATGTGCGCGAGGGCGAGCGCGTGCCGTTCCGACCTCCACTCGGTGCGGTGTTCGCGGCGTGGAGCGACGATGACGAGGTCGAGGCGTGGTTGTCGCGCTCCCCCGATCGCACTACGTCGAGCGATGAGCGGAATCACGCTGCACTCGCGCTCGTGCGCAGTCGCGGCTACAGCGTCACCACGGGTTCGGACACCCAGCGCCGACTCGGAGAGCGCACCTTCTCGCTCAGCGACGATCCGTCGCGTGTCGATCTGCGCGACGACGTGGCCGAACTGTTCGCACAACTGGCGGCACAGGACTACCCCGTGGTCGATCTCGACACTGCGAGCCGCCTCGACGTCGGCACCATCGCCGCACCGGTGTTCGGTTCCGATGCGTCGGTCATCGCCGCCATCTCCGCGACCGGATTCGCACCCGGCATGGATGTTGGATCGGTACTTGCCGCAGCCGAGATGGTGCGCGATGCGGCGGCCGTGGCGACCCGGGCCTCTCGCGGCGTCACCCCGTGACGCGAAATCGGCGGAGTGTCAGCCCGTGACGCGGGAGAAGAACGACGCCATCTCGTGCAGTCCCTGGGTGGCCTCGGGGAACGCCGGATGGTTGAACGGGAAGATGTGGGGCATGTCGGGGTAGACGCTGATGGTGACGTCGACTCCGGCGTCCTGCGCGGTGTCATGCAACAGATGCGCGTCGTCGAGCAGCACCTCGGCATCACCACAGATGATCTGCAGCGGCGGCGCTCCGTTCCAGTCACCGAACACCGGCGATGCCAGCGGATCACGAGGGTCGTGCTCGGCCAGGTAGGCCGCGACGGCCTCGGCCGCGGAATCGCGGGAGAACATCTTGTCGACATCGGCACGCGTGTCGTAGGTGGCACTGCTCACCGTGAGATCGACCCACGGCGACAGACAGATCGTGCCGGCGGGCAGCACGCCGTCGTTGAGTGCATGCAACGTGACCGACGCAGCGAGACCGCCACCGGCCGAATCCCCACCGATCACTACGCGCGACGCGTCGAGTCCCTCGGCCAACATCGATTCCCACACCGCCCAGCAGTCGTCGACCGCAGCCGGGAACCGGTACTCGGGGGCGAGTCGATAGTCGGGCATGAGCACCCGAGCGCCGAAGGCGGCCGACAGGTGCGACGAGAACGAGCGATAGGCCAGCGACGATGCGATGCGGAAGCCACCGCCGTGGAACCACAACAGGATCGGCAGACCGTCACCACCACCGACGGGACGGCACTCGGTGCCGGGCACACCACCGCGCACGAACGGCACGGCCTCGATGCCCGGCGCTAGCGGGATCTGCGACATGGCGGCGTCGATCCGACTGCGCTGTTCGGCCATGTCGGCGGGCGGCGGGGGTACGGGTCGGGCCGCCGCAGCGGCCACGAACGCGAGGTACTCGTCACTGGGCATGGCCGCACGATACGACGATCGGGCCCGCCATGACGGCTGTTCAGCCGGCGGATCGTCCCGTGTTGCCCAGCCAGCTGCGGAACAGTTCCGCATAGCGACCACCGGCGGCCACCAGATCGGCGTGCGGCCCCGACTCGACCAGTTCGCCATGGTCGAACACGAGCACCAGATCGGCATGCTCCGCGGTGGAGAGACGATGGGCGACGCTCACCGTGGTACGGCCCTCGGCCAGACGCTGCAGTGCCGAGTTGAGCGTCCGCTCGGTGCGCGGGTCGACCGCGCTCGTGCCCTGGTCGAGCACCAGCAGCCCCGGGTCGGCCAGCTGCGCCCGCAGGAGCGCGACGAGTTGGCGTTCACCGACGCTCAATCCCTCGCCCCGCTCGCCGACGACGGTGTCGAGGCCACGGGGAAGACCGGCGAGCCAGTCGTCGAGACCGAGTTCAGTGATCGCGCGTCGCGCGTCGGCCTCGGTCGCACCCGTTCGGCCCAGCGCGATGTTGTGACCCAACGTCCCATCGAACAGGAAGCCGTCCTGCGGCACCATCCGGATGCGCTCGGCGCGAGAACGTGCCGACACCTGATCGAGGGGAACCCCACCGACGACCACGCGTCCGAACACGGGATCGGCGAGACGGTTCAACAACTTGGCGAAGGTGGTCTTGCCCGATCCCGTCTCGCCCACGACTGCCACCGAGGCGCCGGCTGGGATGGTGAGATGCACGTCGCGCAGCACGAGGTCCCCGGTTCGATACCGGAAGTCGACGTGCTCGACATCGATCGACAGCGGACCATCGGGCAGCTCGACTCCCGGCACCGGCTCGACCAGATCGATGGGGCGATCGAGCACATCGAGCACCTTCGACCATCCGGCGATCGCCGTCTGCGTCTGATCGAGGATCTCACCGAGTTCGGCGATCGGACCGAGGATCAACTGCACGAGGAACAGACACGCGATCAACGAGCCTGCGTTCAGGCCCCACGATGCGCCGAACCACACACCGGCGACGGTGACCGACGCGAGCGCAAGGCCACCGAACGCATCGCCGAGCGGGAACATGAACGAGAACCACTTCGCCGCGCCGATCTCGGCCTTGTACTGCCCCTGGATCGCATCCTCGAGCCGCTGCTTCGAACGAGGCTGGAGGCCGTAGGCCCGGATCGGTGCTGCACCCTGCACCGCTTCGGAGACCTCCGAGAGGGTGGTGGCGACCCTCATGCGCACCGTTCCGTAGGCGACGAGTTGTCGCCGCTGCATGAAGCGGAACAACGGAAGGATTGGGAGCGCGATGACGATCGTTATCACGGCGAGCTGCCACGCGTAGAACGACATGACGATGAGGGTGCCGATCACGACGACGGAATCGACGATCCACGCCACCGCTCCGTACTGGGCGAACCGAGCGATGGTCTCGATGTCGCTCGTGACCCTCGACGTCAGTTCGCCCCGTCGGGTCGTGTCGTGATCGGCCATCGACAGCGCATGCACATGGGCGAAGGCACGCAATCGCAGGTTGCGCAACATGGTCTCGGAGGCGGTGACGAGGCGGACATAGGTCACCCGTGCGAGCAGCATCACCCCGATGACGATCAGAGCCGCCAGCCCGCATGCGGTGAAGGTGAACCCGGGACGGAATCCCTCAGCGGCGAGGAGCCCCTTGTCGATCACCTGCTGCACGAGGATCGGGATGACCAGCCGACCCACGGCTCCGATGATCGCGAACAGCACGGTGAGGCGAAGACTGCGGCCGAGTTCGGGGCTCTCACGGAAGCCGCGGCGCAGCACGGCGATCGCCTGCACCTTCGGGCCCGCATCCTCGGCGTTCAGATGCTCATGATCGATCGCAGTCGTGTCGTCGAACGCCGACGCGTGTTCGAGGATCGCCAGTTCGTCATGCGAGGCCTCGGAGAGGATCTCGTCACCGCTCACGCGAGTTCCTCCTCGTCGTCGACTCCGTCGGCCATCGATTCGAGGTCCGCGTACGCGTGCACGAGTCGCGCATACTCGGCGTCGGTGGCCAGGAGGTCGGCATGGGTGCCCGACGCGACGATGCGGCCCTCGGCGAGATGCACCACCCGATCCGCGAGTTCGATCGACGACACGCGATGTGCGACCACCAGGGTCGTCGCCTGGAGCGAACCACGCAGATCGCGAAGGATGGCGGATTCGATCACGGGGTCGACCGCACTCGTCGCATCGTCGAGCACGAGCACTCGGGGCCGGCGCAACAGCGCACGCATGAGGGCGAGGCGCTGCCGTTGCCCGCCCGAGAGCGTGACACCACGTTCACCGAGCACCGTGTGCCAACCGTCGGGGAGCCGGGAGATGAAGTTGGCGGCGTGGGCGATGCGCGCCACGCGCTCGAGTTCGTCCTCGTCGATCGGTTCACCCAGGGTGACGTTCTCGAGCACCGAGTCGGCGAACAGGAACGTCTCCTGGAACACGAGCGCGACCGCAGCACGCACGGTCGCCGGCTCCAGATCGCGCAGATCGACGCCTCCGACGCGCACCACACCCCGATCGGGATCCACGAGTCGGGGAACCAGTTCACACAGGGTCGACTTGCCCGAGCCCACGACGCCGACGAGCGCCACGATCTCTCCCGGCGCCAGGTCGAGGTGGAGGTCGTCGAGGATCGGCGGATCGTCGCCGTAGCGCACCGACACACCCTCGAAGGCCACGGGGAGCGGACCGTCGGGCGGCCGGGATCCGGCGCGAGCGGCGCCCGGCTCCCGATCCGTGGCCAGCACCCGATCCAGTCGGGCGCTCACCACCGAGGCACGGGGGAACTCCTGCAGGAAGTAGCCGAAGATCCGCATCGGGAAGGCGAGCAGGCCGAACAGCGCGGCGGCCTGCACGACCTGACCGGTGTCGAGACGTCCGACGGAGACCTGCCATGAGCCGATCAACAGGAGGACGATGATCCCGAGGTTCGGAAGCGCGTCGGTCATCGGTTCGAACACGCCCCGGATGCGACCGAGTGCGATGCGCGAAGCCCGCAACCCGTCGGCTGCGACGGCGAGACGCTCCACCTCGTCGTCCTGACGACCCAATGTCTTGATGACGAGTGCACCGTCGATCGACTCATGGGTGATGCGACTGACCTCACCGACCTTGGACTGCACGGTCTCGAGTGGCCGTTCCGCTCGCGACGTGTAGAGGCGGTTGATCACGGCGAGGCCGGGGAAGAGGATGAGCCCGACGACCATCAGCATCCAGTCGACGAACGCAAGGCTGATCACGGCGAACACCACCAGCGCAGCGACGCCGATGCTGAACGGCAAGGGATTGAGCACCTCGCTCGACGCGATGATGTCGGCATCGGCGTGGGCGAGGAGTCGACCAGTCGGCGTCTCGCGGTGGTACTTGAGCGGCACTGCGAGATAGGTGTCGACGAGATCGCGGCGCCAGCGTCGTTGCGTGCGGAAGGTCAGAAGGGCGGCGAAGTAGCGCCGCATCACGATCGTCGACGCCCGCAGGAGACCGACCAGGAGTAGGGCGAGGCCCGACATCCGGACTGCATGCGCCGATGGTCGGCCGACCTCGAAGGTGGGGATGATCACTTCGTTCGTGATGTGACCGAGCACGTACGTCGACCCGACCGCTGCTGCGGCGTAGATGGCGGCACCCATGCACGAGACCGTGAACACGAGACGGTTCTGGCGCACGTAGCGCACGAGGAGACGCGCTCCACGGCGCCACACGCCCGGCGAATCGAGCGATGTCACGACGACGTCGTCATGCGCGTCGATGCCTGGGTTCGTCACGACGGCGTCAGTCGGCGAGGCCGAGGTTGGTGGCGATCTCGCGGGTCGCGGTCGAGCGATTGAGTGTGTAGAAGTGCAGGCCGGGCACACCTTCATCGAGCAATCGCTGACACAACTCGGTGGCCAACTCGACACCGAGGGCCCGCACGGCATCGGCGTCATCGGCGATCGCCTCGAAGCGCGCTGCGAGATGGGGCGGGAACTCCGCTCCCGCCAGTTGAGCGAAGCGCGAGACCTGAGCCGCATTGGTGACCGGCATGATCCCGGGGATGACCGGCTTGTCGCAGCCGAACGCGGCGAGCCCCTCGACGAGTCGAAGATAGGGCTCGGCCTCGAAGAAGAACTGCGTGATGGCGAAGTCGGCCAGCAACAACTTGTCGGCGAGACGACGGCGATCGCTGTAGAGATCGGGTGAACGCGGATGACCCTCGGGGTGCGCAGCGACGCCGATGGAGAAGGCATCCTGCGAGCGGATGAGTTCGACCAATTCGATGGCGTGTTCGAACTCACCACGAGCGAGCGCATCGGGGTCATCGGCCGGGGCATCACCGGCGAGGGCGAGGATGTTGGACACACCGGCGGTGCGGTACTCGTCGAGCAGGGTGACGAGCTCATCGCGCGAGTGACCGACGCACGTGAGATGGGCCATGGCGGTGATGCCGATCGAACGTTCGATGTTGATCACGACATCGCGAGTGCGCTCACGGGTGGAGCCACCAGCGCCAT
>CAYVUO010000075.1:0-9894 GCA_964454715.1 uncultured Bifidobacterium sp. | reverse complement strand
TGGCAGTTCGAGCGCAAGGGCA
Source organism: uncultured Bifidobacterium sp. (assembly GCA_964454715.1). GTDB lineage: Bacteria > Actinomycetota > Acidimicrobiia > Acidimicrobiales > Acidimicrobilacustridaceae > Acidimicrobilacustris. The sequence continues at coordinate 9,872 of CAYVUO010000075.1, read as the reverse complement.
TCGTCGTGCTCCCTCGCACGGTCGAGGAGGACGACGTCATGTTGGCGGCGCTCGATGCCGGCCTCGAGGATCTCGTCGACGAAGGCGATACCTGGCGCCTCACCTGCGCGCCGAGCGATCTGCCCGCCGTGCGCGACGCGCTCACCGAGGCGTCGATCCCGTTCGATTCGGCCGATACCACGATGGTGTCGTCGACCACGGTGCTGCTCGAGACGGCAGAAGCGGCGAGGGCCGTGTTGCGCCTCATCGACGCCCTCGAGGAGTACGACGACGTGCAGGACGTCTATTCGAACTTCGACGTTCCCGACGAACTCATGCAGCAGCTCGAGGTCTGAGTGATCGGTCCCGGCGACGCAGCGCCCCCGTTCGAACTCGACGGCGTCGAGGGCGACGGTGTGACCCGTCGTCGATTCTCGTCGTCCGAGTGGCTGGGTGCGCCGGTGGTGCTCGTGTTCTATCCAGCCGACAAGTCACTCGTGTGCACGATGCAGTTGCGGTCGTACACCGAGGACATCGGCGCGTTCGCCGCGGTCGATGCGCAGGTCGTCGCACTCAGTCCGCAGTCGGTCGACGACCATGCCGAGTTCGCTCGCACCAACGACGGGTTCGCGTTCCCCTTGCTCAGCGACACCGACAAGTCGGTCGGTCGCGCCTTCGGCACCCTGGGGCCGCTCGGCTTCTATCGCCGCAGCATCGTCGTGCTCGACTCCGCCGGCGTCGTGCGCTGGGCCCATCGGGCCGCAGCGGGGCTCACCTTCCGCCCGGTCTCCGAGATCGTCGAGGCGGTGCGCTCGCTCGGGTGACCTCGCCGGTCGACTCGGCGTGCAATGCGCGCCATGCATCGACACGAGCGGGATCGAGCGTGCCGTCGGCGAGGGCGAGGGCCACGGCGCATCCTGGCTGTCCCTCGTGCTGACAATCGGAGAAGCGACACTCGGCGGCGACGTCGTCGACCTCGCCGAAGGTCTCGGCCACCGCATCGGGTTCGGCCACGATGCCGACGGCGCGGATGCCGGGCGTGTCGATCAGCACCCCTCCCGAGGGCAACGGATGCAGTTCGCGACGCGTGGTCGTGTGACGACCCTTCGAGTCGCCCTCGCGCACATCACCGGTGGCCACCACGTCGTCTCCCGCGAGTGCGTTGACGATGCTCGACTTCCCGGCACCGGACTCTCCCAACAGCGTCACGGTGCCGTTGCCGATGATCGAACGCAACTCGTCGAGGCCCACTCCCTCCTTGGCCGAGGTGATCACGACGTCGACCCCGGGATGGGTGACGCGCAGTTCGGCCGCGACGCGCTCGGCGTCGAGGTCGACCCCATCGCGCTCCGCCTTCGTGAGCACGATCACGGGTTGCGCGCCGGCGTCATGGGCGATGGCGGTGCCGCGTTGGATCCGTCCGTCCTTCACGGGGCGATCGAGTCCGCACACCAACAGCACGGTGTCGACGTTGGCGGCGAGCGATTGTTCGCCCTCGCCGTGCGCGCTGCGCCGACGCAACAACGAACGTCGTGGAAGGACCTCGATCGCTTCGCCATCGACCACTGCGACCCAGTCGCCCACGGTCGGCGCGGGGTCGAGTCGCTGGGTGAACATCACCGTCTCCGGCCCGTCGGGGAGTGCGAGCAGCAGGCCGGCGCCGTGATGCTGCAGCACCCGACCGGGCAGTGCGCCTCGGTGGGAGTGGGCGAGTGCGGTTGCCCATCCCTCGTCCCATCCGAGCGGGACGAGGGCGTCGAAGGGCATCGTCACTGGCGACCCGTGGTCACGTACGCGTCGAGGCGCTCGAGGGTGCGCGTCATGTTCTCGGGGTGCTTCTCCGGGTAGTGCATGCGTTCGATGAACTTCGGGCTGATCGCCGTCGACCAGTCGAAGGTCTCCGTGACCTTGGTGCCGCCGTCGACCGGTTCGAGGGTGTAGCGCCAGACGTGCTTGCCGAAGTGGCGCCAGGCGATGCGTCGACCCTCATCGAACTCGACGATCGTGTTCTTGATCGTGTACGGGAATCCGATGCGCATCTTCATGCCGAACTTCGCGCCCATGTGCAGTCGTTCGGGATTTCCCTTCGCTCCTTGCACGGTGTCGGAGCCGTCGATGACCTGATGCTTGGTGGGGTCGGCGAGTACGTCGAAGATCTCCGCCGCCGGTGCTGCGATGACGCGGCTGACCGACACCTCGCGTGTGTTGTCGGGATTCGTCGGATTGGTGGCGGGGCTCATGGTTCCATCCTCTCAGGCGGCGGCAGGGCGGGCGAGGAGGCGACGCAGGGCACCCTCGAGATCGGGGTCGGAGAACTCGAATCCGTGCTGTTCGAGGACGGCCGGACGAACCCGCTGGCTCGTGAACAGCAGCGCGTCGGCCAGTTCGGAACCGAGGAGGAGCTTGGGTCCGAACGAAGGGACCGGGAACAGCGCCGGACGGTGCAGTACTCGGGCGAGCACCTTGGTGAGCTCGGCATTCGTGACAGCGTTGGGTGCGACGGCGTCGACGGGGCCGGCGACCTCGTTGTCGATGAGCCAACGGATGATGCGCACCTCGTCATCGATCGAGATCCATGACATCCACTGGCGACCCGAACCCATGCGGCCCCCGACCCCCAACTTGAACAGCGGCAGCAACTTCTTGAGCGCGCCTCCAGCGGGGGAGAGCACGATGCCGGTGCGCAACTTGGCCACACGGATGCCCGCGTCCGCTGCGGGAGCGGCTGCGGCTTCCCATGCCACGCACACGTCGGCGAGGAAGTCGCGTCCGGCGGGCGCCGTCTCGTCGACCTCGGTGTCGCCGGTGTCGCCGTAGAAGCCGATGGCGGAACCGCTCACCAGCACCGATGGCTTGCGGTCGAGTGCTGCGAGCGTCGTGGCCAACAACTCGGTGCCGCGTGTGCGGCTCTCGAGGACCTCGCGCTTGTAGGCGTCGTTCCAACGCTTGTCGCCGATGCCGGCGCCAGCGAGATGCACGACCGCATCGACACCCTCGAGCGCGGCGGCGTCGATCGTGCCGGCGGCGGGGTCCCATGCGATGGCGTCACCGGTGGCCGAACGACGCACGAGCGGACGCACCCGATGGCCATCGGCCCGCAGCGACGCACACAACGCACTACCGATCAGACCGGATGCTCCGGTGACGGCGATCTCCATGGGAACTCCTCGGGGTGGGGGTGCCGGTGTCAACCACTCCGGTGCGCCACATGTTCCCCCGTCGTCCGGTTCCGGCCCCGATCGGGGCCACGGGTACGCTCGGCGACGTCATGAGCACCCGTCGACTCATCCTGCTCTCGCTGGCCTGCGGCCTGGCGATCCTGGCTGCAGCTGCGGCGCAGTTGTTCATGGCCAGCCGTTGAGATCCCTCGCACACGACCCGCACCGAGACGGCCGAACCCCGGGGCGGGGTGACTAGGCTCGTCCTGCTCATCGCCCCCCGACCCAGTGCAGGAGCCATGCCCGAGAACTTCGACGTCGTGATCATCGGTGGCGGACCTGCGGGCTACGCCGCTGCCCTCTACGGGGCCTCGGCCGGCCTGTCGATCGCCCTCATCGAGAAGAAGCGCATCGGCGGAACCTGCCTCAACGTCGGCTGCATCCCGGCCAAGGAACTGCTCGAGACGGCATCGGTGCGCCGGGCCATCGAGGGTGCGGCGGCATTCGGTCTCGAGGTGTCGGAACCCGAACTCGACTTCTCCGTCACGCAGGCTCGGAAGCAGTCGGTGATCGACGGCCTGATCGGCGGGCTCACCGGTCTGCTCAAGAAGCGCAAGGTCACCGTCTACGACGGCATCGGCACCCTCGGCGCCGGCCGCACCGTGCGCGTCGGCGGAGGATCGTCGGGCGACGTCGAACTCGTCGGCACCCACGTGATCCTCGCCTCCGGTTCGGTGCCGCGACTCATCCCCGGCTTCGAGGTCGAGGGCACCACCGTCGTCACCTCCGATGAGCTGCTCTCGCTCGAGCACCTTCCCGAGACTGCGGTCGTGATCGGTGGCGGTGCGATCGGTTGCGAATTCGCGTCGATGATGTCCGATCTCGGTACCGAGGTGACGATCCTCGAGGCGCTGCCCAAGATCCTCCCGGGCTGCGATGACGACATCACCCGAGTCGTGCTCAAGTCGTTCAAGGACCGCGGCATCGAGGTGCGCACGGGCGTGGCCGTGAAGGGTCACGAACCGCAGTCGACCGGTGGCACCAAGGTGTCGTTCGGTGAGGACGAGACGATCACCGTCGAGACCGTCGTCGTGTCGGTGGGTCGTCGTCCGCTGTCCGAGTCGCTCGGTCTCGAGGGCACTGCGGTGCAGGTGAGCGAGCGCGGCCATGTGGTGGTCGACGAGCTCTGCCGCACCGCAGAGCCCAACGTCTACGCCGTCGGCGACCTCATCGCCACGCCGGCGCTCGCCCATGTCGGTTTCGCCGAGGGCATGCTCGTGATCCGCGATCTGCTCGGCGAGGATCCCCTACCGCTCGACTACGCCAAGGTGCCGTGGTGCATCTACTGCCACCCCGAGGTCAGCTTCGTGGGTCATACCGAGCAGTCGGCGAAGGATGCGGGTTTCGACGTCGTGACGAGCAAGCATCGCTACAGCGGCAACGGTCGCGCGCTCATCCTCGGTGAACCCGAGGGCATGGTGAAGATCATCGCCGAGCGACGCGCCGACGGTACGGGCGGACGCCTGCTCGGCGTGCACATGGTCGGACCATGGGTCACCGAACAACTCGGCCAGGCCTACCTGGCCGTCAACTGGGACGCCAACGTCGACGACGTCGCTGCGTTCATCCAGCCCCATCCCACTCTGAGCGAACTGTTCGGCGAGAGTGTGCTCGCGCTCACTGGTCGCTCGCTGCACGGCTGAAAGGTCGATCGATGGCAGACATCCAACTCCCGCAGCTCGGTGAATCGGTCACCGAGGGAACCATCACCCGTTGGTTCAAGAAGGTCGGCGACACCGTCGCCGAGGACGAGGTGCTCTACGAGGTGTCGACCGACAAGGTCGACTCCGAGGTGCCGTCGCCCGTGGCCGGTGTGCTCACCGAGATCCGCGTGGCCGAGGGCGACACCGTCGACGTGGGCACCGTGCTCGCCGTCGTGGGCGACGCCGGTGCTGCGCCTGCGCCTGCGCCTGCGCCTGCCGCTGCTCCCGAGCCGGTGGTCGAGGCCCCGGCGCCGGCGCCCGCACCTGCTCCTGTCGCTCCGGCCGCGGCGCCCGCACCTGCTCCGGCTCCTGCTCCTGCACCGACTCCGGCGCCAGCCCCTGTTCCCGCTCCCGCTCCGGCACCTCTAGCGCCGGCTGCGGCCGGCGGGGCCGATCGCCTGACCTCGCCGATCGTGCGCCAGTTGGTGAACGACTACGGGCTCGATGCCTCACGCATCGTCGGCACGGGCCCCGGTGGCCGTGTCACCCGCTCCGATGTCGAAGCCGCCATCCGCGCCGGTCTCGGCGCAGCGTCGACATCCGTCGCCCCGTCGACTCCAGCCGTCCCAGCCGCCCCAGCCGCGCCGCCGTCCGAACGACGCGTGGCCCCCGCTCCGCGATCGGGTACGGGTGACACGGTCGAGACGCTCAACAACATCCGCCGTCGCACCGGCGAGCACATGGTGATGTCGAAGCAGGTGTCGCCCCATGCGTACACGGTGGTCGAGGTCGACTACGAGAACGTCGATCGCGTGCGCCGTCGGCACCGCGACTCGTTCCGGTCGGAGGAGGGGTTCGGCCTCACCTACCTTCCCTTCATCTCGCGTGCGGTCGTCGATGCGCTCCGTTCGTACCCGCACATGAACGCGAGCGTCGGTGATGGCGAACTCATCGTGCACAACTACGTCAACCTGTCGGTGGCCGTCGATCTGGACTTCGAGGGGCTCATCGCTCCCGTGGTGCACGACGCCGACGGCAAGCGCCTTCGGGCCATCGCACGCGACATCAACGAGCTCGCCGGCCGTGCCCGCACCAAGAAGCTCTCGGCCGACGACATCGTCGGTGGCACGTTCACGCTGTCGAACTCCGGTTCCTTCGGCAGCTACATGGTGCTCCCGATCATCAATCAGCCCCAGGTGGCCATCCTCTCCACCGATGGCGTGAAGCGCCGGCCCGTCGTGATCACCGATGTCGATGGCAACGAGTCGATCGCCATCCATTCGGTCGGTCTGCTCGCGATGTCCTGGGATCACCGCGCCTTCGATGGCGCCTACGCCGCCGCGTTCCTACGCGAGGTCAAGGAGATCCTCGAGACCCGTGACTGGGAGGCCGAGCTCTGATCATGGATGCCTCGCCCCTGCACGTGCGCTGGCTGGGTGCAGTGCCGTACGGCGAGGCTCTCGATCTGCAGCACGCGCTCTTCGAACATGGCCAGGGTGACTGGCTCCTCCTACTCGAGCACCCTCACGTCTACACGCTCGGTTCCAACGCGACGGGTGACAACGTCCTCGTCGATCCGGCGAGTGTCGGTGCCGAATTGGTGCGTGCCGATCGCGGTGGCGATGTCACGTATCACGGTCCTGGTCAACTCGTCGGCTATCCGATCCTCGATGTGCCGGGCCGACGCGGCGGGGGAATGGCCGACACCGTCGCTTGGGTGCGATCGGTCGAGCAGCTCGTCATCGACACGCTGTGCGATCTCGGTCTCACCGACGTCGGCCGCCTGACGCAGTACCCAGGGGTGTGGGTCGCTCCGGAATCCGAGTCGCCCCGCAAGATCGCGGCGATCGGGGTGCGCCTCGCCCGCGGGCGATCGATGCACGGGTTCGCGCTCAATGTCGCACCGGATCTGTCGATGTTCGGTCACATCGTTCCCTGTGGCATCGCCGACAAGGGCGTCACGTCATTGGCCCAGGAGGGCATCGATGTGTCGATGGCCGAGGTCGTCGACACGTTGGTCGCTCGCGCCACGACGATGTGGGCCACGGATCGCGATGTCGATCGGGCTGAGGTCGTGCGTCGTTCTCCCCGAGACGGTGACGACGATCTCGCTCCCTTCAGCCGCGGCGCGGGCGCAGGTGCGCCGGTACGTGCCGCCTCCGACCACCTCGATACCTCGGTCGCATCGTCGCCCCGACTGCGCGGTCGCCTCGCCGAGGTCGGCGTCACCGAGGGGCTCACGATCGAGACTCGCAAGCCGGAGTGGTTGCGGGCGAAGGTGGAGCTCGGTGCCCGTCCGCTCGAACTCAAGCGCACATTGCGTGAGTTGTCGCTCGTGACGGTGTGCGAGGAGGCCGGATGTCCGAACCTCTCCGAATGCTGGAACGACGGCACTGCGACGTTCATGGTCAATGGCGAGCGCTGCACGCGCGCCTGTGGCTTCTGTCTGGTCGACACCCGTCGACCCGAGCCTCCCGATGTGGACGAACCGGCCCGCGTCGCCGAAGCGGTGGCGCGCATGGGTCTGCAGTTCGCAGTCGTCACCACAGTTGCTCGTGATGACCTCGCCGATCAGGGTGCCGGCCAGATCGCGGCGACGATCGAAGCCATCCGGGCTCGCACGCCCGATGTGCGGGTCGAGGTGTTGATCTCCGATTGCCGAGGTGACGCCGACGCGCTCGATCTCATCTTCGAGGCGCGTCCCGATGTGCTCAACCACAACATCGAGACCGTTGCCCGGTTGCAGCGCGCCGTTCGACCCTCGGCGGGCTATGCCCGTTCGCTGTCGGTGCTCTCGCGTGCTCGGCGGGCTGGCCTCGTGACGAAGTCGGGTCTCGTGCTGGGCATGGGCGAGACCGACGACGAGGTGCGTTCGACGCTCGACGATCTCGCCGGTGTGGGGGTGTCGATCGTGACGATCGGCCAGTACCTGCGTCCCACCTCCAACCATCTCCCGGTGGCGCGTTGGATCGAGCCCGCGACCTTCGATCACTTCCGCGAGTACGGCGAATCGATCGGGCTGTCACATGTCGAGTCGAGTCCGCTCACGCGCTCGTCGTTCCACGCCCGCCAAGCTGCAGACGCCGGCGTGCCCGTGGTGCTCGGCGCCAGCGCTCCGACGACCCGGCACTAGCCTGCCCGCGTGTCCGTCGATCGTCTCTCCCGTGTGCGCGCCGCGATGGCGCAACAGCAGGTCGACGCACTGCTGTTGTCGGTGGGGCCCGATCTGCCGTGGTTGATCGGCTACGAGGCCATGCCGCTCGAACGGCTCACGATGCTCGTGGTCGAGCGCGATGGCCCGGCCACGCTCGTGGTGCCTCGCCTCGAGGTGCCGCGGGTGGTGGAACGCCCCGAGCAGTTCGCCATCCGTGCCTGGGACGAGACCGATGATCCGGTCGCCATCGTCGGAGGTCTGCTCGGTTCGGCGACCTCTGCTGCGATCGGCGATCGCACATGGGGTCGTTTCGTGCTCGAGGTTCAGCGGGCGCGACCCGATGTCGCTCTGCGTTCGGCCACCACGATCACCGGCCCGTTGCGAGCGGTGAAGGATGCCGACGAGATCGCGGCCCTCGCTCGGGCTGGAGCGGCGATCGATCGCATCGCCCGCGACCTGCAGCGCGGTGAGATCCCGCTCATCGGTCGCACCGAGGCGGCCGTGTCGGCCGATCTCTCGAGTCGCATCCTCGACGAGGGCCATCAGCGCGTGAACTTCGCCATCGTGGCCGCCGGCGAGAATTCGGCCAGTCCCCATCACGAACCCTCCGATCGTGTGATCCGTCCCGGTGAGGTGGTGCTGTGCGACTTCGGCGGCACGATGCTGGCGGCCGATGGTGCTGGCTACTGCTCCGACATCACGCGCTGCGTCGTCACCGGGCCCGCCACCTCCGAACAACGAGAGGTGTGGGAGGTGCTGCAGCACGCCCAGGCCCTCGGAGTGGCTGCCGGTGCGCCTGGCGTGAGCTGTGAACGGGTCGACGCGGTCACTCGCGCCCCGATCGAAGCGGCGGGCTACGGCGCGCAGTTCGTGCATCGCACCGGCCACGGCATCGGAGTCGAGGAGCACGAGGATCCCTACATCGTCTCGGGCAATGTCGAACAGCTGGTTGCGGGCAACGCCTATTCGGTCGAGCCCGGCATCTACCTCACCGGACGGTTCGGCTTCCGCCTCGAGGACATCGTGGTCGTGACCGACTCGGGTTCACGCCCGCTCACCGACAGCGATCACTCGCTCGTCGAGGTCGAGGCCTGATGATCGACTTCGATGGAGCGTCGTTCCTCCTGCAATGGGCCACCGGTGGTCTGTTGTTCCTCTGGGTCACGACGCGTCGGCGCGAGGTCTCCCTCGGCTACGGGTGGCTCATGCGCGGTACCTATCTGCTGATGGCCGCGGGTGCCGCGTGGGTCGGCATCTTCGTGATCGAACCGCAGACCGTGCGCGACCTGTCGTCGATCGGCGTGGTGCTGGCATCGGGATGGGCGCTCACGTCGTCGATCGTTCGTCGTCGTGCCGGGGTGTCGGGGCAGGTCGCAGTGGCCGAGGCCCGCACCGCGCGTGTTGCCGCGATGACCGGCATCGATCGTGAGGCCACCGACAAGGACGCGAACGCACGGGAGTTCGATCCCCGTCTCGATCTCATCGCTCCCGCCATCGGCATGGTCGGCGTCATCGCCGCTGCGCTCGAGGCCGGGGGCCCGCACTGGCTGGCCGTCGCCCGATTCGTGTGCGGCGCGCTGTTCCTCGGTGCGGTCACCGATGCGATGCTCCTCGGCCACTGGTACCTCGTACAGCCCGGGTTGGCTCGTGGAGCGCTGCTCGAGCTTGTCCGCTGGACGGGTTGGTTGTGGGCTCCCGAGGTGCTGCTGCTGCTCGTCCCGACCGGCATGGTGTCCGCCATCAACGGCACCATCGACGACGGATACAACGGTCTGCTCACGTGGTTCTGGGTGATGTGCGCCATCACGACGATCGGCCTCGTCATCACCACGCGCCTCGCGCTGAAGGAGCGCGCCTATTCGGCTGTCATGGCGGCCA
>CAYVUO010000074.1:0-9979 GCA_964454715.1 uncultured Bifidobacterium sp. | reverse complement strand
TGCGCTTGCCCGCGAGCAACAGCTCACGCACGGCCTGGCGACCCTCGACCTGACCGCCACCGAGACCGCGGGGCGCGCTCTGACCACGCGGAACAGGACGATCGCCACCACCGCGAGCCGCACGAGAAGTGGCGCCGGGCTTGTCGGCCTTGCGCACCGAAGCTGCGGCATGACGAGCGCGTTTGGCTTCGACCGCCTTCTTCGCCGCCGCCGACATCGGCTTACGACCCTTGGAGGCGGTGGCCCCACCGCGAGTCTTCGGCGTCTTCTTCGAGCCGCCCTTGCCGGCAGCACCGCGCTTGGCCGGGGTCATCGCTCGCTCACGATCGCGACGGCGAAGCAGGCGATGCCCTCGACGCGGCCGATGGCGCCCAGGCCCTCGGCCCGATTGCCCTTCACGGTGACGGGAGCGCCGACGGCCGACGACAGATTGGCCTCGATCTCGGTGCGGCGAGGGGCGAGCTTCGGGCGCTCACACACGACGGCGGCATCGACGTTGCCGGGCTCGTAGCCGGCATCACGAACCTTGGAAGCGACGACGCGGAGCAGTTCGATGCTGTCGGCACCGCGCCAACGCTCATCGGTGTCGGGGAAGTGCTGGCCGATGTCACCGAGACCGGCGGCGCCAAGCAATGCATCGGCGCAGGCATGGGCCACGACATCGGCATCGCTGTGACCGGCAAGACCCTTCTCACCATCGAACACGACACCGCCGAGCACGAGCACACGAGTGGGATCGTCGACGAAGGCGTGCACATCGAAACCCTGACCGACCCGAACCGACATGCGCCCAACCTACAGGCGGTCGAGCAGCAGCAACGCGACCTCGAGGTCGTGGGGTTCGGTGATCTTGAGATTGGTGGCCTCCCCCAGCACGACCTCGACCCGTGCACCCGACAGCTCGACGAGAGCGGCGTCGTCGGTGGCATCGAGCCCCGATGCATGCGCCGAACGCAAGGTGGACGCACGAAAGGCCTGCGGGGTCTGCACCGCAACCAACTGGGAGCGATCGGGAGTGTCGACCACGAACGAACGGCCGTGGTCATCGTGTTCGACGCGCTTGATCGTGTCGGTGACGGCAACAGCGGGAATGACCGCCTCGGCGCCGGCGTGCACCGCGTCGACGACGGTCTGATGCAGCGCAGCACTGGCCAGCGGTCTCGCCGCGTCGTGCACCACGATCACCGCGGCATCCTCATCGATCACCGCGAGCGCAGCACGCACCGAATCGGAACGCTCCGCACCGCCGACGACGGCCGCATCGGCCGCACCCGACTCGACGAGTGCAGCAGCCTCATCCTCATCACCGGCAGGAAGCACGACGACGACATGATCGGCCGCAGCACGCGCCACGGCGAGGGAACGATCGATCACCCGTTCTGCACCAAGCATCGCGAACTGCTTCGGCGCGCCACCGAATCGACGACCCGAGCCCGCTGCGAGCACGATCGTCCAGACGGGACCGTCGGCCGGGGCGTGGGGCGGCTCGTGCGACATGCGTGAAGGCTACGGGAACGGCCGCGCTGGCGGCGACGACACCACTAGAGTCGACGACGTGACCGATCGCACCCTTCTCGAGAACGTCGAGTTCTTCCGCGGCTTCGAAGGAGCCCCGCTCGACGCCGTCATCGCTGCGGCCACCGACCGCGAGTTCAACCGCGGTGGTGTCGTGTTCAGCGAGGACGAGACCGCCACCGAACTGTTCGTCGTGACCTCCGGCCGCATCGCCATCGCCAATCGCTCGATCGATGGCCGGGAGTCGGTCGTGGCCCTCATGGAGCGCGGCGATCTCTTCGGCGAGATGCCCCTGTTCGACAACCACGACCGCTCGGCCGAGGCCCGTGCCCTCGAGCCGTCGACCGTCATCGTCATCCCCTACGCGCCATTGCGCGCGATCTACGAGTCGCAACCCGAACTGCTCTGGAACGTCGTCGAGATGCTGGCCATGCGCCTGCGCGCGACCGACAGTCAGTTGGCTGATTCGGTGTTCCTCGACGTCACCGGTCGCACGGCGAAGCGCCTGCTCGAACTCGCTGGCACCGCCGATGAGTTCTCACTCCCCATCACCCAGGAGGAGCTGGCCGGCATGGTTGGTGCCTCGCGTGAACGCGTCAACAAGGCCATCGCCAGTTTCGTGCGACTGGGTTGGATCGAGCAGTCCGAGCGTCGCTACCGCATCACCAACCGCGACCAGCTCGAACTCCGCGCTCGCTAGGGCGCAGCGAACTCCTCGCCCACCAACTCCTCTGACAGCGACCACAGTCGCGCTGCGGCGTCGGGGTCGGTGGCGTGGGCACTCGCCTGCGCCGGCGCACAATCGGCGAGGTACGAGCCCGCGCAGTCGAGCGCCTCGGCGCTGACCGCAGCCCACACCTGAGTCGACGCCCCGACATCGGGGCCCACCCGGGGTGGCAACTCCGTGCCGGCAGCCTTGGCCCGTGCGATCAGTTCCGCATAGTCGTCACGGGTGAAGTGACGGCCGAGGTCGGTGGCAACCATGCCCGGATGCACGGCCCACGCGTGCACGCCCATGGGCCCGAAGCGCCGTTCGAGTTCGACGGCATGAAGCACATTGGCCGACTTGGACTGCGAATAGGCCTCGAGCTTGGCGTAGTCACGGGTCTCGTAGTTGGGGTCGTCCCAGATGATGCCGGATCCGGCATGCCCACCCGAACTCAACATCACGATCCGCGATGGCGCAGAGGCGACCAGTAGCGGGAGCAGTCGACCCACGAGCACGAAGTGACCGAGATGGTTGGTGCCGAACTGCGACTCGAACCCGTCGGCGGTACGGCCGAAGGGTGTCGACATGATGCCGGCGTTGGCGATGAGCACATCGAGTCGATCGTGGGCGGCGATGAATCGATCGGTGAACGCACGCACGCTCGCCAACGAGTCGAGTTCGAGGGTCTCGTAGGAGACGTCGGCATCGGGAACCTCGGAGCGAACTCGCGCAACGGCATCGGTGCCCTTGGCATCGTCCCGGGCCGTGAGGACGACGGTCGCGCCGGCTGCGCACAACGCGCGAACTGTCTCGAATCCGAGTCCGGTGGTGCCACCGGTGACGACCATGAGCCGACCCGAGAGGTCGAGTCCCTCGAGCACATCGGTGGTGGTTCGGGTCGGGGCGCTCACAGCACGTCTCCCTCGACGGGCCATTGCTCGGGCCAGTCATCGTTCACGGTCAACGACCATTGCGGCTCACGTCGTTCGAGGAAGGCCATCACACCCTCGCGGGAATCGGCCTCGCCCATGAGGTGGTGGTGGAGATCGGTCTCGGCCCGATCCACCTCATCGGGCGACATCGCGAACGATCCCCACAGCAGTCGCTTCGAGACCGCGACCGAGACCGGTGCGGTGTTCACTGCGATGTCATGCGCGACCTCGAGCGCGTGCGGAAGCACCTCGTCGTTGGCGAGCACCTTCGAGGCCACACCGAGTTCTCGGGCCTCGGCGCCGGTGAACGTGCGGCCGGTGAGCAGCAGATCGGCCGCGGTCGCGAACCCGGCGATGCGCGGGAGTGTCCAGTGACTCATCGCATCGGGCATCACTCCACGACGCACCTGCACGATGCCGTACTTGGCGTCGTGGGCCATGAAACGGATGTCGCAATGCAACGTGAGCGTGAAGCCGACACCGATGGCGTGGCCGTTGACCGCAGCGATGACGGGTTTGCGGATGCGCCAGGCCGGCGGGTTCACGGGGTTCGCACTGAACGCGGGCGTCTCGGACTTCTCGAACACATCGGAGCCGTTGGAGAAGTCGGCGCCGGCGCAGAACGCAGGCGGTGTGCCGGTGAGCACGACGACTCGGATCGCGTCGTCGGTGTCGGCGCGGCGGTAGAGCTCACCGAGGGCCCGGCCCATCGCTCCGCTGAACGCGTTGCGGGTGTCGGGCCGATTGAGCGTGGCGATGAGCACGCCATCGTCACGGAGTTCGGCCAACAGGTCGTCGGTGCCGGTGTCGATCACGGTCATGCGAGTTCACCCGACTGGCGCTTGACCTCGGCCACCGTCTCCGCGATGCACTCGTCGGAGATGGGATAACCGGGGAAGTAGAGGCAGACGCGATCGGCGGCGTGGCCGAAGCGCCGCACGATCTCGGCCGCCACCTCGGCGGGGCGACCGACGGCGGCGATGGTGTGCAGCATCTCGTCGTGGATGCGATCGGCCATACCACCCCAGTCGCCCTGCTTCGAGAGTGCATTGAGCTCGGGCTGGAGATCGCCCCAACCCTCGACATCGAGCACCGGTCGGTACGAGGGCGTCGAGCCGTAGAACGCGAGCAGCGTCTTGACGCCCTTGGCCGCAGCCTCGACCTCGTCATCGGTGCGGCCGACGGCACAGATGACTTCGAGGATGATCTCGAATCCATCACGATCACGCCCCGCAGTGGCGAAGCCGCGCTCGAGCGCCGGCATCGTGCGCTCGGCGAAATGACGCTCGGAGTTGAACGGCATGACCAGGATGCCGTCGGCCACCTCAGCCGTCATCTGGCACATCTTCGGACCGAGCGCGCCGACCAGCACCGGCACCTTGCCGAACGGATTCGGACCGGGGTTGAAGTTGGGGGTCATCAGCGTGTGGGTGGTCCACTCGCCGCGGAAGTCGAACGGCCGCTCTCCGGCGAAGTGGTCGAGGATGGCCTTGGTGGCTTCGACCCATTCCCGCATCTGGGCCACCGGCTTCTCCCAACGGGAGCCGTAGCGCTTCTGGATGTGCGGACGGATCTGTGAACCCAGGCCGAGGCGGAACCGTCCGCCCGACAGCAGGTGCAGGTCGTTGGCCGAATACGCGAGATGGAGTGGGCTGCGGGGGAACGCCATGGCCACGTTGGTCATCAGATCGATGCTCGTACTGGCCGTGGCCAGTACGAGCGGGAAGAACACATCGTGTGCATTCTCGAACGTGAACAAGCCATCGGGCCCGAGTGCCTGCAATTCCGCCGCGCGCTCGGCAGAGCCGACCGGGCCGGTCATGGACAGTGCGATGTCGACCTTCATGAGATCCCCCTTGGTAGGGCGACACTATCGGCCCTGCGCGATCCGCTCGGATGGCCGCGGGCGGGGCCCTACCCTGTCGGCATGGTTGCGACGAAGACCAACCGAGCCTCCGCGAACAAGGCTCCTCGGGTTCCTCGTGCGCAACGGGCACGTGAGGTGCAGGACGCCATCGACGCGGCCGCACTCGAGATCCTCCCCCGCCATGGTGTCGACGGGCTCGCGCTCACGAAGGTGGCCGAGGCAGCCGGTCTCTCGAACGGTCCGCTCTACGGTCGTTACGACTCGTCGGAGGACATCGCGCTCGACCTGTGGGATCGCTTCCTGCGCGAGCACTTCGAGCGGCTCGTGACCGAGCTCGCTGCCTGGGTCGCCGATCCCAGTGCCGCGATGTCGTCATCGTTGCATGCCGAACTGACTGCGCCGTCAACTGCGACGATCGCCGCCGTCGAGATCATCGCCGTCGCCCGTCGCTTCCCCCTCCTCGCCGACTCGGTCCGCGAGCAGATCGAGCGCCTGCTCACGAGATTGCGCACCGATCATCCCGAGTTCCCCGAGACCATCCTCGCCCCCGCGATCTCGGTGCCGATCGGCATCACGATGTACCGCGGCCTGTTGCCGTCCTCGTCGGTCGACTGGCCCCGGGCGCTCGACTCCGTGCGCGGTGCCACCAATGACATGAAGGTCCGCTCAGGGGTCACCCTCGATGCGCCCGCGATCGAACTGACCATCCCCACGGCAAGCACCGGCGATGCGACACTCGACGCGTTCGTCGACGCAGTGATGAGCGTGGTGTCACGCGTCGGCTACGAGCGCACCACCGCACATCGCATCGCGCGTGCCGCGGGGCACTCCTTCAGCACGGCCTACGCGCATGCGAGTTCGAAGGATGAACTCATGCGCATGGCCATCAGCCTCATGATCGCCCAGATCATCTCGACCGGCGATGTCGTGTTCCTCGAACTCACCGGGGACGACTACGTGCGCTCGGTCGTTGCGCTGCAGCGCGGTCTCACTGCGGATTCGAACCGCGGATTGCGACAGCTGCGAGTCGAATCCCTCCTGGCGGCAGCCCACGACGAGACGCTGGGCGCGGCCCTACGCGCATCGCTCACCGCCGCGCTGGAGGGTGTATCGACGGTGTTCGACGCCACACTTGGTTCACTCGATGATGCGATCACCACTTGGCATCTCAGCCGGGCCGTCGGCATGGGACTCGTCACTGCGTCGCTCGCTGCGCCACGCCTCGCCGATCTCGACTGGACTCCGTTCGCTCGCGTCGCCCAGCACGTGATCGACGAGAAGGTGTTCACACTCGTGCCGGGGCGAGCCGGCTCGCGCTGAACTAGCTGCGCAGGAAGTCGATGACCCCTCGCCATGCGAGGGCCGCATCGTCGGCGCGATGGGCAGGACGGGATGCATCGTGCACGAAACCGTGCTCGGCGCCCTCGAAGCGCACGACCATCACTCCGGCCGCCTCGGCCTCGAGCACATCGGCTTCGGGGGTGAAGTGATCCTCGGTGCCGACGATGGCCAGGGTCGGGCACCGATCGGGTGACCGCAGCGCGTCGATGGGCTCGGTCATCGCGCCACGCCACGCCTCGGGCAGTCGGATCATGCCGTAGAAGCCGGCGGCCCGATGGAACCGGCCACTCGCCGCTGCCTTGAACGTGAGCATGCCGCCCATGCAGAAGCCAGTGACGACCACACATTCGCATCCAGTGGCATCGGCCGCGGCGAGCGCATCGGCGCGGAAGCGGGCGTCGTCCATCGCGGCCATAGCCGTGAGGCGCTCGTCGACGGAGAGCGATTCACGACCCGGGAACGGCTCGGGTGCGACCACGACCCAGCCCTGCTCAGCGGCTAGGCGGGCGCAGTGCTCGTCGAACAGCGGTCGCAACCCCATGATGTCGGGGAAGAGCACGAGCCCTCGAGTGGCATCGTCGCGACGCTCGGGCTCGACGAACTCCGCAGGAGTGCCGGTGGGAAGTGTGATTCGCATTCAGAGCACCTGATCGAACAGTGATCGCTCGGCGAGTCGATCGAGACCGTCACGGATGGCTGCGGCTCGATGTGCGCCCACACCGTCGACCCTCTCGAGCTCGTCGGGTGCGGCCTCGAGGATCGACTCGAGCGAACCGAAGTGCGCGACGACGGCCTCGATGACCGATGACGGCAGACGTGGGATGCGCGACAGCATGCGGAATCCGCGCGGCTGCACACGAGCATCGAGATCGCCGGCGTCGGGGAGATGCAGCACCGACGCCACCTCGCCGTGGTCGAGCAGACGCTCGGTGTCGAGACGGGCGAGACCGTCCATGGCCTTGTCGACATCCCAGTCGTTGTCGTCGTGCAGATAGTCGAGCACGACGAAGCGGCGCTCACGGGCCACACCGGTGAGCACCTCGTCGAGCTGCATGCGGAACAGGCGGCCCTCGGAGCCGAGTTCGGTCATGTCGCTCTCGAGTTCGTCGGCGATGCGCAGCACCATCTCGGTGCGCTGCAGCATGGTGACCACATCGCGCACGGTGACGAGACCATCGACCTCGAGCACGGTGAGGGTGGACGACACCTCCTCCATGCGTTCGCGGTAGCGCTCGAGCGTCTTCATCGCCTGGTTGGCGCGATCGAGCAAGCGTGCGATGGGCAGCAACTGATGCTTCTCGTCACCCACGTAGAGCGTGATGGTCGACATGCGCTCGGAGACGGCGATGACGGGTACATCGATCGAACGGGCCACGCGCTCGGCGGTGCGATGGCGAGTGCCCGTCTCACTGGTGGGCACGTTGGGATTGGGCACGAGATGCACGTTGGCACGGGCGATGCGGCTGATGTCGCCGGCCAGCACGATGGCGCCGTCCATCTTGGCCAGCTCCGACAGTCGATGGGGGCTGAAGGCGGCGTCGAGCAGGAAGCCACCGGAGCAGATGTTGAGCACCTCGGGGCCGTCGCCCACGACCACGAGCGCGCCCTTGCCGCCCTGCAGGATGCGGTCGATTCCCTCGCGCAATGGCCGGCCGGGCGCGAGGCTGCGCAGTGCGTTGTGCATCACGTCGCTACGCCGCCTGACCATCGGGTGAGTCTACCGACGCTCCTCGAGGGCGCCGCAGGTGATTCGGCTCAGCGCAGGCCCGTTGCGGTGATGGCCTCGTCGATGCTCCCGACACGGATGGCCTGCAGACCGGCCGGCGGATCGGGCGCGAGCGTGGGCACCACGGCGCGCGTGAAACCGAGGCGAAGTGCTTCGGCCAGTCGTCGTTCGCATTGCGACACCTGCCGCACCTCACCACCGAGACCGAGTTCACCGCACACGACGAGATCATCGGCCAGCGGGCGACCGATGAGTGATGACGCCAGCGACAACGCGATGGCGAGATCGGCCGCGGGTTCGGCAATGCGCACACCACCGACGGCGAGCGCGTAGACATCGCGATCGGCGAACTTCACGTGTGCGCGCTCACCGAGCACGGCGAGGATGAGCGAGAGTCGACCAGCATCGACACCTTGTGCGCTGCGACGAGGTGACGGGATGGCACTCATGGTGACGAGCGCCTGCAGTTCGACCAGCAACGGCCGATGGCCCTCGATGGTGGGAACGACGGCCGAACCGGTGACACCACGACGACGATCGGCGAGGAACAAGCGGCTGGCATCGGGAACACCGAGCAGACCGTGCTCGGTCATCTCGAACAGTCCGAGTTGATCGGTGGCTCCGAAGCGATGCTTCGCGGCGCGCACGAGCCGCAGCGCGTGGTGACGATCGCCCTCGAACGCCAGCACCGTGTCGACGACGTGCTCGAGCACGCGCGGGCCGGCGAGGCCACCCTCCTTGGTGACGTGACCGACGAGCACCACCGACAGCCCCCGCGTCTTGGCTGCGGACACGAGCCGCGCCGCGCACTCGCGCACCTGCGCCACCGACCCTGCCGCCGAGCCGAGCTCGGGAGTGAGCACCGTCTGGATGGAGTCGACGATGAGCAGTGCGGGGTCGATCTCGTCGACCGAATCGAGGATGTGGGGCAGGGCCGTGTCGGAGGCCAACCACAGGTTGGGCTGCAGCGCGCCCAGACGCTCAGCGCGAAGACGCACTTGCTGCTTGGACTCCTCGGCCGACACGTAGAGCACACGCGCACCGGTGGCGGCGACGGATGCCGCTGCCTGCAGCAGCAGCGTGGACTTGCCGATGCCGGGCTCGCCGCCGACCAACGTGACCGAACCGGGTACGAGGCCGCCGCTCAGTACGCGATCGAGCTCGTCGATGCCGGTGGGCACGGGCTGCCATTCGTGCGAGTCGACGTCGACGATCGGCGTGGCGCGATCGCGCGGCCCCAGCGAACGCGCCGCGTCGGCGGCAGCGACGTCTTCGAGTTCCTCGACCAGCGTGTTCCAGGCATCGCAACTGGGGCAGCGACCCACCCACTTGGGCGCGGCAGCACCACAGTCGGTGCAGCGGAACACGGCTCGAAGCTTCGCCATCGACGACACCCTACGCAGCGCGTGCGACAGCACCCGTCAACGACGAATGCCGCCCCCGGAGGAGCGGCATTCGCGCGAATTGGTGGTGGATATCGATCAGCCCGTGATGGCAGGGGTCACCGGGGTCGGAGCCGCAGTGGTCGACGTCGTGGTGGTGACGACCGTCGTGGGCGTCACGGTGCCGATCGTGGTCTGCACCCCCGACACATAGGTGAAGTTCGCACCATTGGTGATGTAGAGACAGAACTGATAGGTGCCGGTCGGGATCGTGTTCGGAGTTGATCCATACACATGGACCGTGGTCGTCTGGTCGACCGTCGCGGGCGAAGCACCGAGCAGGGGCGGGGGCAATTGAGGATCGCCGGCGATGATGTAGTACTGCGGCACGGGCGGGAAGTTCGACTGATCGCACGGCGTGAGGGCGGTGTAGACGTGCAGACCGATGGTGTCACCTGCGTCGGCCGAGTAGGTGACGGTGACGCCACCAGCACCGTTGTTCACGAC
>CAYVUO010000073.1:1128-10197 GCA_964454715.1 uncultured Bifidobacterium sp. | reverse complement strand
CCCGCCGGTGTGCCGAGCAGTCGGTTGAGCTCGATGAAATTGCCGTCGGCGTCCCAGACGGCGCTGAACAGCACCGGGATGCTGCCGCCGCCCGCCGCCGGGTAATCGATGCGCCGCGGCTGCTCGGCGACGGTCACGAAGGGCGTCGCCTCGATGCGAGCGAAACGCTGCTCGAGGTCCTGGATGTTGAACACCAGCGGAGCGCGTCGCAATGACGCCGCCATGCGCCCGGCCATGCCCATGGTGAGCGGTGGCGACATCGCGAGCACGGCGTCGGGTCGAGTGCGGGTGCCTGTGGCGACTGCGGTGGCGATGGCCGTGAAGCCACCGAACGCGAGGGCGCGAGCCGGGATGTTGCGCTTGTCCGTCGGGAACGGGTGCACCCGCGAGATGCGGCCCCACGGCACGACCTCGGTGCGCACGAGCGAGCCCTCCCAGCCCGGCTCGATCGCATGTCGCTGGTACCACGGCAACGACGTGACGACATGGAGGCGGTGGCCGCGCTCGATCAGTTCGTACGCGATGCGCGTCATGACCACACCCGTCGGGGCGAGGTCAGGATCGAAGTGGGGGCAGAGGACGAGGAGGTTCACGTTGCGGGGGCCAGTGATCGGTAGGTCTCGGCCAGAGCGGCGGCCGAGGCGGGCCAACCATGGTGACCGACGCGGACCCTCCCGGCGCGCACCGCCCGCTCTCGCAGTTCGGCCGAAGTGAGCAGTGCGGTCAGCGCATCGGCCCAGGCCTCGACGTCGGTCGGATCGAGCAGCACTCCCGCGTCGCCGACGACCTCGGCCAGGCCGCCCACCGCCGAGGCCACGACGGGCAGATCACGACCCATGGCCTCGAGCGCGGGAAGACCGAAGCCCTCATAGGTCGACGGGAAGGCGAGCACGCTCGCAGCCTGGAACAACGCTGTGAGATCGTCGGCAGGGACGCGCCCCGTGCGCACGACTCGACCCGAGAGACCCTGGCGCACGATCGCCGCTGCGACGTCCGCATCACTCGACCCGGCACCGCCGGTGAGTACGAGCCTCACATCGGGAACGCGCTCCGAGACGATCGCGAACGCTTCGACGAGCATCACGTGATTCTTGTGTGGATAGGTGATGGCTGGATACAGCACGAACGGACGATCGCCGAGGCCGAACCGATCGCGCACCTGCTCGACTCGCTCGTGCGCAACGGGAACGAACTCGTCGACTCCACACGGAACCAGTCGGATCCGAGCTGCGTCGACCCCGGCGCGCGCCACGGCGTCGTCGCCCACGAAGTTGGAGAGGCAGACCACCGCCCGAGCCGCGCGCAACGAACGCGGCGCCACGAGCCTGATGTAGGTGCGCTTCACCACACCGAATCGTTCGGGGAACACCAATGGCTGGAGGTCATGCAGCGTGATGATGCCCGGAACGGTTCGGACCACCGGCATCGTGCCGCCCCCGTGATGGACGAGCGCGCAGTGGTCGCGTCGCGATCGCCACGCCAACCATGTCGACTCACACAGCACGCGCACCACCCGCGATGACCCCGACACCGGCGCGACCCTCGTGAGGAAGGTCTCGCAGAGGTCGGGATGGGTATCGACGAATCGACGATTGACGTAGAGCACGAGCTCGAGATCGTCGGGGGCGAGGGCTGCGAACGCTCGGAGCAGTCCGATGGTGTACTCCTCACTACCACCGACCTCGCCCGGTACGAGCCAGAGCAGATTGATCCCGATACGAGTGCGAATCATGTGGACGCCGCTCGCTCGTAGGCCGACACCAGCGCTGTCGCCGTCGCCTCCCACGTGAACACCCGCTCGGCCCGATCGCGACCAGCAGCGGCGAGTCGATCGCGCTCGGTGTCGTCGTCCAGGAGTTCCGAGATCGCTGCGGCGAGGCCTTCGACATCGTCACGGTCGATGGTGATCCCACACTCCCCCACGACCTCGGCCGTACTCGTTCCCGATGACGTGATCACCGCCGTGCCCGCCGCCATCGCCTCGAGCACCGGAAGGCCGAACCCCTCGCGTCGACTGGGGAAGCAGAACAGTTCCGCTCCGGCCATCAGTGCTTCGAGCGCAGGCCGATCGACGAATCCGAGGGAACGGACCCGATCGCCCAACGCTGCGACACGGTCACCGATCGACTCGTTCCATCCCGTCGGCCCCGCGAGCACGAGCGTGATGTCGCGATCACGTTCGGCGACTCGGGTGAATGCATCCAGCAGCACCGGCAGGTTCTTGCGGGGCTCGATCGTGCCCGCCCACAGCACGTAGCGGCCGGCGAGCCCGAACCTCGCTCGGGCACCGGCGACCCGTGACGAGTCGACACCGTGTGCTTCGATGCCCCACGGCACGAGCACGAGACGGCGCTCATCGAATCCGTGGCGCACACAATCGTCGAGGGTCGATCGCGAAGGACACACGACGACATCGGCATGCGCGCGCGCCAGATCGATGGACCGGTGGAAGAACCGCAATCCGCGCGACGTCGAATGGCCGGGTTCGTCGATGAAGGCCAGGTCGTGCACCGTCACCACCAAGGGGGCCGAGCGCGGCGGCACGGCCATTCCGGTGGCGTGGATGACGTCCACGGCCCCGGTGGCCCGTTCGATCGCCGGGCGCCGCAGCCGATGCCACGACTCGTAGAGCACGGGGCGAGGTAGTCGGAGGTGTCGGACCTCGATCGGCGGTGCCCATTCCGGAGCCGGCGGTCGACCGTGTCGAGCGGCGACTCCGATCTGCTCGACATCGGAATGGGCCGCGACGGCTCGCAGGTGGTCGAGTGCGGCGCGTGCAGTTCCACCGGGCACGCGGTGCCAGCACTGTTCGAGGGTGACGGCCACCCGAAGCGGTCGATCCATGGGCATCCCGAGTCTCCCACGCACCACCGCGGTCCCCCCACCACGGCCCGGCACATGGGGATCGGTAGGGTGAGGGCCATGTCGTTCGAGTCCGACCCCACGTTCTGGCGGGGCCGCAGGGTGCTGATAACGGGCGGCCGCGGGTTCCTGGGTCAGGCCGTCGTCGAGCGGGCCATCGCCCGAGGTGCCGACATCGTCATCACGCCCACGAGCGCCGAGTTCGACCTCCGCGATCGCGAGGCCGTGCGCGCGATGTTCGCCGAGCACGACCCCGAACTGGTCATCCACCTCGCTGCTCGCGTGGGCGGCATCGGCGCCAACATGGCGCGCCCTGCCGACCTCTACCTCGACAACCTCCTCATGGGCACGTACGTGCTCGACGAGGCCCGACTGCGCGGCACGGACCGCACGATCATCGTCGGCACCATCTGCTCGTACCCGAAGTTCACGCCCGTGCCGTTCAGTGAGGATTCGCTCTGGCAGGGCTACCCCGAGGAGACCAACGCCCCCTACGGCATCGCGAAGTTGGCCCAGCTCGTACAGCTCCAGGCGAATCGCGCGCAGTACGGCCAGAGGGCGATCTACCTGATGCCCACGAACCTCTACGGACCACGCGACAAGTTCCACCCCGCCGTGTCACACGTGATCCCCGCGCTCATCAAGAAGGCGGTCGACGCCAGGGAATCGGGCGCCGACCACATGGAGGTCTGGGGCACGGGCAGCGCGAGCCGCGAGTTCCTCTATGTCGATGACGCAGCCGAGGGCATCGTGCAGGCGGCCGAGTTCTACGACGATGGCGACGCCGTGAACCTCGGTGCCGATCGCGAACTGCCGATCCGCGAACTGGTCGAGATCATCGTCGGGCTCGTCGGGTTCACCGGAGAGGTGCGCTGGGACACCTCGAAGCCCGACGGCCAACCCCGTCGTGGCGTCGATGGCTCGCGCGCGTTCGAACGATTCGGCTTCAGGGCCACGACCTCGTTCGATGAGGGGCTGCGCCGCACCCTCGACTGGTACCTCGCCAATCGCACCGAGGCCGAGGCCCGGGAGTTCTGAGCGACTCCTGCGGGGACTACCCGCAGGTCTGACCGTCGGGGATCCGCGGGATGAACTGGCTCATCGTCGTGGTGGTCACCGGCTGGGTCGTCGTCGTGGTCGACGCGTAGCCACCACCAGCGGGCACCGTCGTCGAACCGGGAACGGTGGAGGTCGTCGTCTCGGCGTTCGGGTCGGGGATCGGTCGCTGACCGCGGAAGATCTCGAAGATCGGCTGCGACGCGGCGACATTGAGTTCGAGCACGCTCGCCGCGCCCTTCATCGTTCCCGTGGCCACCGGTGTGAAGCTCTGCAGGTTGTCGGGGTCGAAGTTGCGGAACTCGGT
Source organism: uncultured Bifidobacterium sp. (assembly GCA_964454715.1). Lineage (GTDB taxonomy): Bacteria > Actinomycetota > Acidimicrobiia > Acidimicrobiales > Acidimicrobilacustridaceae > Acidimicrobilacustris. The sequence goes on along the minus strand of CAYVUO010000073.1, from coordinate 5,972 downwards.
GCCGAGCGACACGAGCTCGCCGATCTTGAAGTCCTTGTCGAGTGTGACGTTCTTCTGAGCGATGCCGAGGAACTCCTTGAGCACGAACGGATTGCGCGCGCCCTTGGCCACGGCCTTGCGCAGCGCGGCCTTGATGAAGGTCTGCTGACGGGTGATGCGACCGAAGTCCGAACTCGGATCCTCCTGCCACTGCTTGATGTCGGATCGCCAGATCTCGTAGTGGCGGGAGCGGGCGAAGGCGAGGGCCTGATCGCCGGTGAGATTGATGCAACCCACGTCGTACTGGAACAGGCCCGTGGCCTGATCGCGCGCTGGGTTGTTGAAGTAGATCGGCACGCCATCGATCGCGGACACCAGGGCCTCGAAGCTCTGGAAGTCGACCATCGCATAGTGGTTGATCGGGATGTCGAAGTCCTGCTTGATGGTCTCGATCAGTCGCTCGGGGCCACCGATGGCGAGCGCGGTGTTGATGCGGCCCTGCCCTCCCCCGGCGATGTCGACCCAGAGATCTCGCGGCAGCGACAACAGCGCGGCGCTCTGGGCCTTGGGGTCGACCCGCAGGATCATGATCGTGTCGGTGTTGAGCGTCTTGCCCCGACCCCGGAGCACGGGGTCGCCGCTGGAGAGACCCATTCCGTCGTCGATGCCGACCAACAGGACGTTCTGCACGTCGCTCGACGAGGTGAGCGGCGTCAGCGAGGTGCCGACGTCGATGCGGGGCAGCGCCGAGGCCTGCGTCCACGCCCAGCCCAGGCCCGCAGCCGCGGCGAGACAACCGAGCACGACCAGCACGTTGAAGGAGAGCACGAGACGTTGGGGCCACGTGCGAGAGGGGCTGCGCACGGGCCGAGCCTACTTCCGGCCCTTCGTGGGCCCGGGGTCACCCCCGAGGCCAGCGCAGGACGCCCTCGGCCCCCGGATCGAGAGGATCGCCGTAGACCAGACCACCGTTGTGCTCGAACACCCGAGGTGGATCGCTGGGAGCCCGACGATCGGACGGATACGCAGCGCGGGTCGAGTAGTGCGACACGAACGAACGACGGGTCCGAGTCTCATCGATGACCGCCGATCCTCCGTGCACCAGGCCCGCGTGCCAGAACAGCACGTCACCCTTGCGCGGTTCGAATTCCACACGTCGCGCGCCACCGCTCTCGCATCGCTCGGTGAGGAACTCCGCGAAGTCGAGTTCGTCACTGGTCGACTCCGGCGTGAGCAGCGGACCATTCCCCCAGTCGAAGCCGGGAACCGTGTGCGAGCCCTCCCAGTAGTAGAGGGGGCCGGCGTCCGGGTGCACGTCCTCGAGTGCCACCCATGTCGCCGCGAGGTGACTCATGATTCCCGACACGACGTAGGGATAGTCCTGATGCGCGTGCTGTTCGGTGCCGTGCACGAAGGTGAGCGACTGCATGCCGACCACCACGTCACGGAACACATGGCCGAGGAATCCGGTGAGCACGGGATGCAACATGATCGCCTTGCCAGCCTCGGAGACGTTGTGCAGGTCCATGACTCGAAGGTGATGGTGCGCGAAGGCCTCGGAGGGCAGGTCTCGGGCCGGGACGGTGCCGTACCCCTCGACATTGAGCCTCACTCCGAACCTCGATGGTTCCGAGAACACGGCATCGATGTCGGCGTTGTAGGCGTCGATCAACTCGGCTTCGATCGCGCCTTCGAACACCACATAGCCGTTGCGCAACCAGTCGATGAGCTTCGCCCGGAGGTCATAGTCCGGGGCCGCAGAACCGAGATCGGAGACGTAGCGATCGATCTCGGCGTAGCACCGATCCAGCCATGGAAGGGTCTCGGGGTCGAACGCCCACGTCACATCGATCACCTCCATCCGTCCGCTGCGACCCTACCCGGGACGACCCCGACGGTCGCGTCGTAGGCTCGCGTCGTGATGTCCCGCACGCCTCCACCGATCGAGTCCGAGATCGTCGCGGTCGACGGGCATGTGGCTTGGGGCATCCGCGACGTCACCCACGATGCGGCCGCACTCGACTCCACCGGCTGGTGGTTGGCGGTCCTCCGGTTCGACGGGGCACCGACGTTCGTGCGCTTCGCCGAGCATCGAGCGACTGGAACTCGACCGGCCGAGACGTCCTGCTGGTCGGGACCAGCCCGCGAATCGTGGACGAGTTCGCTCGATCGCGACGATCACGCGAAGTGCGTGTCCGCGATCCGTGAGGCGATCGCGGCGGGCGACGTCTATCAGGTCAACCTGACCCGCGTGCTGCGCGCACCACTTCCCCCTGGCGCATCGATGCTCGCTCTGGGTGCCGAACTCGAACGTGGCAACCCCGCACCGCACGGCGCCATCGTCGAACTGCCTTCGATCGGCCTTCGCATCGCGTCGGCCTCACCCGAGTCGTTCCTCTCGCGCCGCGGACGCATCGTGCGTTCGTCGCCGATCAAGGGAACCTCCGCCCCCGGCGAGGGTTTCGGAACGAAGGACCGGGCCGAGAACGTGATGATCGTCGACCTCGTTCGCAACGATCTCGGCCGCGTGTGCACGCCCGGTTCGGTCTCCGTTCCATCGCTGCTCTCCACCGAGACGCACCCCGGACTCGATCATCTCGTGAGCACCGTCGAGGGTCAGCTCCGCAGCGACGTCGGATGGTCGGAACTGCTCGACGCCACCTTCCCCGCAGGTTCGATCTCGGGTGCGCCGAAGATCTCCGCCCTCGAGCACATCCGCGCCCTCGAGCCCACCGAACGCAGCATCTACTGCGGAGCGATCGGATGGGTCGACGCCGATCGCCACGAGGGCGAACTCAACGTGGCGATTCGAACCTTCTGGGTCGACGGCGAACACCTCTGCTTCGGTACCGGTGGCGCGATCACCTGGGATTCGGACGCCGACGACGAATGGCGCGAGACCGAGTTGAAGGCAGGGCGACTGCTCGACATCGCGTCGGCGCCGACGAGCCGATGACCCGACGAGCGCCACTCGTCTGGATCGACGGACGGATCGTCGGAGCCGACACGCCGATCGTCGCCGCCACCGACCACGGGCTACTGCTCGGTGATGGTGTGTTCGAGGCACTGATCGTGCGCGATCGCAGACCGTCGATGCTCGATCGACACCTTCGTCGGCTTCGGCGCGGACTCGAACGACTCGACATCTCCGGCGCCCCCGACGACACCACGATCGCGACTGCGATCGAGTCGCTGGTCGATGCATCGGGGCTCATCGATGCGCGCATCCGCCTCACCGTCACCCCCGGGCCAGGTCCCACCACGCGCGAGCGTGGTCCAGTCCCGACCACTGTGATCACCATCGATCGCCTCGCAGCGGCGCCGGCCACGACGAGCCTCACCGTCGTGCCCTGGGCCCGCAACGAACGGTCGCCCCTCGCCGGGATCAAGGGAATCGCATGGGCCGACAATGCATTCGCACTGCGTCATGCGACGGCGCACGGCTTCGGCAATGCCCTGTTCCTCGACACCACGGGCCGTCTGTCGGAGTGCGCGACCGCCAACGTGTTCCTCGTGTTCGGCGACGAGATCGCGACTCCGTCGCTGGACTCGGGATGTCTCGCCGGCACCGTGAGGGAGGCACTGCTCGACCTCGGCATTGCGATCGAGCGCGATCTGTGGCCCGCCGATCTCGATCGAGCCGACACCGTGTTCGTCACGACGTCGACCACGGGAATCGTCCCGGTCGAACGAGTCGACGACCGACGATTCCCCACCGACTCGCCCGTCATCGACAGGGCCCGAGCCGTCATCGCCGAGGACTGACCGCCGAGCACTCCCGCGGATCAGTCGACCGGTCGCGCATGCACGACATCGCCGACCCTCACCGGCGATTCGTCACCTTGGTCGGTGCGCACCACGAGCGCACCATCGCCGTCGATCGACGTGGCGACGCCCTCGAACGATCCCGTCGTCACATCGACCCGCACCCTGCGACCGATCGTGACGGATCTCGCACGCACCGCGTCGAGCAGTTCATCGACTCGACCCTCCTCGATCGCGCGTAGCCAGCGTTCGTAGGCAACGAGCCACGCAGTGAGCACGACGTCCCTCGTCACCGCCGGAGCGAGGCGATCGAGGGAGGCAGCGGTGTCGACGAGTTCGGCCGGCAGTTCCTCGGGCCAGTCGACGTTGAGACCCATGCCCACGACCACCGCATCGACCGATCCGGCGACGACATGGGACTCGGCGAGGATGCCGGCCACCTTGCGGTCAGCGAGCGGACCCGAGGGGACCACGAGGTCGTTGGGCCACTTGAGCCCGAGGGCGACTCCCGTCGCCGACTCCACCCCTTCGACCGCGGCCAGGCCGCACGCGAGCGTGAGCAGGAACAATCGCTCGGCATCGATCCGAGGCCGAAGCAGGACCGACACGAGGAGGGAGGCCCCGGCCGGCGCCACCCAGGCCCGATCGAGCCGCCCGCGGCCCGCAGTCTGATGGTCGGCGACCAGCACCAGACCCTCTGCCGCACCCTCGGCTGCGGCGTCGAGGAGGTCACGATTGGTGGATCCCGTCTCGGCGACCCACCGGATCTCGGTGAAGCGGGTGCCGGGGATCGTCGATGTGGCAGGGGACCCGGTCATGCATGGCAATGTATGCGGCGTGCTGAAGAAGATCCTGATCGCCAATCGAGGCGAAATCGCCGTCCGTGTCATCCGCGCCTGTCAGGAGATGGGCATCGCCACCGTGGCGGTGTACTCCGATCTCGACCGGGACGCCCTGCATGTGCGACTCGCCGACGAGGCCTACGCACTCGGCGGTACCACTGCCGCCGAGAGCTACCTCAACACCGACGCCATCCTCGATGTGATCGAGCGCAGCGGTGCCGACGGCGTGCATCCCGGTTACGGCTTCTTCTCCGAGAA
>CAYVUO010000073.1:240-1118 GCA_964454715.1 uncultured Bifidobacterium sp. | reverse complement strand
CACCGACTTCGCACGCGCCATCACCGAGCGCGGCGTCACGTTCATCGGTCCGCCCCCGAGCGCGATCGAGGTCATGGGCGACAAGGTCTCGAGCCGCATCGCCGCTCAGGCCGCCGGCGTGTCGGGCGTTCCCGGCACCACCGAGTTCCTCAACGATGCGTCCGAGGTGATCGCGTTCGGTGAGCAGCACGGTTGGCCCGTCGCCATCAAGGCCGCGTACGGCGGTGGCGGTCGCGGCATGCGCGTCGTTCGCTCCGCCGAGGAAGCCGCCGAGGCGTTCGAGTCGGCGCAGAGCGAGGCCCTCAAGGGCTTCGGCCGTGACGAGTGCTACGTCGAGCGCTACCTCACCTGGCCCCGCCACATCGAGATGCAGATCATCGCCGACACGCATGGCAATTGCGTGTGGGTCGCCGAACGCGACTGCTCGGCCCAGCGTCGTCACCAGAAGCTCGTCGAGGAGAGCCCGGCGCCGGCGTTCCCCGCCGAGGTGCGCCAAGCCATGGGCGAGGCCGCGGTCAAGGTGGCCAAGGCCTGTGGCTACGTCAACGCCGGAACCGTCGAGTTCCTCTTCCAGGACGGCGAGTTCTACTTCCTCGAGATGAACACCCGTCTGCAGGTCGAGCACCCCGTCACCGAGATGGTGTCGGGCATCGACCTCGTGGCCGAGCAGATCCGCGTCGCGTCGGGTCTGCCGTTGTCGTTCACCCAGGAGTCCATCGAACTCTCGGGCCACGCCATCGAGATCCGCATCAACGCCGAGGATCCCGCCGGCGGCCGCTTCCTCCCCTCCCCCGGTCACATCGCCAAGCTCGTCGCTCCCGCCGGTTTCGGAACGCGTTGGGACGGCGGTTACGAATCGGGTGACACCGTCAGCCAGT
>CAYVUO010000073.1:0-218 GCA_964454715.1 uncultured Bifidobacterium sp. | reverse complement strand
ATCTGCTGGGGCGCCGACCGCGAGACCGCGATCCGCCGCACGCTGCGCGCGCTCCGTGAGTTCCGCATCGACGGCATCGCCACCACGATCCCGGCGGACATCGCCATCCTCGAGCACTCCGACTTCGTCGAGGGCAAGCACTCCACCAAGTGGGTCGAGGACGTGCTCGACCTCACCGGCGTGGGTGGCACCGCTGCCCCGGCCGATGCCGACGCCGA
>CAYVUO010000072.1:0-10198 GCA_964454715.1 uncultured Bifidobacterium sp. | reverse complement strand
AGCTGTCCGGCGCCGACGGCGGGCGACCCCTCCCCAACCACCTCATCGACGGCGAGACCCCGCCCGCCGAGACCGAGGGCCGCGGGATGGTCGTCACGGCCCTCGACATGCTGCCCGTCGAGTGCGTCGTGCGGGGCTACCTCACCGGTTCGGCCTGGAAGGAGTACCGCACCAGCGGCACCATGCACGGCCAGCGCCTCCCCGAGGGTCTGCTCGAGTCGTCGAAGCTGCCCGAGCCGGTGTTCACGCCCTCGACCAAGGCGGCCGAGGGCCACGACGAGAACATCTCGTTCGAGCAAGCCGTCGAACTGATCGGCCCCGATCTGGCCGAGCGGGCTCGCGCCGTGTCGATCGAGCTCTACACCCGTGGTGCCGAATGGGCGGCGGAGCGGGGCATCCTCATCGCCGACACCAAGTTCGAACTCGGTCTCGTCGACGGTGAGCTCGTGCTCGCCGACGAGGTGCTCACCCCCGACTCGTCACGGTTCTGGCCGGCCGATGCATGGCAGCCCGGTTCGACGCCGCCGTCGTTCGACAAGCAGCCCGTGCGCGACTACCTCGACGGTCTCGATTGGGACAAGCAGCCGCCTCCGCCGCCGCTGCCGCCCGAGGTGGTGTCGACCACGAGCACTCGCTACATCGATGCGTACGAGCGCATCACCGGTCGATCGTTCGCCGACTGGAACGGGTGACCATCGTCGCCCTCGCGCCGCGTGCGCGTGTGGGAGCATGAACCCATGACGTTCTCAGTGCAGGTCGAGGTGCGACTTCGTCCCGGGATCTCCGATCCGCAGGGTTCCACCATCGAACGGGCCATGCCCACACTCGGATTCGGCGGAGTGAGCGGCGTGCGCGTCGGCAAGTGCATCCGCTTCGAGCTCGAAGCTGCCGACGAGGCCACAGCACGCGCCGAGGTCGACGACCTGTGCGCGCGATTCCTCACCAACCCGGTGATCGAGGATGCGATCGTGACGATCACCCCGGCGGTCACGGCGTGAGTCGTCGCGTCGGGGTCGTCGTCTTCCCCGGTTCGAACTGCGAACACGATGTCGTCGAGGCCATGGCCCTCGTCGGGGGTCAGCCCGAGTTGCTGTGGCACGGTGACGAGACGGTGAGGGATGTCGATGCCGTCGTCGTGCCCGGCGGATTCGCACATGGCGATTACCTGCGCCCCGGTGCCATCGCGCGTTTCTCTCCGGTGATGCAGGCCGTCTCGGCATTCGCTGCCGCCGGTGGTCCCGTCGTCGGCATCTGCAACGGCTTCCAGGTGCTCACCGAGGCGGGACTGCTGCCCGGTGCCCTGCAGAAGAACAGCGGTCTCAAGTTCGTCTGTGGCCCGGCGGAGTTGCGAGTCGAATCCACGAACTCGGTGCTCACCCGCGGTGCCAACGTCGGCGACGTGCTGCGGGTACCGATCAACCACTTCGAGGGCAACTACACCTGCGACGAGGCCACGCTGGCGTACTTGCGTGACAACGACATGGTCGTGCTGCGCTACGTGGACAACCCCAACGGCTCCACCGACGACATCGCCGGTGTGTGCAACGAGCTGCGCAACGTCGTCGGTCTCATGCCCCACCCCGAGCGCGCCATCAGCGAACTGCTGGGCAGCACCGACGGCCTACCGCTCTTGAGCTCGATCGTCGCTTGAGCGCGAGTGGCGCTCGGCGTCACTTCGAGAAGATGCCGGCCTTGCGCAGCACGGTTGTCGACACACCGAGTTCGCGCCATGCCGCTTCGCTGATGCCCTTGCGCTGCGAATAGGACTTCGCGACCTCGATGAACGCCTTCTCGGTGGCGGCGAAGTCGTCGGGATCGGCAGAACCGTTCAGCTCGGCCTCGAGGTCGAGACGCCTCTGCACGAGTTCGAGTCGTTCGAGCGGATCGGCGTCGACGATGCGACGGCGAACGTCGAGCAGTTCGGCGTTGATCGTCTCGACGGTGCGCTTGCGTCCGCGCTTGGGTCGATTGTTGGCGACGTACTCGAGGTACTTCTTGACCTTGAGACCCTGGTCGCGACCGAGTGCGAGCGCGGCCTTGTGCTCGTCCGTCATCGTGCCGGGCTTCACGCCCTTCCGCTTCGGGGTCTCGGTGGTCTCGGCCATCGTCATGGGCGCGAGTCCACCACACCCTCCGCGGGGCGACAACGTGTGCCAGGAAGCACGGTGTTTCCTGCTCTCCCGGGCATCGACCGCGCACTAGCGTGCGTGCGATGGAGGAAGCGATCCACCGCTCGTTGGGGCTCACCGATACCGAGTACGACGACATCCGGCGGATCCTGGGCCGAGAGCCCAACCACCTCGAGCTGGCGATGTTCGCCGTCATGTGGTCCGAGCACTGTTCCTACAAGTCGTCGCGCATCCACCTGAAGCGACTCCCCACCGAAGCCCCATGGGTGCTCGTGGGCCCGGGAGAGAACGCGGGAGTGGTCGACGTCGGTGACGGCATCGCCGCGGCGTTGCGCATCGAGAGCCACGCCCACCCCTCGGCCATCGAGCCCTATCAGGGCGCGGCCACCGGCGTCGGCGGCATCCTGCGCGACATCTTCACGATGGGAGCGCGGCCGATCGCGCTGATGGATCCGTTGCGCTTCGGCCCGCTCGACGATGCCCGCAGTCGATGGATCGCCGAGGGCGTCGTCAGCGGTGTGTCGGGTTACGGCAACTCGGTCGGTGTCCCCAACATCGGTGGTGAGACGGTCTTCGACGAGACCTACACCGGCAATCCGCTCGTCAACGTGCTGTGCCTCGGTGTGCTGCCCACCGAACGTCTCGTACTCGGTCAGGCCACGGGCGTGGGCAACCTCGCGGTGTTGCTCGGTTCGAGCACCGGACGCGACGGCATCGGTGGTGTGAGCGTGCTCGCGTCGGCCGGTTTCTCCGACGACGAGAGCGACGCCGACAAGCGTCCGTCGGTGCAGGTCGGCGATCCCTACGAGGAGAAGCGTCTCATCGAGGCCTGTCTCGAACTGCTCGACGCCGGCCTCGTCGTCGGCATCCAGGATCTCGGCGGTGCCGGCCTCACATGCGCGACGTCGGAGACCGCGAGTCGCGGCGGCATGGGCATGGACGTCGACATCAACGCCATCGCGCGCCGCGAGCCGGGCATGGAACCGTTCGAGGTGATGACCTCCGAATCGCAGGAGCGCATGCTCGCCATCGTCGAACCCGCGGGTCTCGATGCCGTGCTCGAGATCTGCGCACGGTGGGAGGTGCGAGCTGCGGTCATCGGTCGCGTCACGCCCGGTCCCGCCACCGGTGATCACGACGGAGGTCGCCTGCGCATCCTCGACGGTTGGGATGGTGAGGTGTTGGCCGACGTTCCCGCTGCGTCGTTGCACGAGGATGCCCCGCTCTACGACCGTCCGCGCTCAGCACCCAGCGGTTTCGACGAATCCACGCGCACGCTCGCTGCGGATCCGATGCCGTCGAGCACCGACGCTGCTGGCGAACTGCTCGCGATGCTCACCGATACGCGTTGGGTGTGGTCGCAGTACGACCACCAGTTGTTCCTCAACACGGTCGAGGGTCCCGGTGGTGATGCCGCCGTGCTGCGCCTCAAGCATCCACACACCGCCGCTGACACGGGTAGGGGCATGGCCCTCACCACCGACGGCAACCATCGTTGGTGCGCGGTCGATCCGCGTCAGGGCACAGCCCTCACCGTCGCCGAGTCACTGCTCAACCTCGCCGTGGTGGGCGCCCGTCCGCTCGCCGTCGTCAACTGCCTCAACTTCGGCAACCCCGAGCATCCCGAGGTGATGTGGCAGCTGTCGGAGGCCATCGACGGCATGGCCGAGGCCTGTCGATCGTTCGACGTGCCAGTCATCGGTGGCAACGTCAGTCTCTACAACGAGTCGCAGGGCCATGACATCGACCCCACCCCCGTCGTGGGCATGCTCGGTCTCGTCGACCGTCTCGATCATCGTCCGCCCGGTGTGAACCTCGTCGAGGGCGGCCGCCTGCTGCTCATCGGCGTCACCCAGCCCGAACTCTCCGGTTCGCTGTGGGCCCGCGAGCGCGGACATCGCGGAGGTCGTCTTCCTGCCCTCGACCCCGCGCACCATCTCGCCGTGGCCGATGTCGTGCGTCGACTGGTCTCCGGCGGACTGTTGCGAGGTGCTCACGACGTCTCGTCGGGCGGCCTCGGCCTCGCGCTCGCCGAGATGGCGGTACGAAGCGGCATCGGTGTGTCGGTGGCCCGAGTCGCTGATGCCGTGGAGCTGTTCTCGGAGTCGCCGTCCCGGGTCGTCGTGTGCGTCGACCCCGAACAGGTCACGACGATCGAGAACATCTGCAACGAAGCCGGTGTTCCGCTGTCGCGCATCGGTGTGGCCGGTGGTGATCGCATCGCGGTGAAGGGTCTCCTCGATGTTCCGCTCGCCGACGCGATCACCGCATGGCGTGATCGTCTTCCCTCGACCCTCGGATCCGGAACGACCCAGGGTTGACCGCGGACCATGATCCCGGTGCCCCGCCGCACCGGTACGATGGACGGGTGATCGACGCTGACGACGACACGCCGAAGGAGGCGTGCGGTGTCTTCGGGGTGCATGCTCCGGGACAGCCCGTGTCACATCTGACGTACCTCGGCCTCTACGCGTTGCAGCATCGCGGACAGGAATCCGCAGGCATGGCGGTGAGCGATGGTCACACCGTCACGATCGTGAAGGACATGGGCCTCGTCGCGACGGTGTTCGACGATCGCACGCTCGCCGCGCTCACGGGCCACATCGCGATCGGTCACACGCGCTATTCGACGACCGGGTCGAGCGTGTGGTTCAACGCGCAGCCCGTCTACCGCGATGTCGGTCGTCATACCGTCGCGATCGCGCACAACGGCAACCTCGTGAACACTGCCGAGCTCGCCGAGGAACTCGGCATGCTCCCCGGCACGGTGTCGTCCGACAGTGAGGTCATGGCCGAGCTGCTCGCCCAGGAACTCGGCGCGTCCGGTTACGACGACGATCCGCGTGCGCTCGAGGGCGCCATGCTCGCCGTCCTCCCTCGGCTCGAGGGCGCGTTCTCGGTCGTGGCGATGGACGAGCACCGCCTCATCGGTGTTCGTGATCCGCATGGATTCCGTCCGCTGTGTCTGGGCAAGCTCCCCACGGGTTGGGTGTTGGCCTCGGAGAGCCCTGCGCTCGATGTCGTCGGTGCCCATCTCGTGCGCGAACTCGAACCCGGCGAGATGATCGTCATCGACGAGACCGGGTACCGATCGATCCGTGCCTTCGACGCGAGCGTCGTCGATCCCAAGTTGTGTCTGTTCGAGTTCGTGTACTTCGCCCGTCCCGACACGCGTCTCTACGGCCAGAGCGTGCACCAGGCCCGCATCCGCATGGGAGAGCAACTCGCCGATCAAGCGCCGGTCGAGGCCGATCTCGTCATGGGCGTGCCCGAATCGGGCATCCCAGCGGCTGAGGGCTTCGCCCGCGCGTCGGGCATCCCGTTCGGTCAGGGTCTGGTCAAGAACCGCTACATCGGCCGCACCTTCATCGAGCCCAATCAGCAGATGCGTGCGCTCGGCGTGCGCATGAAGCTCAATCCGCTGCGCGACAACATCGCCGGCCGTCGTCTCGTCGTCGTCGACGATTCGATCGTGCGTGGCACCACCACCCGAGCGATGGTCTCGATGCTGCGCGAAGCGGGCGCGGCCGAGGTGCACATGCGCGTGTCTTCGCCGCCCTACAAGTGGCCGTGCTTCTTCGGCATGGACACCGGCACCCGCGGTGAGCTCCTCGCCGCGAACATGACGGTCGACGAGATCCGTGAATACCTCAACGTCGACACGCTCGCGTATCTCGCGCTCGATCGACTGGTGACCGCCACCGGCACGGTCGGCGCTGGTTTCTGCGACGCATGCCTCACTGGTGAGTATCCCGTCGCCGTGCCCGACTCACTCACCAAGCACCTCCTCGAATCGGGCGGCACGCCGGTCGAGGTGCACTCGACCTTGGCCAGTGCGTTCGATGTGAGCGCGCAACTGCCGGCGCAGGACGCGCTCGTCTTCGGCAACGAGGATGCCGATGACTGACGACACGACGAAGGGCGAGACTTACGCCGACGCCGGTGTCAGCATCGACGCCGGCGAGGAGGCCGTGCAGCGCATCAAGTCGCATGTGCGATCGACATTCCGTCCGGAGGTCATCGGCGACATCGGTGGCTTCGGCGGACTGTTCGCGCTCGACCTCGAGAAGTACCGCAAGCCCGTGCTCGTGTCGTCCACCGACGGCGTCGGCACCAAGGCGCTCGTCGCCCAGGCCACGGGTCGTTTCACCTCGATCGGCATCGATCTCGTCGCCATGTGCGTCGACGACCTCGTGTGCCAGGGGGCCGAGCCACTCTTCTTCCTCGACTACATCGCCGTCGGTCGACTCGATCCCGATCACATCGACGAGTTGGTCGAGGGTGTGGCCGAGGGATGTCGACAGGCCGGGTGCAGCCTCATCGGCGGCGAGATGGCCGAGCACCCCGGCGCGATGGAGCCCGGTGAGTTCGATCTCGTGGGTTTCGCCGTCGGAGTTGCAGAGCGCGACGGACTCATCACCGGATCCACCATCGCTCCCGGTGACGTGCTCATCGGTCTGCCGTCCACGAATCTGCGTTCGAACGGCTACTCGCTCGCGCGCCGCGTACTCCTCGAACGAGCAGGTCTCCCGCTCGACGGTCCCGCGTATGCGGGTGCTCGTCACTCGCTCGCCGACGAGCTCCTCGCGCCATCGGTGATCTATGCGCCGGCCATCGCCGCGTTGCAACGCGCCGTCGATGTGCGCGGTGTTGCGCACATCACCGGTGGCGGCATCCCGGGCAATCTCAACCGGGTGCTCCCGCATGGCACAGCGGCCGAGGTCGAACTCGGCACATGGGAGACACCGGAGATCTTCGCCGAGATCCAGCGTCTCGGTTCGGTGGCGGAGGATGAGATGTTCAAGGTCTTCAACATGGGTCTCGGCATGGTCGTGGTCGTGCCCGAGCGCGAGTCGTTCAAGGCCCTCGACACGGCGCGAGCCGCCGGTCATCGCGCCTCGATCGTCGGGCGCATCGTGAAGGGCGACGGAACGGTCGACTTGCGATGAGCGACACACAACGTGCCCTGATCGATCACCTGCTCGCGCATTCGGTGCGTACCGGGGACTTCACACTCAAGTCAGGTCGCAAGAGTTCTTGGTTCATCGACTCGAAGCAGACGATGTGCCGCGCCGACGGCCTGTTGCTCGTCGCCGACCTCGCGCTCGCCGCCATCCCCGATGACGTCACCGCCATCGGTGGTCTCACCGCTGGCGCCGATCCCGTGGCCTTCGGCATCGCCGCGGTCGGCGCGACCCGGGGTCGCGCTCTGCGCTCGTTCTCCATCCGCAAGGAGGCGAAGGACCACGGCGTCGCCGGTCGTCTCGCCGGTGCGCTCGAGCCGGGTGACAAGGTCGTCATCACCGAGGACACCGTCACCCGTGGCACCTCGCCCATGGAGGCCGTGAAGGTCGTGCGCGAACTCGGCGCCGAGCCAGTGATGGTGCTCGTGATCGTCGACCGGGGTGGCACGTGTCGGGCGATGGCCGAGGCCGAGGGAGTGGCGTTCCATGCCCTCGTGACCGCTCCCGAACTCGGCTTCGACTACGAGGGCGCCTGACCCAGGGGTCGCCGGGGCCACGGCTTCCGGCGGATTGGGCGGGTCCCGAGCGGACCGCTTAGCGTCTGCGGACCATGGCTGACACCACCACCGCCGCATTCAGCATCCGCATCAGGGTGCGACTCGACAACACCCCCGGCTCGCTCGGTCGCCTCGCGGCGGCCATCGGATCGGTCGGGGGAAACATCTGGTCGCTCGAGGGCTTCACCGCCCGCAAGTCGGAGCTCGACGAGGACCTCGTCGTGCACTGTTCGAGTGAGGCCCATCAGCAGCAGGTGCTCGATGCCGTGCGCGGTGTCGAGGGCGTCGAGCTGCTCGAGTGGGAGGACCGCACGTTCGCCATCCACCAGGGCGGCAAGATCGACGTCATCAGTCGCATCGCCGTGAACGACAGCTACGACCTCTCGATGGCGTACACGCCCGGTGTCGCCCGAGTGTGCAAGGCGATCGAGGCCGATCCGCTGCGCGCGCACGACCTCACGATCCGCAAGAACACCGTCGCCATCGTCAGCGACGGAACGGCCGTGCTCGGTCTCGGCGACATCGGTCCGCTCGGCGCGATGCCCGTGATGGAGGGCAAGGCCCTGCTGTTCAAGGAGTTCGCCGGCATCGACGGATTCCCGATCTGTCTCGACACCAAGGATCCCGACGCCATCGTCGAGACCGTGAAGAACATCGCTCCGAGCTTCGGTGGCATCAACCTCGAGGACATCGCCGCACCGGTGTGCTTCGAGGTCGAGGATCGTCTCAAGGAACTCATCGACATCCCGGTGTTCCACGATGATCAGCACGGCACCGCCGTCGTCACGCTCGCCGCGCTCATGAACTCGCTGAAGATCGTCGACAAGCGCATGGAGGACCTCACCGTCGTCATCGCCGGTGTCGGCGCTGCGGGCGTGGCGATCTCCAAGATCCTCATGAACGCCGGCGTGCGCAACATCATCGGCGTCGACCGTGAGGGCGCCGTCTACGACGGCCGCGGCAACCTCAACGTGGCGAAGCAGTGGTTCGCCGAGAACACGAACACCGATCGACGCAAGGGTTCACTCGGGCAGCTCATGCCGGGCTCCGATGTGTTCATCGGTGTGAGCGGTCCCAACCTCATCGGCCGCGATGCCGTGAAGTCGCTGGCTCCCCATCCCATCGTGTTCGCGATGGCCAATCCCGATCCCGAGATCCGGCCCGAGGAGGCCGCTGGTGTCGTGGCCGTCATGGCCACCGGCCGCAGCGACTTCCCGAACCAGATCAACAACGTGCTCTGCTTCCCGGGCATCTTCCGCGGCGCGCTCGATGTCGGCGCCACGCAGATCACCGAGAACATGAAGGTCGCGTCGGCCCTCGCGATCGCGTCGACGGTCTCCGACGCCGAGCTCGCTCCCGATCACGTCATCCCGTCGGTGTTCGATCGTCGAGTCGCGCCGCTCGTCGCGGAGGCGTCAGCGAAGGCAGCCATCGCCGACGGAGTCATCCGCGCTCGCTCGTGACCGGCCGCAGGTTCGACGCCGTCACCTTCGACTTCTGGGACACGCTGGTCCGCGCCGATACGGCCGCGACGCGTGTGCAACGTCGGATCGCCATCGCACACGTGCTCACCGAGCATGGACATCATCACGACGATGACGTGATCGATGCCGCGTTCGACGAGGCGTGGACGCGATTCGACGCCGCGTGGTCGAGGGGCGAGCAGTTCACGGGCGAGCACGCCGCACACACGGTGCTCGACGTACTCGGGCACGATGACGAGACGGTTCGCGCTGGCGTCGTCGATGCGTATCTCGCAGCGCCCCGCGCGATGCGACTGCGGCTGACCGACAACATCGTGCCGACGATCACGGCATTGAAGGAAGCCGGTCTGCGCGTCGGGATCGTGTGCGATGTCGGGCTCACGCCGTCGGACGTGCTGCGTCACTACCTCGCCGACCACGGTGTGCTCGACCTGTTCGACCACTGGTCGTTCTCCGACGAGGTCGGCACCTACAAGCCCGATCCGGTGATCTTCGAACATGCGCTCGCCGGCCTGGGCGGCATCGATCCCGAGCGAGCCGCACACATCGGCGACCTGCGTCGCACCGATGTCGCCGGCGCACTGGGCATGGGCATGCTCGCGCTCCGCTATCGGGGCGTCACCGACGACGACCCGTCACATGGTCCCGAGGCCGATCACGTGGTCGATGACCACGCGCAACTCCCCGCATTGCTCGGACTCTGAACCGCCACCAGCGGCGGGGCGCACGACCGACCGCCGTTGTGCCACAGTGACGCTCTCTACGAAGGGGGAACTCACATGGCACTCGATCCGCAGGCGAAGGTCATCCTCGACCTCATGGCCGATTCCGGCTTCACGTTCGATGGCATGACGCCGCAGGAACTGCGTTCGCGCATGGGCATGACGGCGATGCCGAGTCCGATCGAACTCGCGAGCATCACCGATCGCACCATTCCCGGTCCGGCCGGTGAGATCCCCGTTCGCATCTATCGCCCGAGCGATGAGGCCGGTCTGCCCGTCACGGTGTTCTTCCATGGCGGCGGCTGGGTGATCGGCGACCTCGACACCCATGACAGCCCCTGC
>CAYVUO010000071.1:0-10240 GCA_964454715.1 uncultured Bifidobacterium sp. | reverse complement strand
CGTCGACGCCATCGGTCTCGGCCGACCACACATCGGTGTAGCCGAGGTCGGGCAACTCGGCGATGAGTTCGCGCTGCGCGTGCAGCCGGAGCCGTTCGAGTGGAATCGTCAGGCCGAAACCGCGGTAGGGAGCCATCAACGTGCCTTCCATGGACGGATCATGACCGACTGACTCGCCGTGCCCATGAGGGTGCCGTCCTCGGACCAAAGGTAGAGATGACCGTGTCCGAAACCACGCGTGACGGCTTCGGCCCGGACGTCGACGAGCACCCAGTCGGTGGGCACGACCTTCACCACGCGCAGCGTGTTGTCGAGACTGTTGGAGTTGATCTCGGAGGTCACGGCCTGTCCGATGCCCATCGGCACGTAGTCGCCCAGCACGGCCAGCCCGGCCGCCGACATCTCGAGCAGGTCGGGTACGCGTGTCCACAACATCGTGCGGCCGGTGCCGGGTGCTTCGAGCGCGACGCGCTGTTCGAGCCGACTCGAGATCGTGTCGCCGGTGTCCCATGTGTATTCGCGCGGAGGGCACTGCGACGGCGGGGCCACATGGGGCATCTCGACCCATTGACCCTCCTCGACCATGTCGCGCGCGCCGAGCGAGGCGTTGACGGTGAAGATGGGCGTGTCACCCACGTGCCCCATCACCCGCGCCTGGGTGGTGGTGCGACCGGACGCCTCGATGATGACGTCGAGGTCGACCACCGACGGGGGCGTGGTGTAGTTGAGGTACTGGGCACAGGCCCACACGATGGGTCGCTCGGTGACCGACTCGAGCACGTCGATGGCGGCACCGAGGGCGCATCCTCCGAACAGACTGCCGAGGCCGGAGCAGATGCCGGGGGTGACCGGCAGGTACCAGCGCATGGGGTTGTGGGTGGGTCTGATGCCCAACCATTCGGAGGAGTCCACGGGGTCATCGTAGGGGTCACCCCCCTCGACCCCGCACTGTCACACCCCGTCGCCACCATGGCCCCATGAGCACACGACGCAGCAACTCCTCGGCCCACTCGTCCATCACTCCGCCCGGCCGTCCCGACCTCGATCACGACTGGCGCATCGACGAGCTCACCCGGCGCCGCGCCCTCACCGGCATCGCCCTGGCCCGCGCCGCCCTCGACGAGGCCCGCCGGGCCAACGCGCTCGCCCGGGGTGAGGTCGAGGCCGCGCCCGTGAGCACGGCGGCCTGAGTCGCCGGCCGGTGGCCGGCGTACGCTCCAGTCCATGAACCGTCCCGAGGTCGTCATCGTCGACGCCGTTCGCACGCCCGTCGGGCGTC
Source organism: uncultured Bifidobacterium sp. (assembly GCA_964454715.1). GTDB lineage: Bacteria > Actinomycetota > Acidimicrobiia > Acidimicrobiales > Acidimicrobilacustridaceae > Acidimicrobilacustris. The sequence goes on along the minus strand of CAYVUO010000071.1, from coordinate 8,961 downwards.
GCAACGGCGGCCTGTCCACCGCCCACTCCGCCGGACTGCTGTCGCAGCCGTTCCGTGCACTGTTCGACCGCACCGGTGTCGACCCTGCCTCGATCGGTCAGGTCGTCGGCGGTTGCGTCAACCAAGTCGGCATGCAGGCGTTCAACGTCGCTCGCACCGCATGGCTCGACGCCGGCCTCCCGCTCGAGGTCGCAGCCACCACGGTCGACACCCAGTGCGGTTCCAGCCAGCAGGCCGCCGACATCGGCTACGCGCTCATCGCTGCCGGTGTCATCGACAGCGCCGTCGCCGGCGGTGTCGAGGTGATGAGTCGCGTGCCGATGGGTTCCAACACGGCGAAGGGCCAGGGGCTCGGGTCGCCCATCCCCAAGTCGTACTTCGAGCTCTACGAGTACACGAGCCAGTTCGAGGGCGCCGAACGCATCGCGAAGAAGTGGGGCATCACCCGCGCCGACGCCGACGCGTTCGGTGAGCGCTCGCAGCGCCTGGCAGCACAGGCCTGGTCCGAGGATCGTTTCGCCACACAACTCGTCGCAATCGATGCCCCCGACCTCGACGACGAGGGCAAGCCGATCGGCACCACGCACCATGTGGCTCGAGATGAGGGCCTGCGCGAGACCACGCTCGAGTCACTCGCTTCGCTCAAGCCGGTGATGGGCGAAGGTGGTGTGCACACCGCCGGGTCCTCATCGCAGATCTCCGACGGCGCCGGCGCAGTGCTGATGATGACCGCCGAGCGCGCCGCGGCCGAGGGCCTGCGCCCGCTCGCCCGCATCGGCGACACCTGCCTCGTGGGCGTCGATCCCGTGCTCATGCTCACCGGCCCCATCGACGCCACTCGTCACCTGCTCGAGCGCAATGGGCTCACGGTCGACGACATCGATCTGTTCGAGATCAACGAGGCGTTCGCGTCGGTCGTGTTGGCGTGGCAGAAGGAACTCTCGGTCGATCCGACCCGCGTCAACCCCAATGGCGGCGCCATCGCCCTCGGCCATCCCCTCGGTGGCACCGGTTCGATCCTGCTCACCAAGGCGGTGCACGAACTGCAGCGCACGGGCGCCGATCGCGCCATCGTGAGCATGTGCTGCGGTGGCGGTCTCGGCACCGGCACCCTGCTCGAGCGCATCTGACGCTCCCCTTGCCGCCGACGCGGCCGTGAACTCCCGAACCACCGGAGCACGACATGCGTCATGCCCGTACGACGTCGTCCAACGTCGCAGCCACACCACCGCATCGCCCTCGTCGGCGAACCCGACGACGCATCGACCGCGCGCTCAGCGCCTTCGCCCTGTGTGCGCTCGCCGCAGCCACCGCACTCCTCGCACGCGCCGTGTCGACCGACCGCACGCCATTCGCCACGGTGCCCACCGTGGTGTCGGTCGTCGATGGCGACACGGTGCACGTGCGCATCGGGCGCGAGGTCGAGACGGTGCGACTCATCGGCATCGACACTCCCGAGACGAAGGACCCGCGACGCCCCGTCGGCTGCTTCGGCCCCGAGGCCTCCGCCCGCACGCGTGAGTTGTTGCCGAAGGGCACGGTGGTCGAGGTCGTGCCCGACAGCGAACTGCGCGACACCTATGGCCGTCTGCTCGCGTACGTGACGCGGGTCGACGACGGCCTGTTCGTCAACCTGCAGCTGGCCGCCGAGGGCTACGCCGAGGTGCTCTCGATCGCTCCCAACACCGCCCACGCGGCCGAGATCCGCGCTGCGGTCGACTCGGCCCGAGCCGCTGGCTTGGGCCTGTGGTCGGCGTGCACCGGGCACTAGCGTTCTCCTCGTGCCCACCCTCGCCGAACGACTCGGCCACGACGCCGACACCCGCCTCGTCATCATCAACGGTGACGACCTCGGGCTCTGCCACGCCTCCAACGTCGGCGTGTACCAGTCGCTGCGCGAGGGAGTGGTCACCTCCGCCACCCTGATGGTGCCGTGCCCCTGGGCACGCGAGGCCACGGCCGACTTCCGTGGTGAGGACGTCGGCGTGCATCTCACCCTCAACGCCGAGTTCGACCACTACCGATGGGGCCCCATCACCCAGGCACCCTCGCTCCTCGACGGCGACGGCGGCTTCCCCCGAACCGTCGCCGACCTGTGGGATCACGCCGATCTCGACGAGGCACGTCGCGAATGCCGAGCCCAGGTGGAGCGGGCGATCCTGTGGGGCTTCGACGTCACCCATCTCGACTCGCACATGGGCGCACTGCAACTGCGCCCCGAGTTCTTCGACATCTATCTCGACCTCGCTGTCGACTTCGCACTCCCCTTGCGCCTGTCGGGGGCGTCGACCGAGCGATCGATCGGCTTCCCGTTCCGACGGCTCGCTGCCGAGGAGGGCATCGTCAGCCCCGATCACTTCGTGTACGTCGGCGGCGTCGGCAGTCGCGCTGCGTTCGACGCCACCTTCGACCAACTCAGGGCTGGTGTGACCGAGCTCTACGTGCATCCCGCCATCGACACTCCCGAACTGCGCGCCATCGGCACCGATTGGAAGGCGCGGGTCGACGACCTCGATCTCGTGTGTGACGCGTCGCTCCGCGATCGCATCGAGCGCTCGGGCGCGGTGCTCATCGGCTACCGCGAACTGCGCGAACTGCAGCGCCGCGGGCTCTAGTCGATCGTCCGGCTGACTCGACGCCACGCTCCGGCAGGTGTGGCGCCGGCCGACCGGAGGAACGACTCGGCGCCCTCATCGGCCTCGGCCACGATCAGTCTCGGGAACTCGGCGATCATCAGGTCGCGACACAACTGACCGAGCAGGGCCGCACCCACACCGCGCCGTCGCCATGAGTCGTCGACGACGATCGGGCCCGCCCAGGTGGCACGTGTGATCGAGTGCGTGGCCAGTCCGACGATGTCGGTGGTGCCGTCGACGAACGCCACATGGCACGTGCCGTGTTCGAGCGCCCGTGCGATCTCGTCGGAGAGTCGGGGCCAGCGGGCAGAGGCGTGCAACGTGACGGCCATGACATCGTCATCGCGCACGGCGCGTCGGATCACCACACCGGCCGGTTGCTCGGCCCGGAAGCGATTGGGAACGGCCCACATCGATCGTTCCTCACCCACATCGAAACCTTCACTCGAGGCCAGATCGAGGAGGGCCGAGTCGATGGGAACTCCGGGCCACAGCGCGAAGGGAAGTGCTCCGCCGAGTTCGAGTCGCACCGCGCCGCGTTCGGCGGCCCACTCCAGCGCATGACGCAGCAGTTCGCGCGCCCGACCCGTGCGCCGAGCATCGGGGGCGACGACGAGCAGGCGCACGACGGCGACGAGCTCCCCGCTGGCGGCCCGGCCCACACCGAGCGACACCGCATCACCGCGGTCATCGGCCACGAACACTGCATCGGCCTGCTCGTGGCAGGCCGTGAGGAGTTCGTCGCCCGAGAGATCCTCACCACCCGCGGCGAGCGCCACGAGTTCGACGAGTTCGTCGATGCGGTGGGCACCGAGGAGTGAACGATCGGTCATGCGCTCGGCATCGTGGGCGGCGACGACGGCATGCTTCCGGAGAACGGATCGGTGTTCATCGGAGAGGGAGATGCCGGCGCAGGCGATGACGGCGGTGCCGGAGGCGCGGCATCGTGCCCGGAGCGACGGGGCCACATGATCGACACGATCACGGCGACGACCGTGATGACGACGCCGATGATGCCGGCGGCGAGCAGACGCCCGTCGAGGGAGCCGGTGACCTCGTCGACGATCACCTTGGCCGTGGCCCGACCGAGCAGTCCCCCGGTGAGTTCATCGGTCACCACCGAACGGCTCGCGCTCGTCAGGGCCCACACGCCGAGTGCACCGAGCACCATGCCGACACCACCGGCAGCGATGGCCACGAGCCGACGTCGGGCGATCAGCAGACCGGAGGCGAGGGAGACGATGGCGGCGATCGGAAGCGCCCACACGAGCACATCGAGCACGCGCACGGCATCCTTGGCCCTCTGCAGACCGGGCGCGTCGACCAGCAGGATGCGCACGTCGATGGAATTCGTGTCGACGGAATTGAGCCAGTCGATGCCCTTCGACGACAGGAACCTCTGCACCACACCCACCCCGCCACCGAGATCGAGGTAGATGCCACCGTCGCCGATGGTGGTGACACCCCCGTCACCTTCGACTGCGTCGACGAACTGGGAATGTGCGGCCTCGACCGCAGCGTCCCACACCGTCAGGAACACATCGGTCGTGACGACCTGCTGCATCGCCTTCGAGAGGGCCTGAGTGGCGAGGTCGGTGGCAGTACCCGACAGTGCACCGAGGCCGCCGGGGAGCACCTGGCCGAGGAAGCGCTGCACTCCGACGACCTCCACGATCTGTGCCGAGATGTCGTCGGCCACCTCCTCCTGCACCGCGACATCGGTGACGATCGCGCGGCTCGTCGCCTTCCATGTGGCGTCGTCGAGGATGGCGCTGCGCGTCCAACGCGCACTCACCGAGCCCACGACGAGTACACCGCACAACACGAGCAGCACCGACCCCACGACGGTGCGTGCGGTGCCGCTGCGGCGGGCGACCATCACGGCGGGGGCGGTCACAGCACGATCCCGGCGAAGAGGTCGGACTCCGGGATCGTGGTGTCGACTCGCGACCGGCCGAGGATGAATTCCTCCCACGGGTGGATCGTTCGGGCGATGTCACGCGGCAATCCGAACCAGAACGCCGAATCGGGATCGACCTGCGTCTCGTGGGCCAACAATGCCTCGAGTCGCACGTCGAACCAGTCGGCGATGTCGATCCGGGTCGTGATGCGATCGTCGTGCGATGGACGCGAGAACCAGTCGTCGCCGAAGGGAGACTCGAGTCCGAGTTCGAGGAAGGTCTCGTGCATCGCGACCATGCGCTCGCGAGACCACACATTCCAGTACATCTTCGAAGGCGCGAAGGGATCACCGAGATCGGGTCGGTAGTCGGGATCACCGGCGAGATCGAAGGCCGGGATCGAGATGTCGTGCACCATCAGATGATCGGGATGCGGGTATCCCTGTTGATCGTCGCCATAGGTGAGGATCACCTGCGGACGCTCGGCTCGGATGATCCGCACCAGACGAGCGACCGCCTCGTCGAGCGGTGCGTTCGCGAATGCGTCGGGTCGGGCATTGGCCTCGCTGCCCGGCATCCCCGAATCGCGATAGCCGAGCAACACGACCTCGTCGTAGCCGATCAACGCTGCCGAACGCTCGAGTTCGCGCATGCGCACACCGTGGAGATCGGCCCGCACCTCGGGCGTATCCATCACGGGATTGAGGATGTCGCCCTCCTCACCACCGGTGCAGGTGACGAGCACGGCGCGCACATCGTCCGACTTGTAGCGAGCGACGGTCGACGCGCCCTTGGAGGCCTCGTCGTCGGGATGGGCGTGCACGGAGAGCAGACAGCGGTCGGCCATGGCGGGCACGCTACCGGCCGCCCCCGGCACCCGGCGGGCAGGTGCCGCACCTAGTCTCTCGTCGATGCGCCAGCTCCGACCAGCCCTCGCGATCATCGCCCTGCTCTTGGTGGGCGCGCTCATCACCGCATGCGGCACCAGCGGACGCGCGCTGCGCGATCCGAAGCCCGGTGCCGTCGCCCCGGCACGACAGAACAACGGCAGCACCTCGACGAGCACGTCCACCACCTCGACCACGGCCAAGCCCGGTGCGTCGATCACGAGTGGCTTCTCGTTGTCCTCATCAGCGTGGTCGAACGGTCAGGCGATCCCGAAGCAGTTCACCTGCGACGGCGCCAATTCGTCACCCCCGCTCGCCTTCTCCGGCGCACCCGCGGGCACGATCGAGTTCCTCCTCGTCGTCACCGACCGTGACGTCGCGGGCCAGACGCAGTGGATCGTCGCCAACATCGCGGTGAAGACCACCGCATTCCCGGAGGGGGCCTTGCCTCCCAGTGCCGTCGAGCTGACGAACTCCTCGGGCGGCGCACGTTGGTGGGGCCCGTGCCCGACGAGCGGCCAGAACACCTACCAGTTCTCGCTCTACGCGCTCGACAAGCCATCGACACTGTCGAAGGCCACCGACCGGGCCGCGGTCGACACCGTGATGCGCCGCGCCACCGCGGTCGCCACGTTCGACGGCACCTACAAGCGGGGCTGACGCGCGACCTCCCCGGGCGTCCTACCCTGTCGGGACCGGACGAGGGGGAGACCATGAAGGCGTTCCAGTTGGTCGGCGGTAGCGCCGACGTCGATGTCACCACTGCGCTCAACGACGTGAGCCAGCCCGACCCCGGGCCGGGCCAGGTGCTCGTCCGCATCGGCGGCGCCGGTGCGTGCCACAGCGATGTGAGCCTCATGGAGTTCTCTGCCGCTGGTGTGCGCGAGACGCCGATGACGCTCGGCCATGAGAACGCAGGATGGATCGAGGCCTTCGGGCCCGGCACCGTGCCCACCCCCGGCCTCGAGGTCGGCGCGCCCGTCGCCGTCTACGGCGCATGGGGCTGTGGTCAGTGCGCCAACTGCCGCAAGGGCATGGAGAACTACTGCCTCAACATCAGCGCGTCGGGACCCGGCCTCAGCGTCGACGGCGGCATGGCCGAGTACCTGCTCGTGCCCGCGGCGCGCTATCTCGTTCCGCTCGGTGACATGGAACCGGCCGACGCCGCGCCGCTCACCGATGCCGGCCTCACGCCGTACCACGCGATCAAGCGATCACTGCATCTGCTCGTTCCTGGTTCGCATGTCGTCGTCATCGGCGCCGGCGGTCTCGGCCATCTCGCGGTGCAGTTCCTCAAGGCGCTATCACCAGCCACGGTGATCTGCGTCGATCAGCGCGAATCGGCGCTCGCCGTCGTCGCCGGACTCGGTGCCGACCACACCGTCGTCGCCGGACCGGAGGCCACCGCCGAGATCCGCGGCATCACCGGCGGTCGCGGCGCCGAACTCGTGCTCGACATCTGCGGCTACGACGACACGCTCGCGCTCGCGGCCTCGGTGGCCGCCCCACTCGGCACGCTCACCGTCGTGGGCGTCGGGGGCGGCACCTTGCCCTTCAACTTCTTCTCCTTCCCCTACGAGTGCTCCATCTCGAGCACCTACTGGGGATCGATCACCGAGTTGGGCGAACTGCTCGCCCTCGCCCGCACCGGCGGGTTCTCGGTGCATGCGACGCGGTACCCCCTCAGCGAGGCCGCTGAGGTGTACCGACGCATGGTGGGCGGCACCCTGCAGGGCCGCGCCGTGATCGTGCCCTGATCACTCGCCCTTCGGCGGACGCCAGAACACTGCGAGCTGCAGCAGCGCACCGCCGACACCGGCGAGCGCAGCGATGAGCAGACCGGGGTTCACGCCCTCCCAGTAGATGTGGAAGGCGTTGTCGAGCGACCACTCGCCGGGGCCGGTGCAGGCCAGGCCGAAACCCACCGCCGCCAGCACGACCACGTACTCGATGCCACCACCGGCGTTGAAGATGTACCAACCGTTCTTGCGGTGCGTCGTGATGAGCGCAACGACCATGATCGCGATCATGCCGGCCGCAGCCAGCGGGGTGAGCAGACCGAGCGCGAGCAGCAGACCGGCGCCGATCTCGGTGAGTGCGGCCATCCATGCGTTGACGAACGGCATCTTCATGCCCATCGACGCGAACCAACCGGTGGTGCCGGCGATCTTGCCGCCGCCGAAGATCTTGTTGTAGCCGTGCGACGCGAGCGTGAGACCGACGACGACACGGATGATGAGCAGGCCGAGGCTGAGGCCCTTCATGTCCCAGATCTCGTAGTCCACGTCGGACAGCGACATGTCCATCGTGGCCATCATGTCGTTCATGCTGTCCTGGGTCATCGTGACCATCTGAGCGAGCATCCCCGCACCTCCGTGAGATCGCTTCCCGTCCTACGACGTAGCGGGGTCATGGTATGACCGCGGGTCGTGGGATCGGTGGACCGGTGCACCGGCGACGAGGGGTTCAGCGGAAGTCGCGCGACCGATGGGTGGCGATGACGGGCAGGGGCTCGAGTCGCTCGGCGATGATGTTCACGACCCCCTCGGCCCGCTCCAGGCGGCCGCGCACCAGTAGCGCAGTGGCGGTGCGGGCCAGACGACGGTGCCGTTGCCACAACCCCGGCGAACAGATCACGTTGATGAGCCCGGTCTCGTCCTCGAGGTTGAGGAAGGTGACCCCCTTGGCCGTGCCCGGACGTTGACGATGGGTGACCACTCCCCCCACCAACACCCGCGATCCCGACCTCGCCCCGCCGAGCCCTGCCGCGGTGAGCACCCCCATCGACTCGAGTTCGTCACGCAGGTACACCGTGGGATGACGCCCGGGAGCCACACCGGTGGCCCACAGATCGGCGGCGGCCAACTCCGGCTCCGACAGCCCCGGCAACGTGGGGGCCTCGATGCCGGTGACGATGCCGGGCAGACGACCGGGGCCGCCCTGGGCCGCAGCACCGGCCGACCACAACGCGCGACGACGATCGAGATGCGCGCCGCAGTGTTCGAACGCTCCCGCGGTGGCCAGGGCCTCGAGTGCGGGACGGGGCATGTCGACCCGATGGGCGAGATCGTCGACCGACGCATAGGGGCCATTGCGCTCGCGCTCGCACACGATGGCCGCCGCGAGTTCGTCGCCGAGGGAGCGCACCGATGCGAGACCGAGTCGCACCATCGGTTGGGGCACGTCGACACCGTCGACGGGGAATGCATCGATGCCATGCGCCGCGCCGCGCCAGTCGAGTGAGGCACCGACGATCGAGAGATTGATGTCGGGAGTGCAGACATCGACACCATGGCGACGGGCATCGGCCACCAGCGTGTGCGGCGCGTAGAAGCCCATCGGTTGCGCGTCGAGCAGACCGGCGCAGAACGCAGCCGGGAAGTAGCGCTTGAGGTACGAGCTGGCGTAGACGAGATAGGCGAACGACACCGAGTGGCTCTCGGGGAATCCGTAGTTGGCGAAGGCCGACAACTTCTCGTAGATGGCATCGGCCACCTCACCGGTGATGCCACGCTCGGCCATGCCCTCGTAGAGACG
>CAYVUO010000070.1:0-10288 GCA_964454715.1 uncultured Bifidobacterium sp. | reverse complement strand
ACTCGGTGAGCGAGTGGTGCTCACCGAACCAGCAGTACTTCCAGTTGTGCTTGTCCGCGAAGATCGCGTACTCGGCCTCGCGCATGTACGACAGATGCTGCAGATCGGTGTCGTGGGCGGCCGGGCCCGGGATGTAGCCGTTCAGGAAGACTGCGAACTCCATGATTCCCCCCTTCGGCGCTGCGGTCAGCGCACGCGGACCCCGGTCACCCCGACCGGGACGGTGTGCATTCTGTCACATGCCGAGAGGGGCTCAGACGCCCTCGTAGAACTCGTAGACGAGCCGCCCGCCCTCGCCGACCTCTCCCCGGCCGAACAGGTGCAGGCCGTTGAGCCAGGCGTAGCGATCGTCCCCCGCCTCGAACTCGGCGCCGACGAAGACCGGTCCGCGGCCGAGGCCGCCGGACCAATCGGCCCGGCCCTTGTAGGCGAGGTACACCACGACATCGTCGTCGGTGCGAAGGGTCATTCGGATGTCGAACGTGCCCACACCGCGACCGTCGATGGCCAGCCAGTCGGCGGCGGCGCCGCCCACGAGCGATGCGTTGAGCCGTTCGCCCTCGATGCGAGCCTCGGAGATCTCCTGCACGATCCGGGTGCCCGCAGGCGTCGCGCCGAGCATGTAGAGCCGGTCGGAGGCGGTGGTCAGGGTCAGGGTGCCGAAGTGACGGAGTTCCATCTCCCGATCCTCGCACGGCTCGCGCCGCTCGGGGGTCGATTCGTGCCCGGCGCTCGGAGATGCGAACCTGTGGGTGGGCACGTAGCCCGCAAGAGAGGCCCCCATGGCGGATCAACCGCACGACTCCGGGTCCGGCTCGTTCTCCGATCTCGCACTCCGGCCCGAACTCCTGACGGCCCTCGACGCGCTCGGCTACGAGGAACCGACCCCCATCCAACGCCAAGCCATCCCCGAACTGTTGGCCCGACGCGACCTTCTCGGTCAGGCCGCCACCGGCACGGGCAAGACGGCGGCTTTCGCCCTTCCCATGCTCGACAACCTTGAGCCGGGCGACGCTCCTTGGGGCCTCGTGCTCACGCCCACCCGCGAACTCGCCATCCAGGTGAGCGAAGCGGTGCACCGCTACGGACGCGCCCTCGGCGCCCGTGTCGTGCCCATCTACGGCGGCCAACCGATCGGCCGACAGTTGCAGGCGCTCTCACGCGGCACCGACATCGTGGTCGCCACCCCCGGTCGCGCCGTCGACCACATCAACCGCGGATCACTCGATCTCGATCGCATCGGCATGGTCGTGCTCGACGAGGCCGACGAGATGCTCGACATGGGCTTCGCCGAGGACCTCGACGCTATCCTCTCGCAACTCCCCGACACGCGACAGACCGTGCTGTTCTCGGCCACGATGCCCAAGCGCATCGAATCCCTCGCCCGCCGTCATCTCACCGACCCGGTCACGATACGCATCGCCGCGACCGAACCCGCACCGGGCGATGTGCCGCGCGTGCGCCAGGTGGCGTACATGGTGCCCCGGGCGCACAAGGCCGCCGCCCTAGGCCGGATCCTCGACGTCGAATCCCCCACCGCAGCGATCGTGTTCTGTCGCACTCGTCATGAGGTCGACTCGCTCACCGAGACGCTCAACGGCCGCGGCTACCGCGCCGAGGCCCTGCACGGAGGACTCGGCCAAGAAGCGCGGGATCGTGTGATGAACCGAGTGCGCAACGGCACCTCGGAGCTCCTCATCGCCACCGATGTCGCGGCCCGCGGCCTCGACATCGACACACTGACCCACGTCGTCAACTACGACGTGCCGTCGGCGGCCGAGACCTACGTGCACCGCATCGGGCGCGTCGGCCGCGCCGGGCGAGAGGGCGTCGCCGTCACACTGGCCGAGCCACGCGAGCACCGACTCCTCTCCAACATCACGCGGGTCACGCGTCAGCCCCTCCCGGTCGAGAAGCTCCCGACGATCAGCGACCTGCAGAACCGTCGGATGGAACTCACGCTGTCGAACCTGCGAGAAGCGCTCGTCGATGCCGACGGCGACGATCTCGATCACTACCGCACGATCGTCGAGACACTGAGCGACGAGTTCGACCTCTTCGACATCGCGCTCGCTGCAGTGCGCATGGCACACGACGAAGCGATGGTCGAGGTCGACGAGACCGAGATCCCCGAGGTCGAACCCCGTCGCAACCGCGAGGAGCGTCGCGCCCGCGACGATCATCGCGGTGACCGCGGTGACCGCCGGGGAGATCGCCCCGACCGCGAACGAGGCGATCGCCCGAAGGGTCGTGGCCGCGACGGCGGGCCGACGATGACCCGTCTCTACTTCCCGATCGGACGCGCCGCCCGCATCCGCCCCGGCGACCTGGTCGGCGCGATCGCCGGCGAGACCTCGCTGACGGGACGCGACATCGGCGCCATCGAGATCACCGACAAGTTCTCACTCGTCGAGGTCCCAGAGCGTTCCGTCGACGAGGTGATCGATGCCATCCGTTCGACCACCATCAAGGGTCGCAAGGTCATCCCCCGCAGGGAGCGCTTCAACCGCTGAGCAGACCTCGGCGCAGGCCGGTACGGTGCGCGCATGACCTTCCCTCATGAAGAAGTGCGTGCCGCCTACGAGAACTTCGTCGCGGTCGGTGACAGCGGCGACTGGGAGGCATGGGCCGACCTGCACACCGTCGACGGCGTCTGGGTCGAACATCATCTCGGGACGTTCCACGGTCGAGACGCCATCAAGCGCGCCATCGTCGACGTGATGGCCATGGCCCCTTCCGACATGTCGTTCCCCGTCGAGTGGGTCGCCTTCGATGGCGACCGCGTCGTGTACTACCCGTGGCAGGTGCTCCCCCATCCGACCGGCGGCGAGCCCTTCCGATTCGGATGCGTGACCGTGCTGCAGTACGCCGGCGATGGACAGTTCTCGTACCAGGAGGATCTCTACAACCCGATCGAGGGCGAACGCGTCTTCGGGGAATGGATCGCTGCCGGAGGCGTACTGCCCGGTCAGTGACGGTGCAGCGGAACGCCTGCGGCCTCCGCGGCCATGCGGTACCAGTCGGCGAGTGAGTCGACGGTCTCATGGGCGTTGAGTCCGCTCGGATTCGGCAGCACCCAGAGATCGGCGCCCTCGAACGCCTCCTGCTGATGGCCGACGGCCAGGCCCTTCATCGCATACGCCTGACGGAACGCCGTGATGCCGAGCACGGCGACGACGGCAGGACGCCGCCGGCGCACGAGCCGCCGCAACGACTCACCCCCCTCTCGCAACTGCTGCGAGTCGAGTTCATCGGCCCGCGCCGTCGCGATCGGGCAGATGTTCGAGATCCCGATACCTGCACGTGAGAGCTCCTCGCGAGCGGATGGCGAGAGCCCTTCGGACGCGTCGATCTCCTCGGCAGTGATTCCCGCCCGATGCAGCGCGGGCCAGAACCGGTTGCCCGGTCGGGCGAAGTGCGCATTCACCGCCGCAGTCCACAGACCGGGATTGATCCCCACGAACAACAGTCGCAATGGATCGGCGAGTAGATCGTCGACCTCGCGCCCGTGATACGCGAGCAGTTCGTCCTTCGTCGGGCGTCGCCCGGAGATGGGGCGGGGCCCCCTGCCGCTCACTGGGTGACGGTGGTGCGATCGTCGAGGATCGACGGATCGGCGCGAAGTTCCGCTCGCACCATGGCCTCCCAGAAACCGATGAAACCGTTCCCGTCGCTGTTGCGACCACGAGCGATCCACCAATCGGGAACGGGCGAGGCAACGTCGCCCGCCGCTGCTCGGACATGCCACGCGTGCTTGCATCGCTGTTCGAGGGCGACCGCGCGCTGATGCACGGCCCGGATCGTGGACCCGAGCACGAACACCCCGTGACCGGCGAGCAGCGCCAGTTCGGCGTCGCCCATCGCCACGCACGCGTCTCGGGCCGCCGACGAACTGTCGACCGCTCCGCCGTACTCATCGACCAGGACGAGCTCGCCGCCACCACCGAGACCGGAACTCTGGTCGTAGATCGGTGGCACCTGCCGCATGTCGGCCCAGACGGTTCCGTAGAGGGGATGGCTGTGCATCGCGACCTGCACACCAGGACGCATGCGATGCAGTTCGAGATGGAGCGGGATGCCGAGCGGCACGGGCCAATCCCCCGCCACGAGGTTGCCGTCGAGGTCGATCCTGATCAGCTGCGACGGCATCAGTTCGTCCCACGTGACGAGCCACGGATTGCACAACAACGTGCCGTCTCCGAGGTTCACCGTGATGTGCCCGGCGAGATGATCGTTGTAACCCTCGCTCCACAGCGCTCGGGCCAGGAGCACGAATTGTTGCTCGAGCGTGAGATCCGGCAGCAGGCGATCGGGAGTCGGTCGGAACGTCATGGGCGACATCTTGGTGCCGGATGGGGCAGGATGCGAGCGACGAGGGGGGAACCATGAGCACCACCGATGGCCGCGCCGACGACATCGAGGCGATCCGACAGTTGAAGGCCCGCTACTTCCGAACGATGGACACCAAGGATTGGGACGGACTCGCGGCCGTGTTCACGCCCGACGTGCACATCGACATGCAGGCCGAGGGTGGCGGCATCACCGACTCGGTCGAGGAGTACCTGCCATTCCTGATCTCACAGATCGGCGAGGTAACGACGGTGCACCATGGCCACATGCCGGAGATCACCTTCACCGGGCCCGACGACGCCGACGGCATCTGGGCCATGGAGGACAGCCTGTGGTGGCCCGAGGGCTCGCCCATCAGACACGTGCATGGATGGGGTCACTACCACGAGTCGTACCGACGTACCGCCGAGGGCTGGCGAATCTCGGCGATGACCCTCACCCGCCTACGACGCGACATGGAGTTCGCGCCCCAGGGTTGATCACGACAGCAACTTGGCCTTCGCCGATGCGTACTCGTCGTCGGAGATCGCGCCGGAGTCGTGCAACGACTTCAGACGCTCGAGCTTCGAGATGTCGTCGTCACCGCGGTTCACGAATCCCTTCACGCGCCCCGACGCGGAGTTCCAACCACTGGTCACCGACTCCTTGATGCCATCGAGATCGAACCGGCGATCGGGGAAGTCTCGCAGTGCTCGACGGCGCAGATCCCAGAGGCCGACGAAGACGAGCCCGGCGAACATGAGGGTCGTGACCCAGGTGTCGAACATCGGTGTGGGCGCCCAGAGGAGCAGGAGGAGGAACAACACGACCGAGCCGGTCCAGAAGATCGGTGTGTCCAGCGTGAACAGCGGTGCGAAGAATCGCCGAACCGCGACCATCGGTCTGGACGGGCCGATGAGCACCATGCCGAGAGCGATCAACACACCGAACGCAGCGGTGATCCATGCCGTCCTGAAGAGCAGCTCCGACGCGATCGCATAGACGACCTTCCCCGCTGCCGAATACCTGGCATCGGCGATGATGCCGACGACGACGTTTCCGGTCACCCGGCGCACGATCATCAGTATCAGACCCACGATGGCGAGCGACCAACCGATGTTGCGGATCATTCGTCGGCGCGCACCGGCTGCGAGCCAGACGACGAGGGCGAACAGAGCGAGGATCACGGCGGAGAGCACGAGGTTCGCCCAATTGAGGATCCTGACCAGCTTCTGTGCCGTGGCCAGATCCTTCGAGTCGATGAGCGTGATCTGTCCTGCGTCAGCAGGGATCTTGTCGATCACGGCACGGGGAAGCCCCAGTTGGGTGGCCACCGACTTGATGACCGAACCGAGATCGAGGACGACCTTGCCGTCGTTCGACGAGCCGTACTTCATCTTGTCCTCGAGCACGTTCACGAGGGTTTCGTGGGCGACCTCGTTGGCGGTGTGCCACGCAGTGCGAACTTGTGCAGTGCCGAGCAGGGTCTCGACGCCGCTGGTGGCGGGCCCGCGCAAGGCACCGGAGAGGGTGCCGGCGAGACCGGACCAGTCACTCGGCAACTTGTCGGCGAGTTCGGCCTGGACATCGACGTTGCTGTAGATCTCACCCACGATGTACTCGGCCAGTGCGGCCTGGACCGCCGGTTCGGCGAGCACCTTGTCGCTGGCCCGGACCCACTCCGGGGTGCTCAGCAACTGACGCTTCACCCAGACGTCAGCCGCGACCCCGAAGGTGAGCACTGCCGCCAGCACCAGCACCAGCCAGGCTGCGATCATTCGCGATCGGCCGGCACGGCGATCGACGGGCGCGCTCGAGTCGGTCTCGTCGGCAGTGGAGCTGTCGGTGGTGGAGCTGTCGGTCATCGAAGGATTCTGCCCCCTCGGGCACCGCACCGAAGGGATCTCGTTCGATGTGGGCCGAATCAGCGCTCCGGCGTGAATTCCATCGGGATCGCGTCGTAGGCACGGGTGAAGGTGGCCCCGAGGATCTTCGGCTCCGCTCCCGGCGCCAAACGCCAATCGGGGATGCGACGGAGCAGTTCCTCGAACATCACGCGCAACTCGATGCGAGCCAGTGACGACCCCAGACAGAAGTGGGTTCCGAAGCCGAAGGCGACGTGATGGTTGTGCGCGCGTCGTACGTCGAATCGGTCCGGTTCCGTGAACACGGCCTCATCGCGGTTCGCAGAGGGATACATGAGCAGGATCTCGTCGCCGGCTCGGATCTGCTGACCATGGAACTCATGATCGGCGGTCGCCGTGCGCCGCATGTTGAGGATGGGAGTGACCCATCGGATGAACTCCTCGACCGCGGTCGTGCCGAGCAACGAGGGATCGTCGATGAGGATCTGACGCTGGTCCGGTTGCAGCGCGAGCTCGAGCATGATCGAACCGATGACCGTACGCGTCGTCTCGGCGCCACCGTCGAGCAGCAGGAGGCACTCGGAGATGATCTCGCCCTCGTCCCATCGCCGACCGTCGGTCTCGGTGTTGGCCCAGATCGAGATGAGATCGTCCTGCGGATCGCGCCGACGCGCTTCGATGAGTTCCATCATCGTGCCGGCGAACTCCATGATCGCCTGGGTGGAACGCGGCGATTGCGGTTGCGGCGAACCATCGGGAGGGTTCTGACCCGACTCGTGCATCGTGATCTCCGACCACTCGCGCAACTTGGGCCAGAGTTCACGTGGGAAGCCCAACTTGCGACCGATCATGATGGCCGGGAGTGGTGAGGCGAGTGCATCGATGACATCGCACTCCCCCTTGTCGGCAACTGCGTCGATGAGTTCGGTGACGACGGCACGGATCTCGCCCTCGATCGCCTTCACCGCTCGCGGTGTGAACTGACGAGCGACGAGCATCCGCTGCTGCTGGTGCAACGGATCGTCGCGATTGATCATCGACGTGTCGTCGCGCTGGTCGGTCTTGGGGCGGGATCCGTCGATCGAGGTGTAGAGCTGCCAGTTCTTCTCGATGGCGACGATGTCCTCATAACGCGAGATGCCCCAGATGCGATGCACGGGATCCCAGTGCACCGGATCGTTGACCCGGAGCCATCGATAGGCATCCCACGGGTCGACGTAGAACCCGGGATCGAGCAGGTTGATGTACGGCGCCTCGGTCGCGGTCATGTGATCCCCCCTGTGCACGCGATGCGCCGATTCTTGCCCAAACCGACGAGCTCGGGCGGATCTACGATCCTTCGGGGAGGGGAACATGACTGGACGACGACCGGAGACGGAGACGGCGGACGCAGTGATCGTGGGCGCCGG
Source organism: uncultured Bifidobacterium sp. (assembly GCA_964454715.1). Taxonomy (GTDB): domain Bacteria; phylum Actinomycetota; class Acidimicrobiia; order Acidimicrobiales; family Acidimicrobilacustridaceae; genus Acidimicrobilacustris. The sequence continues at coordinate 2,685 of CAYVUO010000070.1, read as the reverse complement.
TTTCGCTGGCATGTACGCCCATCTGAAGCTCCGAGGGCTGGGGTTCAGTGTGATCGGCGTCGATGCCGCCGACGACGTCGGCGGCACCTGGTGGTGGAATCGCTACCCCGGCGCACGCTGCGACATCCTCTCGACCGACTACTCCTACTCGTTCGACCCCGACCTCGAACAGGAATGGGACTGGTCGGAGCGCTACGCCACCCAGCCCGAGATCCTCGACTACGCCAGCCACGTCGCCGACCGATTCGACCTCCGTCGCGATGTGCGCTTCTCGACCCGCGTCGTCGATGCGACATGGAACGACGAAGCATCGACGTGGACGGTCACCACCGATCACGACGACCGCTGGACCTGTCGATTCCTCATCATGGCGGTCGGCGCACTGTCATCGGCCAACCGTCCCGCCATCGACGGAATCGAGTCGTTCGCGGGCGAGACGCACCACACCGGCCAATGGCCACATGGGGGCGTCGACGTCACCGGCAAGCGGGTCGCAGTGATCGGCACCGGCTCGTCGGGCATCCAGTCGATCCCACTTCTCGCCGAGCGCGCCGCGTCGCTGACGGTGTACCAGCGCACACCGGCGTTCACGGTTCCGGCCCGCAATGCAGCACTCGATCCGCAGGCCGTGGCCGAACTCAAGGCTCACTACCGCGAGCACCGCGAACTGCAGCGGCAGTCCTATGGCGGCACGCTCTCACCCCAGCCCACCCATTCGGCCCATGAGGTCTCCGAGACGGAACGTGAGAGGCGTTTCGACGAGATCTGGGAATCGGGGACGCTGTTCGGATTCCTCGGGTCGTACAACGACGTGATGATCGACGAGACGGCGAACGCGATCGTTGCCGACTACGTGCGGCGACGGATCCGCTCGATCGTGAACGATCCGGCCACCGCCGAACGTCTCTGTCCCACCGGATATCCGATCGGAGCGAAGCGACTCTGTCTCGACACCGGCTACTACGAGACCTACAACCGACCCAACGTGTCCCTCGTCGATCTCCGCGAGAACCCGATCGAGTGCATCACGGCGAACGGCATCCGCACCACCGATGGCGAGCGCGACTTCGACATCATCGTGTTGGCCACGGGCTTCGATGCGATGACCGGCCCCCTACTGGGCCCGACCATCACGGGAACCCACGGCACACTGCGCGACGCCTGGTCGGCCGGACCACGCACCTACCTCGGCCTCATGAGCAACGGCTTCCCGAACCTCTTCACCGTCACCGGCCCCGGCAGCCCGTCGGTGATGACCAACATGCTCGTCAGCATCGAGCAACATGTCGACTGGATCGCCGACGCACTCGACCATCTGCGCACCGCCGATCTCACCCGCATCGAGCCGACTCTCGAGGCGCAGGACGAGTGGGTCGCCCACGTCAACGAACTGGCGTCGTTCTCGCTCTATCCGAAGGGCAACTCGTGGTACCTGGGGGCCAACGTCCCCGGCAAACCGCGGGTGTTCATGCCCTACATCGGCGGGGCTGGCCCCTACCGAGAGATCTGTGACGCCGTGGTGCGCGACGACTACCGCGGCTTCGTCACTCGCTAGCGGGCGACGCGTCCGTAGCCCATCGGCTCCTTCCACCACCCGTCGAGAGGGGTGACGGAGATTCCGCGATTGGCATGCACGATCTGGTTGCCGCCGATGTAGATCGCGACATGCTCGCTCGCATTGGGACCCCAGAACACGAGGTCACCGGGCTGGAGCTGCGACCGCTGCACCCGAACGGTCTCGCGATACAGCGCGCCGCTGTAGTGGGACAGCGAGATGCCGACCTGGTTGTACGACCACACGACCAGACCCGAACAGTCGAACTCGGTCGGGCCCGATGCACCCCATGCGTAGGGCGCCCCGATGCGTGTCATCGCAGCGCGCACTGCGCCCGCCGCACCCGCCCCCGGCGCAGGGGGCGGAGTAGCGGAGAGGTTGGAACCAGCTCCACTGTTCGCGGCCTGAGCAGCACGGGCGGCAGCGCTCCGGGCCGCAGCCTCGGCCGCCTTGCGCGCGTTCTCGGCATCGACGAGAACCTTGAGTTCGCCCTGCACCTTCTGGTTGATCGCACGCTGCTCGGCTGCAGCGGAGTCCGCAGCCTTCTTGAGTTCCTCGATCTCCGCCGCGTGGGTCGAGGCGTCTGCCTCGGCGTCCTTCAGTCGGAGCGCGTCGTCATCCGCGGCTTGCTTCGCGGCATTGAGCGCATCGACGAGATCCTGACGATTGCCCGAGATGTCGGTGAGGTAGGAACGCTTCTGCGCGCCACTCATGGCGTCGCTGGTGAGCAACGCATCGATCTCCGGACTGTCGTTGCCCGTCTGATACGCAGCGACGGCATACCGCTTCAGATCGTTGCGACGCCGCTCGGCCTCGGCCTGCGTGCGCACCGACAGCGCCTTGGCCTCGGCGACACGCTGCTCGGCCAGGTGCAACTCGTAGTTGGCGGCCTCGTACTGGGCGTTGAGCTCCATCGCCCGCATGTCGAGCGCAGCGAGCTTGTCGGAGACCTGCTTGGCCTCGGCCTGCTTGTCGGACAACTGGTCGGCCCCGGCAGGAACCACCACCATCGACGCCGCAGTCAGGGCCGCCCCAGCGAGGGCGACGCCGACGAGCCGGCGGAGTGGATGTCGTCGCTGGGCGCAGCGTCCGGCGGCAGGCATGGGGGCCATTCTGCCCCAGATGCGGGG
>CAYVUO010000069.1:0-10396 GCA_964454715.1 uncultured Bifidobacterium sp. | reverse complement strand
ACAGACGGCCGGCTTCGAATTCCTCAACTTCGACGACGACCAGTATCTCGATGCGCTCGTGAAGCGAGGGCTCACCTGGCGCGGCTTCGTGCACAGCTTCACCCACGGGCATGTGGGCAACTGGCACCCGCTGACGACCCTCTCGTTCATGCTCGATGCGGAGTGGTTCGGCGACGATGTCACCCACGCGGCGGCGCGGATTCAACGACGAGATCGGATCCTGGAAGATCATCTGCATCTCGCGTCGGACCTCGCGGACTCCGTCCCGATCGAGGTCACCGAGCACCTGGCCCTGGAAGGTGACGGTGCCCGATCTGGGGCGCGGCATCTGCATGAGCGCTCGCCCGGTGGTCGACTTGCCCGAACCCGATTCGCCCACGAGACCGAGGGTCTCGCCGGGCAAGAGGTCGAGGCTCACGTCGCTCACGGCGTTGACCTTGAGACCACTGCGTCCGAGGGGGAACTCGACCACGAGGTTCTCGGCCCGCAGCAGAGCGGCGCCCGGATCGCGCAGGTGAGCGGTCCCGCTGCCAGCCATCACGCACCACCCTTGCTCGAGGGCATGGCCACGGCCACTCCGGCTGCGATGTTGCGCTCGAGCGCCTCGCGGTTCTCGTCGGTGCCGCATGGATACCAGCACCGGTAGAGGTGATCGGAGCCATCGAACGCGGTGAGGGGCGGTGCCTCTTCACGACAACGTGGCTGCACATAGCGGCAACGGGGTGCGAAGTTGCAACCGGCGGGCGTGGCCACGAGATCCGGCGGCCGACCGGGGATGGCTTCGAGGCGCGTGTGGCTGGGCAGCTCCAGCAGCGGGATCGAGCGCAGGAGCGCCTCGGTGTAGGGCATTCGCACACCCTTGAACAGGTCGCGGGTCGGGGCATGCTCGACGACGCGACCGCCGTACATGACCATGATCTCGTCGGTGCGACCGGCGACGACGCCGAGGTCGTGGCTCACCAGGATCATCGCCATGTGGCGCTCACGCTGCTGCTCCTCGAGGAGATCGAGTATCTGGGCCTGCACCGTGACGTCGAGTGCCGTGGTGGGCTCGTCCGCGAACAGGAGCTTGGGTCCGCACGCGAGCGCGATGGCGATCGTGACGCGCTGGCGCATACCACCGGACAACTGGTGCGGGTACTCGCGCAGACGACGAGCAGGCTCGGGGATGCCGACGGAGGTGAGTAGTGCGATCGCGGTGCGATCGGCCTCGGCCTTGTCGAGACCGAGATGATGTCGCAGCGACTCGGTGATCTGCTTGCCGATGCGCATCACGGGGTTGAGCGACGTCATCGGATCCTGGAACACCATCGCCATCTCGGCGCCCCAGATGGTGCTCATCTCCTTGGCATCGAGGTCGATGATCTCGCGGCCGTCGTAGAGGACGCTTCCGGTTCGGATCGTGCTGCGCTTGGGGAGCAGGCCCATGACCGACCGCGACAGCACGGTCTTGCCCGAACCGGATTCACCCACGACCCCGAGCGTGCGCCCGCGTCCGAGGGTGAACGATGCTCCGTCGACGGCACGCACGAGTCCGCGTTCGGTGCGGAACGAGGTGGACAGATCGGTGACCTGGAGGAGCGGTTCGCTCGGGACGTTCGCAGCGGCGACGGGAGCGGCACTCACAGTGCACCGTCGCGGATGTCGAAGAACTCACGAAGGCGGTCGCCGGCGAGGTTGAGGCAGAGGGCGACGACGAAGATCGCAGCGGAGGGGATGAGGCTGATCCATGGGGCCGTCTCGATCTGGGGCTTGCCGTCGTAGGCCATGCCGCCCCACGTGGGTGTCGGGGGCGCCACCGAGAGGCCGAGGAAGGCGAGTACACCCTCGCCAACGATCGCGACGGCGATGAGGATGATCGCGTAGGAGGCGACGGGTGGGATGACGTTGGGAAGGATCTCGCGCCGCACGATGCGGATGTTGCTCGCGCCGAGTGAACGCGCTGCGACGACGAACTCACGGTCGGCATAGGTGAGCGTGTTGGCTCGCACCAAGCGGGCGATCGGTGCGATCGACACCACACCGATGGCCACAGAGATGATGGTGAGCGTGCGACTCGTGCTGAAGCTGACGATCGCGAGTGCCAGCAGCAGAGCGGGGAACGAGAGGAGCACATCCATCGCTCCCATGAGCACCGTCTCGACGCGCCCGCGGAAGTAACCGGCGGCGAGTCCGATCGTGCCACCGATCACGAGGCCGAGGAAGATCGACATGAAGCCGACCACGATCGACACACGTCCACCCCAGATGACGCGACTGAAGATGTCTCGGCCCAGCGCGTCGGTGCCGAACCAGAACTCTGCATTCGGCGCCTGCTTGGGGCGGCCGAGGGTGGCGGTGTACGACTTGAGGGGCAGCACCGGCGCGAGCAACGCAGCGAGTGCGATGACCACGAAGATCGACAGCGCGATCCAGAACGCCACGCCGAGACGCTTCTTGGCCACTGCGCCCTCTACCTGATCGGGATCGATGTGGTGGCCGGTCTCCATGTTGTAGGCGTCACCGTGCGCGATGGCGGAGATCTCGGTGCCGAGGTCTCCGCTCGCAGCGAACACGGAGTCGGGGGCCGGCCCCCCGGGAAGTTCAGGCGAGTGCGCGGGCATGTCGGATCCTGGGATCGAGGACGGCATAGATCATGTCGACGGCGAAGTTGATGAGCACGTAGCCGCAGGCGATGACGACGATCGCTCCCTGCACCGGGATGTAGTCCTGACCGAACACGCCCACGACGGTGTATCCGCCGAGGCCGTTGATGGCGAAGATCGACTCGACGACGAGCGCACCGCCGATCAGTCGTCCGAAGTTGAGACCGATCACGGTGATGAGTGAGAAGGTCGACGGCTTGAACGCATGGCCGAAGAGCACCCGACGCGGCGACATGCCCTTCGCTCGCGCCATGGTGATGTAGTCCTGCTGGAGCGTGGCGATGAGATCGGTGCGCATGAGGCGCATGTAGACCGCCATCTCGGCCACGGCGAGCGTGAGCGCCGGGAGGAACAGCGACCCGAGACTCTGCAGCGGATTGTCGAGGAACGGTGTGTAGCCCGATGCTTGGAACAACCCGAGCTTCACGGGGAAGATCAGGATGAGCAGCAGTGCCATCATGAAGTTGGGCACCGCCAACAGTGCGAACAGGACGATCGACGCCGATCGATCGAGCACGCCGCCCGAACGTCGCGCCGCCAGCACTCCCAGTGGCACGGCGACGATGAGGGCGAGGAACTGGCTGTAGAGGAGGAGTTCGACCGTGACCGGGATGCGCTGGGCCAGCGCCTCGCTCACGGGCTGCGCGTTGCGGGCCGAGACCCCGAAGTCTCCCGTCACGACACCACCGAGCCATCGCACGTAGCGGACGGGCACGGGATCGTCGAGATGGAGTTCCGCACGCTTCTGATCGACGCATTCCTGGCCGCCCTGGCCGGCGCAGATGCGCGTGGCCGGGTCGCCCGGGAGCAGTTCGAGCAGGAGATAGGACAGGAACGTGACGCACAGGAGCACGATCAGCAGCTGTGCCACCTTGCGGGCGACGAACCTCATGACCGCACCGAGAGGGTCGGGTCGACTGCGACGGAGTGTGGGCTCGGTGAGGTCATGGCTGCGCGTGGTGGGACGGAGACGCCTGTGACCCCCGCCACGGTTCGGCACGGTATGGGCGCCGGGTGGCGGTGTCAATGACCACCGACAGTTGCATCGGGCAACCTTCCTCGCAGTCGGTCATGCGCCGCACCACTGGCCTCGGCGTTCGAGCACTTCGCGCAGCACCTCGGGCTCGTCGGTCATGATCCCATCGACCCCGAGATCGAGCAGACGATCCATGGATTGGGCATCGTCCACCGTCCAGACGTGCACGGGCAGTCCGAGATCGTGGCAGCGCTCCAGGAAACGTCGGTCGACGAGCGGCACGCCCTTCGTCGCTTCGGGAACCTGGACACACGCCCCTTCGGGTGCCCGACGCCCGAACCCGAAGCTCGACGCCCGGAGGCGGGCGATCGCCTTCGGTCCCATCGAGGTGCAAAGGTCGGGTCCCAGCATCGTGCGCAATCGTTCGAGACGTCGGTCGGAGAACGATCCGATGCACACTCGCTCGACCGCGCCGAGGCGCTGGAGCAGGGCGGCGAGTGGCTCGACGACCTCATCGTGCTTGGGATCGATGTTGATGCGGACCTCGGGCCACGACGCGAAGAGATCCTCGAGCAGTGGCACGGGCTCGCGGCCCTCGATGCGAGCTTCACGGACCTCGGCCCAGCTGAGCTCGGCGATGGCGCCCTTGCGATCCGTGACGCGATCGAGTCTGTCGTCGTGGAAGGCCACGATGACTCCATCGGCGGTCAGGTGGGCATCGGTCTCGAGGTAGCGGTAGCCGAGTCCGACCGCATGGGCGAAGGCCGGCATCGAGTTCTCGGGGTGGACCCCGGCTCCGCCGCGATGGGCGAACGCGATGGGCCCGTCGTGCTCGAGGAACGCATGCATGGCGCGCAACCTAGGCGAGCGGCCCGACCCATGGGCGCCGATAGCGTCGTTCCCGTGGAGATCAGGCAGCGGTTCGCCGAGTTGATGTCTCGGCCCGACGAGACGATCGAGGTCGAGCGCCCCGCGTTGCTCATCGCGGCCGCCGCCCATCACGCCGAGCCGGAGGCGGTCACGCTCGAACGACTCGACGAGATCGCCGGAGGCGTCTCCGCGCCGACACTGGAGGCGTTGCGCGAGCACCTCTTCGGAACGCTCGGGTTCACCGGTAACGCATGCGATTATCACGACCCGGCCAATTCGTGGCTCGACGTCGTCATCGAGCGCCGAACCGGTATCCCGATCACACTGTCGGTGCTCGTGCTCGCAGTCGGCCGGCGCCTCGGCCTCCGACTCGACGGGATCGGCATGCCCGGTCACTTCCTCGTGCATTCGCGCGACGAGGACGTCTACGTCGACGCCTTCTCCGGGGGCACCGTGCTCGACCGCGCGGCGTGCGAGCGATTGTTCGCAGTCATCTGCGGCGACGGTGTGCGCTTCGATGCGTCGATGCTCGCTCCGGTCGGACCGCGGATGATCGCTCGGCGGATGCTCAACAACATCGTCTCCATCGCAGTGGCCGAGCGCGATCTGCATGCACGACTCTGGGCCGCTGACCTGCGTGCCCTGTTGCCCGATGTGAGCAACTCCGATCGCACCGAGTTGGCCTCGGCGCAGGCCGAACTGGGTCGGTTCGACGACGCCGCACGCACCCTTGCGGTCGCAGCCATGTGCGCACCGGTGGCCGAGGCCGAGGGTTTCACCCGGGCGGCGCGCTCGCTCCGGGCCCGTCTCAACTAGTCCGGCGCCGAGTGGCTCCTCCGGAACCGATGCGGGGAGCGGAGGTGGTGCACTCGTAGAGTGAACGCCCATGGCCCGCCGAACCAAGATCATCGCCACCATCGGTCCGGCCTCGGATTCCCCCGAGGTGCTGCGCAACCTCATCGACGCGGGCATGGACATCGCTCGGATCAACCTGTCGCATGCGTCGGTGGAGGTCGCCATCGACCGTTTCCACCGGATCCGATCGGTCGCGGCAGAGAGCGGGCGAACCGTCGGCATCCTCGCCGATCTCCCGGGTCCGAAGGTGCGGGTCGGCACGATGCCGGAGGGTGGTGTGCGTCTCATCGACGGCGAGGAGTTCCATCTCGTCCCCGGGGAGCACGAGAGCACGGTCGACACCTTCTGCATCCACTACCCGTCACTGCTCACCGATGTGCACATCGGCGACACCCTTCGTTTCGGTGACGGTGCGATCCAGGTGCTCGTCACGGGCGAGACCGGCGATCGGCTCGCAGTGAAGGTGCTTCACGGCGGGCGACTCACGGGCCGACCCGGCATGCACATCCCCTCGGAGCGGCTCACCATCAACGCCCCCACACCCGAGGACTTCCGGTTCCTCGATGCATTCCTCGACGTGGGCGTCGACATGGTGGCGTTGTCGTTCGTGTGTTCGGCCGACGACGTGCGACGCCTCGGCACGCCGCCCAACCCCGAGGGACCGCTCGTCGTGTCGAAGATCGAGACGAGGGCGGCGGTGCAGGACCTCGACGCGATCGTCGAGGCGTCCGGCGCGGTCATGGTCGCCCGCGGGGATCTGGGTTCCGAATTCCCCATCGAGGAACTCCCGCATCTCCAGAAGGAGATCATCCGACGTTGCATCGCAGTCGGTCGTCCCGTCATCACCGCCACGCAGATGCTCGAGTCGATGATCCAGGCACCCAATCCGACCCGGGCCGAGGCCAGCGATGTGGCGAATGCAGTGTTCGATGGATCGTCTGCGGTCATGTTGTCGGCCGAGACCGCGGTCGGGGTCGATCCCGCCAACGTCGTGGCCACGATGGCGCGCATCGCCGAGCGCGCCGACGACGGATTCGACTATGCCGGGTGGTACCAGACGCTCGCCGCGCTCGGTTCGCGTCGCCAGCTCGACGTGCACGATTCGATCACCAACGCGATCACCTCTGCCGCACAGCGAGCCGCGAACGAGATCGGGGCGGCGGCGATCCTCTGCATCAGTCAGAGCGGTTTCACGGTTCGCTCCGTCGCTCGTTATCGACCCCGCGCCAAGGTGCTCGGGTTCTCGCCCGAGCCGAGGACGATCAACCAGTTGGCGCTGAGCTGGGGTACGACTCCGTACCTCCTCGAAGAGGCGGGATCCTCCGACGAGCTCACCGTGAAGGCGATCGACCTCGCCGTCGCCAATGGCGAGATCTCCTCGGGTGACGTCGTGGTGGTCGCGGCTGGGTCGGAGTTCGCGAAGAGCCGCGTCACCGACACCGTTCGCATCATCACCGTGCCCTGACGATGGAGTACGTCGAACTCGTCCCGGGGGTCATCGGGGCGAGTGGAGGCGGCGGAGCGCAGGTGCTCTTCGTCCACGGTGTGATGGATCGCGGCGCCGCGTTCCTGCGCACCACACGAAGACTCGACGACGTGGCGTGGACGATCTACGACCGGCGTGGTTATGGCCGATCTGCGGGCGGTGAACCCGTGTCGTTCTCCGCGCATGTCGACGACCTCGTGGCCATCGTCGATTCGATGTCCGGCGACATCACGCTCGTCGGGCACAGCCTCGGAGGCCTGCTGGCCCTCCACGCGGCCGTGGTGCGTCCGGATCGCATCGCCTCGGTGGTCGCGTACGAGGCTCCGCTCTCGTTCCTCGCCTGGTGGCCTGTCGCGGATGCCGAGGGTCGTCGCCTCGAGGACGATGTGCCCGAGGTGGGGCTCGACCGTTTCATGCGACGCGTCATCGGCGACGCGGCGTGGGAGGCACTGCCGGAATCCACACGTCAGCAGCGCATCGGCGAGTGGCCGGCGGTGCTCGCGGAACTCGTCACCGTCCGCGAGCAGGGAGCGTTCGACCCGGCATCCGTGCGAGCCCCCTGCGTCGTGTCGCGTGCGCACCCGTCGGGTGATCATCGCGTCCGATCGGGGGAGTGGCTCGTGTCGAACCTCACCGACGCGGAGCTGGTGCTCCTCGACGACTCCGTGCACAACGCCCACATGGCGGACCCGGATCGATTCGCGGCGCTGGTGCGGCGCGCAGTCCAACTCCCGGCCTAGCGTTCGCCCATGACTCAGACGCCCATCGGACTCGGCTCATCCGGTCCTCCCGAGACCGTGCTCCCCGAACTCGCACCCGAGGTTCGGCATCGGCTCCTGCAGGCCGAATCCGATCCGAGCCGTGACGCTGCGGCAGGCCTCGTGGCCGCGTATCCGAGGCTCTGCGAGGCATGGGCCCTGCTCGGCGATCGCACCTCGGACGGTGTCGACGCCTACGCCGCCTACCGCGTTGGCTATCACCGCGGTCTCGACCTGCTGCGGGGCAACGGATGGAAGGGCTCGGGGTACGTGCGATGGCGGAACCCGTCGAATCGCGGGTTCCTTCGATGTCTGGCCGGCTTGGCCCGGCAGGCCGCCGTCATCGGTGAGGCCGACGAGGCCGAACGGTGCGAGCTGTTCCTCCGTCAGTGCGATCCCGGATGGCCCCCAAGCGACCTGACATGACCATGAGGTTCACCGGGGCCGTGCTGACCGGAGGTGCATCCCGTCGCATGGGTGTCGACAAGGCACTCATCGAGATCGACGGCGCACCACTCGTCGCTCGCTCGGTGACGGCACTGCGTGACGCAGGCGCCGGCGAGGTCATCGCCCTCGGCGGCGACGCGTTCGCCCTGGTGTCGGTCGGAGGTGTCGATCGAGTCGTCGCCGATCTCCATCCGGGCGAGGGGCCGCTCGGCGGTCTGTTGACTGCATTCGAGAGTGCGGGCAGTGACGTCGTCGTCGTGCTCGCGTGCGACGTCCCCGGCATCACGAGCGCCGACGTCCTCGAACTCGTCACGGCGCTCGATGCCGACCCGACAGCAGACGTCGCCCACGCCGTCGTCGGAGGTCGCGCCCAGCCGCTCACCGCGGCATGGAGGATCGCGTCGACATCACCGATCGCTGCGGACGCGTTCGGGCGAGGCGTGCGCGCCCCGCGCGAACTGTTCGGCGAACTGCGGTGCATCGAGGTCGACACCCTCCCGAGAACTGCCGTCGACGACATCGATTCGATCGAGGACCTCCACCGCTACGCTTCGACTCCACTTGGCGTCGAGGAGGACGAACCGGAATGAGCGAGATCCCCGAGATCGACATCGAGCGGCTGGCTGAACTGCTGGACGAAGGGATCGTTCTCATCGACGTCCGTGAGGATGATGAGGTCGCCGACGGTCACGTGCCCGGCATCGTGCACATCTCCCTCGCCACCGTCCCCGATCGCATCGACGACATCCCGACCGATCGGTCCGTCTACGTGATCTGTGCTGCCGGCGGACGGAGCGCCAACGCCGTGCGCTTCCTGCGCTCGCAGGGCGTCGATGCCACCAACGTCGCCGGCGGCACCATGGCCTGGATCGCGTCGGGTCGCGCCGTCGACCGTCCGGCGTGATCGCATGACCGACCCGCGGTTCGTCACGTCCGACTCCGAGCTCGAACTCGTCGTCGGAGAGTTGCTGACATGCGAGTCGTACGCGATCGACACCGAGTTCCACCGGGAGCGCACCTACTTCCCGCGCCTCGCGCTCGTGCAGGTGGCGTGGCCCGGCGGTCTCGCCCTCATCGACCCGTTGGCAGTCGACCTCAGGGCCTTCGGTGCGGTGCTCGACAGCGATGTGCTGGCCGTGCTCCATGCGGCCGACCAGGACCTCGAAGTCCTCGAGCTGGCATGTGGAACCGTGCCGCAGCGCATCTTCGACACCCAGATCGGAGCCGGATTCCTCGGCCTCGGTACGCCGTCCCTGGCCAGCGTCTACGAGCGCTGGTGTGGCGTACGGCTGTCGAAGGGCCCGCGCATGACCGACTGGCTGCAACGTCCACTCACCGATGAGCAGCTCGACTATGCGAGCAACGACGTGCGTCATCTCCTCGCGGCCCGCGATGCGATCGTCGACGATCTCGATCAGCGTGGCCGCACCCAATGGGCCATCGACGAGTGCGAGTTGCTGCGAACTCGCCGCCGCGGGCGACGTGACCCCGATGAGGCGTGGCGTCGGATAAAGGAGGCCCGCACCCTGAAGGGGCAATCCCGTTCCGTGGCCCGTTCGCTCGCGGCATGGCGAGAGCGTCGGGCTGCCGATCTCGACCTTCCCGTTCGCTTCGTGCTCTCCGACATCGCTCTCGTCTCGGTGGCGCAGGCCGCTCCGCGGGAGCGAGCGGGGCTCGAGGCCGTGCGGGGCGTCGATCGGTCGATGCGAGACGATGTCGCCTCGGCCGTGCTCGCCGCCGTCGCCGAGGGTCTGGCCGCTCCTGCGCCTCCCGTCGAGGAGGGAACGCCCTCGGCCCTCGAACGCGACCTGCGCCCGGCAGCGGCCCTCATCTCGGCGTGGGTGTCGCAGCTCGCTCGTGATCTGGCGATCGACACCGCCCTCCTCGCCACGAGGGCCGACATCGAGGCGTTCCTGCGCGGCGACGACGACGCTCGTCTGACCGAGGGCTGGCGAGCGGAGCTGGCCGGTGACCCCCTCCGGGCCCTCTTGGCGGGGCAGGCGGCAGTCGCCTTCGCGGGGGGTGGCGAACTCGTCATCGAGCAGCGCTCCAACCGCCCCTTGGCCTGAGCGGTCCCACGACCCCCGCCGCGGTGCCGATACACTCGCCCGGCGATCTCATGACCGGAGCTGCCCGTGAAGAAGGGGCGACATCGGCGCTTCGAAGAAGCCCGAGCACTCAAGCGCACGAACGACAACCTCGACGAGCTCCTCGGAGGTCGTGACGACGAGCCATGTCCGGAGTGTGGTGCGATCCCCGGCCACGATCACTCAACTTGGTGCATGTACGACGCCGAGACCGACGAGGCCGCCTGGCCCGAATGAACGGTGCTGCGGCGCCATCACCATGACTACTGCCC
>CAYVUO010000068.1:0-10444 GCA_964454715.1 uncultured Bifidobacterium sp. | reverse complement strand
CTCGGCCACGCGACAGGCGCTCGGACTGGCCGAAGTGTCGACCCAGCCCTTCCTGTACACACAGGACAAGACCATCGCCACCCTCAACGTCGACGACAACCCGGGCACGATCCGCAACATCCGTCTGCTCGATCCGACGATCGTCAATCCGACGTTCCAGAAGTTGCAGAGCCAGTACGCCTTCTACAGATTCAACGAACTCGACGTCGATCGGTATCCGATCCGTACGCCTGGCGGCGACGTCGCCATGACGCAGGTGGTGCTGGGCACTCGTGATCTCAACGTCTCGGGCATCCCGCAGAAGTCGTGGGAAGGCACCCACATCGCCTACACCCACGGCTACGGCCTGGCTCTGGCTCCCGCCAACTCGGCCACGACGCAGGGACGCCCGAACTTCCTTGTGAGGAACGTGCCGTTGGTGACCGATCAGCAGGCGATCGACCTCCCGATCGACACCCCGCAGACCTACTACGGCGAGAACGTCTCGGGCTACGCGATCACCAATGCAACGCGTGAAGAGGTCGACTACGTCGAACCCGACACGACCACGAAGTTCACGCAGTACTCCGGCAGCGGTGGAGTGAAGCTCAGTTCGTTCCTGCGCAAGGCCGCGTACGCGATCAGGTTCTCCGACTGGAACCTCATCGTCTCGAACTACATCAGCACCGATTCCCGCATCGTCTATCAGCGCGATGTTCGTGATCGCATCCAACAGGTCGCACCGTTCATCCAGTTCGACGCCGATCCGTACCCCGTCGTGACCGAGGGTCGGATCGTCTACATCTTCGACGGCTACACCATCAGCGATCGCTACCCCAATGCGCAGCGAGCCGATGCGACCGGCTTGTCCTCGGGGAGCGGTCTGCAGGGCAATCGCTTCAACTACATCCGCAACTCGGTGAAGGCCGTCGTCGACACCTACGACGGTACGGTGAAGCTCTACGTCGTCGATCCGAACGATCCGATCGTCATGGCATATGCCAAGGCGTTCCCCAAGTTGTTCGCCCCGGTCGACGAGATGTCCGACGAGCTCAAGGCCCACTGGCGCTATCCGGAGGATCTCTTCCGGGTGCAGACCAACATGTTCGGTCGCTATCACATCTCCGATGCGAAGGCCTTCTACGAGCGCACCTCGACCTGGTCGGTGGCGCAGGATCCTGGTTCGAGCGTGAGTGGCACACCGACGGTTGCGGCCGCCAACCAAGTCATCGCAGGCACCGCGCGGCCTCGCGAGGCACGCATCGAACCGACCTACATGATGCTGCGGCTCCCCGGTTCCGATCGCGAATCGTTCGTGATGCTCCGACCGTTCGTGCCCTATTCCGAGGACGACTCGAAGAAGACGCTCACCTCGTTCATGGTGGCCAGTAGCGATCCATCCTCGTACGGGAAGATCACCGTCTACGAGATGCCCGGCGGCACCAACATCGATGGTCCGTCGATCGTGAACTCGAACGTCCTCGCCGCCCCCGAGGTGTCACAGCGGCTCACCCTGCTCAACCAGCAGGGGTCTCGCGCGATCTTGGGCACGCTGATGCTCATCCCGGTCAACAACTCGATCGTGTACGTGCGTCCGCTCTACGTTTCGTCGGACAACAGCACGCAGATCCCGGAGCTCAAGCAGGTCATCGCCGTGTTCGGTGGCGAGGTGGCCATGCGCCCATCGCTTCGTGAGGCGTTGCAGGCGCTGTTCCCCGGTGCTGACCCGCAGACCTTCGAGAGTGGTTCGATCGATCAGTCCGATGTCGGCGGTGGTGGTAGCGGCGGATCGAGCCCCTCCTCGACGACCACCACCTCGACGTCGATCGTCAACGGTGGGTCGAGCGATGCGCTCACTCGGGCCGCGCAGGCGCTCGTCGAGGCCGATGCTGCGCTTCGCAACGGCGACCTCGCCGGCTATCAGGCCAAGGTCAAGGAGGCGCAGTCCTGGATCGCCCAGGCACAGTCCTCGACCACCACGACGATGGTGCGGTCGGGTACGCCGAACTGACGCTCAGAGGTTCCAGATGCGTTCGGCGTTGCCGCAGACGAGCTTCTGACGCTCATCGTCGGGGAGGTCGGCGAAGGCCCGCTCGACGAGTTCCTGCGAGTCGGGCCAACTCGTCACCGGATGGGGGAAGTCAGTCGACCACATCATGTTGTCGACGCCGATCTCGTGGCGCAGCAACTCGACCGACTTGGGCTCGTCGATGAAGGTCACCGAGATGTTGCGTCGGAAGTAGGTGCTCGGGAGCTGCGAGATGTGCTCGAAGCTGTAGCCCTGGCGCTGCACCATGTCGTCGATGATGTGGAGGTACCACGCGATCCATCCGATGCCGGGCTCGACGAACACGACCTTGAGGTCGGGGAAGCGTTCGAACACGCCACCCATGATCCACATGCCGAAGGCCTCGGCCGTCGACAGTGCCGTCATCGGCACCATGACGCCCTTCATGGCGGTGGGATCACGGCGAGTGAGATCGTCGAGGTTGGTGTTGATGCCGATGTGGCAGCACAAGGGCATGCCGCTGGCCTGCACGGCGGACCAGAGACGGTCGTAGCGCTCGTCGAAGTAGTCGGGCTGGCCGATCTCGGTCGGGAAGACCGGGATCTGCAACGACTTGCCACCGAGGGCGGAGACCCGTGCGACCTCGTCGACGGCGGCGTCGATGTCGTTGATCGGGATCTGGTAGCTGACGACCAGACGACGGGGGTCGACCGATGCGAATTCGGTCAGCACGTCATTGAACGCACGCGTGGCCTCGGGGGCACCTTCGGTCATGTCGCCGATGTAGCGGAACGCACTGACCTCGGAGTAGATGACCTCTATGTCGACGCCATCGGCGGTCATGTCGTCGAGGCGAGCGCGACCGTCGGTGTAGCCGGGCCGACCGAATGCGGCGTGGGGATTTCGCTTCATGGCATCGGCGTTGACCTTGGCCGAACTCATGTTGGCCGCCACCCGCGCCGCGAATGCCTGCTGGGCCCGGTCGTACTCGGCGTGGAAACGAGGATCGAGGTGCGACTTCACCTGATCCTGCGTGATGGCGACATGCGAGTCGGCCGAGATCAGACGTTGGCCGGTGCGGCTCAGAACGATGTCGGGGGTCATGGTCATCGGGAACTCCTGTCTCCGAGGATGAATGCACTGCGACCGGCGCTCACGAGTACGTGGTGCACATCGTCGATCTGATTCGGGGCGGTTCCGCGGATCTGGCGCACACCCTCGACGATGTTGTTCATGCCGTGGATGTAGCCCTCGCCCAACAGACCGCCGTTGGTGTTGACCGGTAGTGAGCCGCCGCGCCCGATCTGACCATCGGCGATGAAGTCGCGAGCCTCGCCCCGTCCGCAGAACCCGAACGACTCCAGTTGCAGGAACACGATCGGGCTGAAGTTCTCGTAGAGCATCGCCACGTCGATGTCGGCGGCGGTGATGCCCGCCTCGGCATAGAGCAGTTCTCCGAGACGACGGCCCTCGGGGTATTGGCAGAGGTCATCGTGGTAATAGGCGAACATCTCGTGTCCGCCCTCCAACTGGATCGCCGACGACGCCACGATGGGCACGTAGTCGGCGCCGTGATCGGCCGCTCGTTCCGCAGTGGTCACGATGAGAGCGACACCGCCGTCGCTTTCGAGGCAGCAGTCCAGCTTGCGAAGGATGGGCTCGACGATCCAGCGCGAGGCCTGATGGTCCTCGAGCGTGATGGGGCGTCCGAAGAACTGGGCGTTGGGATTGGTCGAGGCCCAATCGCGCGCCACGACGGTGTAGCGGCCGAAGTCGGCGTTGGTGAGGCCGAACTCGTGCATGTAGCGCTGGAACGTCAGCGAGTACACCTTGGCCGGCGTGTCGAGCCCGAACGGCACCGCCCAGTTCCAGACCGGGTCGACGTTGCGGGCGACGGGCTGCCCGAATCGATGCATGGATCGTTCGTTGAAGGCGCGGTAGACGAGCACCGCATCGGCATGGCCACTCTCGACCGCAGAGGCCGCGAGTTGCACGGTCGCACTCGCCCCACCGCCGCCACCGCGCGTGCGGGCACAGAAGCGCAACTCGGGGATGCCGATGGCTCGGATCAGTGCGAGTTCGTCGTTGGTGTCCATCGTGAACGTGACGGAACCATCGATCTCGTGGGGGTCGAAGCCGGCGTCGCGGATGGCGTCGCGCGAGGCCTCGGCCGCGAGGCGGAGGGTGGAGCGGCCGGAATCCTGTGAGAACTCGGTGTGGCCGATGCCGGCGATGACGGCCTGCTTCGGGTTCATCGCTGCACCTCGTTGGCCAGGCGGAACTGCGGGAGCACGACCTCGCCGTGATCGACGAAGCACACCTCGACACGGTCGTCGTTGCGCACGTCGGCGGGGTCGGCGTCGATGAGGTTCGACACGATGCGCGTGCCCTCGTCGAGCTGCACGAGGATGACGATCCGCGGTTCGGCGTCGGGTTCGGTGGGATGGCGCGACACGATCCAGGTGAGGATCGAGCCCTTCCCAGCCGAGACCATCGATCGATTGTCGGTCGACCCACAGCGTGCGCACATCGGTGTGGGGGGATGGCGCAGGACGCCGCATCCGCCGCATTGCTGGATCAGTAGTTCGCCTCGCCGGGTGCCCTCCCAGAAGAAGGCGTCGTCGTGGTCGAAGATCGGAGGTCTCACGGTGCTCATCGGGCACGTTCCTGTCTGAGGTCGGACTGCAGCACCACGTTCTCAGCGACGAGCGCGTCGATCTCGTCGTCGGCGTAACCGAGTTCGCGCAGCAGGTCGATCGTGTCGTGACCGACCACGAGCGGCGGCCCAGCGATGCGCGGGGGAGTGTCGGAGAACGACCACACCGCACCGAACTGTTCGAATCGTCCCACCTGGGCCTGCTCCATCGACGTGACGAGGCCGGCGGTGCGGAACTCCGGGTTGTCGAACAGACGGAGCGAGAACGAGTCGTCGACGATCTCGCACGGCACCCCGGCGGCGTCGAGTGACGCGAACCATTCCGATGCCGTTCGTGTCGCGAACGCTGCGCTGAGTGCGTCGTCGTCGAGCGCAGCGCCGGTGACTCGACCGAGTGCAGCCATCTGAGCTTCGTCCTGCACTGCGAGGCAGAGCCATCCATCGGCGGTCTCGTAGAGGCGGTTGCCGGCGTCGGTGCCGAACAGCATCCGATCGACCCTCGGGCGCTCGACGCCGGCACCGGTGGCCTCGTCGATCCATGCGTACGAGGTGTTGAGCATGCACGCAGCGAGGATCGACGTGGTGACGAACTGTCCCTCTCCGGTGAGCTCGCGATGACGCAGGGCTTGGATGATCGCAATGGCAGAGAGGAAGCCGTTGCCGGTGTCGCCGAACGAGGTGAGGCTCCACAACGGCTTGCCGCCATCGGCGAGACCTCCGTCCTCGAACTCCACGCCCGAGAGGCACGCGCCCGTCTGGTCGTTGCCGGGGAGGTGGGCGCGACTGCGGTCGAATCCCGAGGTGTGGCAGTAGATGAGATCCGGCTTGATCCGTTTCAGCGACTCGTGATCCACGCCGAGTCGGATGGCGGCCTCGTAGCGCATGTTGTGCTGCACGACGTCGGCCCGTTCGACCAGACGATGGAGGATCGCCAGTCCGCGTGGATCCTTGAGGTTGACCGAGATCGACTGCTTGCCCCGATTGGCCATGAACGCGATGTGGGTCGAGTGCCAGAACATGTCGTAGGTGGTGTTGACCTTGATGACGGTCGCGCCGAGGTCGGCGAGCAGTTGTGTGCCGAAGGGGCCGGCGATGGCGAGCCCGAGATCGAGCACCACCACACCGTCGAGGGGGGCGCGCATCGTTCGCCCGGTCGGCTCACGATGCTCGGGGGCGGGCAGGCCGAGTTCGGCGAGCACCTCGTCGGTGTGTTGGCCGACGAGTGGCGCTGCGCCCTGCACCGCGTACGGCGTCGAGGTCATGTCGACCACTGCGCCGACATGGCGGATGCGACCGACCTCGGGATCGTCGACGGCCACGGTGATCCCGTCGGCGGCGAGTGCGGGATCGGCGATGGCCTCCTCGGGTGAGCGCACTCGTTGCAATGGCACACCGGCCTCGGCCGCGGTGGCGACCCAGTCGTCGGCGTCGAAGCGGGCGTAGGCCGCTGCCATCTGCGGGTGGTAGTGGGCGAGCACCACGAGCTCCGCATAGTCGGGCCCGATGCGCGTCGGGTCGTCGGTGGGCTTGTTGATGCGATCGTCGACACTCAGTTCATCGCCCTGTGACACGCCCAGTGCGAACGACGGATTGGGCACCCAGTTCTGCACCCATCGGCCGTCGGCACACTGGAAGTGCCCCTTCGAACCGCGTGGGTCGTAGATCCATGACAGATAGCCGTCTGAGTGCGGTCGCTCGGCTCGTTGCCAACCACCAGCGGTGCTGACGAGCACGCCCTGCAACAGCGACGTCTCGACCCATTGCCCGCGACCGGTGTGTTCACGCGCGTAGAGCGCAGCGCTGATCCCAGTCGTCGCGAGGTACGCAGCTCCGAGGCTGGGCCAGCGCGAGCGCGGGTAGAGGGGGCCGGTGCGGTCGGGACCGTCGGCACATCCGGGAGGGATGGGAAGGTCCTCGAGTTCGATGGGGATGCCACAGATGCGACCGAGCGTGGTTCCGACGTAGCCGCGCTGTTCCCAGTGCAGGCCCGTGCGGGCCGCGACGAGTGAGTCGATGGCGGGTCGATCGCGCAGGCTCAGGTGACGTCCATACGCAGTGATGGAGCACAGCACGAGGCGAGGGTTGCGCGCCGAGAGCACATCCCAACCGAGACCCAGTGCATCGAGTTCACCCGGAGCGTGGTTCTCGACGAGCACGTCGGCTCGATCGACGAGTTCGAGCAGTGTGTCGCGTTCGGCCGCGACGGAGAGATCGAGCACGATGCTGCGCTTGCCGCGGGCCCACACACGAGCGCCGGTCTCGGTGCGGCGAGTCGGATCACCTCCCGGTGGCTCGACCTTGATGACGTCGGCCCCGGCATCGGCCAGGAGCATCGTGGCGATCGAGCCCGCGATCCCCTCGGAGAGGTCGAGGACCCTTATCCCCCCCAGGACAGTGGTCATGGTCCGATCCTTGCCGACCGCCGGGGTGGCGGCAAGGAGTTCGGCTCACTCCTCGACGAAGGTGGCGTCGCCCTCGCCGGCGACCACGTGCTTGAGGATCTTGCCGCTGGGGTTGCGGGGCAGCCGCTCGGTGCGGAGCTCGATGACCGCCGGCACCTTGTAGCTGGCGAGGAACTTGCGGCAGTGCTCGTGCACGTCGAGGTCGGTCAGATCGGAATCGGGTGCGATCACGACGACGGCCTTCGCCTCCTGGCCGAGCGTGGGGTGATCGACGCCGAACACGGCGGTCTCCACCACGCCGGGGAGTTCCTCGATGCAGTTCTCGATCTCGAACGGATAGATGTTCTCGCCGCCGCGGATGATGATGTCGCGCTTGCGCGATGAGATGAACACGCAGTCACCCTCGATGCGCCCGAAATCGCCGGTGTTGATGTAGCGATCGGGCGTGAACACCTCGGCATTGGCGGCGGGATGGCGCCAATACTCGGTCATCACGAGCGGGCTGCGAACCCAGATGTTGCCCTCGCCGCCCTCGGGCAGTTCGACGCCCTGTTCGTCGATGATGCGCACCTTCACGGTGGGCAGTGCGGGGCCGATGCAGTCGGGCGCGGCCTCGAGCAGCCAACTCGGGGCGAACGAGACGAGCGCGCCCGTCTCGGTGGAGCCGTAACCCGTGGACATCGTGTGGTCGAGATGGGGGAAGCGCTCGCCGACCCGGCGCTGTATCTCGGGTGTCGTGGCCGAGCCGCCCATGCCGATCGAGAGCACCTGGGACGCCGGCAGGTCCGCGCAAAGCGGGCTGTCGAGCAGGCGCAGGATGTGCGTGCCCGTGCCACCGATGATGTTGATGCGCTCGTCGATGATGAAGCGGATCACCTCGTCGGCATCGAAGCGACCGAGGAACCACGCGGTCTTGGCGCCGGTGGCGATGCTGTTGATCGTCGCACCGAGACCGGACACGTGGAACAACGGGAACACGGCGAGACGGATGGGGGACGGTGCGCCCGGCTGTGGGGTGATGCCGGCGGCGAGCATGCCGCGAGCGCCGATGAAGTTCTGCAGCATCGAGTAGGCGATGACACTTCGATGGGCGAGAACCGCAGCCTTGGGCCGACCGGTCGTGCCGCTGGTGAAGATGAGGATCGCGCCATCGTCCTCGTCGATCTCGCCGTCGGGCAGGCCCGCATCGGGTGCGTGCGAGAGCAGTTCATCGAGATCGATGTCGAGGTCGAACCGGGGCGTGGCGACTTCGGGGGAGAGGCGTTCGGCGCGACGGGCATCGAACATGAGGAGCTTCGGCTCGGTGAGATCGAGGGCGTGCTGCATCTCGTTCTCCGTCCACCAGCCGTTCATGGCGACCGTGAGCGCACCGATGGAGAGGCACGCCCAGAAGGTGACGATCCACCCATAGGAGTTGGCACCACAGATGGCGACGCGATCGCCTCGGGAGATGCCCTGTTCACGCTGCATCCACGCCGCCATCGAGGCGACATCACGGCCGAACTGGGTGAAGGTGACTCGTCGGCCGTCGCTGAACACCATGGCCTCGGCGTCGCCGTTGCCGAGTGCGGCGACGAGCACCTCGCGCAATGAGCGCGGACGATTGCGGAGGACCTCCATCGTCTCACCGCGCACGTCGGCGAGTTCGAGTTCGAATGGTGCGCCGGGGGCCGTGAGACGCGCGCCGGCGTCGAGCAGCCCGGCCAGCTGGGGATGGGTGTGGGCGGGGCCGGTGTGGATGGTCACTGACGTCTCCAGGCGTGACAGGCGGGCGATCGTGGGCGATGCTAGCGATCCATGGGAGACATGTTGGTGGGGAAGATCGCGCTGCTGAGCGGTGCAGGCGCTGGCATCGGACGTGCAGCTGCGCTCTCGTTCGCGCGGGAGGGCGCCACGCTCTGGCTGAACGATGTGCGTGACGACACGCTCGCAGCCGTCATCGACGACATCCGGTCGTCGGGAGTCGTTGTCGGCGGCATGGCTGGCGACATGAGCGATCCGCGCTTCGTCGAATCGTGGGTCGCGGCTGCGATCGCCGAGTACGGACGCATCGACGTGCTTTACAACAACGTCGGCGTCTCACGTAGCGGACTCATCGGTGAACTGAGTGATGAGGACTGGCGACTGCAGCAGTCACTCACGCTCGACACGGTCTTCTACGCGACGCGCGCAGTGCTTCCGCACATGGTCGCTGCCGGGGGTGGCTCGATCGTGAGCATGTCGTCCGGTGCGGGCATCGGAGGTCACTACGGACTCGGTGGTTACGCCGCAGCGAAGGCAGGTGTGATCAACCTCATGGAGACGGTCGCCACCGAGTACGGCCATCTCGGCGTGCGGGCCAACGCCGTCACGCCCGGCCCGACGGCGACCGCACCCCTGCTGGCCTGGGTCGAGCAGCAGCCGGGCGGCGTCGCCGCCCACACGGCCGATCTCGATCTCGCCCGATTGAGCACGCCCGAGGAGGTGGCCAACACCGTCACCTGGTTGGCCTCCGATCTCTCATCGAACATCACCGGAATCTGTGTGCGCAGCAACATCAGGGCCGCCAGTCGGAGGCCGCGATGAGCGAGCGCACTCCCGAACTCGACGCGTGGCTCGATCTCTGCAATCGGCTCGGCGTCGTCGGCGAATCGATCGTCGCTGCGCCGTTCCCGGCCGACGCCGATGTGCGGGCCGAGGGCTTCGATCATCTGGCTGATCAGGTCCTGTGTTGGCTGGGTTGGGCGATCGGTCATCCTTCGGCCGATCGACCGTTCTTCATGCGACAGAACGATCTCGTCACCCAGTGGGGTGGACCGAACGCCGACAACGTGTATCGCCATGCGCGCATCGATCCGTCGAAGCGGTATCGCATCCGTGGCCGCATGCATTCGTGTGAGGAGTTCATCCTCGCCATGCGTGCCGGATTCATGCATCAGGAGAAGTGGGGCACGCTCGCCGAGCACAACGGATCCGATCTCGGAATCGGTGAGGGCGACGAGTTCGAGTTCTTCCTCGGTGGTGACGGTTCCCAACCGGGGTGGCTGCCCATCCCCGAGGGCGCGGTCATGTGCTCGATCCGTGAGTACTACTTCGACTGGCGCGAGGACGAACCGGCGATGTTCACCATCGAGTGCCTCGATGGCGTGGAGCACCTTCCGCGTGTGACCGCCGATGACTTCGTGGTGAAGGTCGACGACGCGGCGCGCGGTGTCGAACGTTCGATGTCGTACTGGAACCAGTACATGCTCGACGAACGGGCTCTACGCGTCGACAACTCGTTCCATGGTTCGTTCGCGCTCGAGAAGGGTCTCGCCGCCGCTCGCTACGGATTCTGCTTCTGGGATCTCGGCCCCGATGATGCATTGATCGTCGAATCCGAGGTGCCCGACGCGCGCTACTGGAGTCTGCAGCTCTATC
>CAYVUO010000067.1:0-10537 GCA_964454715.1 uncultured Bifidobacterium sp. | reverse complement strand
CTCTCGCCATCGTCGGTCGTGAAGTTCCCGAGATCCGGTTGGCCACCGCGGTCGTGCCCATCCAAGGTCGACATCCGCTGCCGTTGGCCATCTCGGCCCTCACCGTCGCAGATGCGGTGGGGCCGGGCCGATTCACCCTCGGCCTCGGTGTCACCCATCCGTCGGTGTCGGAGAACTGGTTCGGTGTTCCGTATCGGGGCATCGTCGACATGTGCGGCGATGTGCTCGTTGCGCTCGAGGGGTTCTTCTCCGAGCAGCGTCGAGCCGATGTCGACAGCGAACGATTCAGTGTGCATGCGTCGGTGGCGGTGCGGGCCGAGGCACCGGGCATCATCCTCGCTGCCATGGGGCCGCGGATGGTGCGGCTCGCGGGCACCCACACCGACGGAACGCTCACGTGGATGTCGGGGCCGGTTTCGGTGAAGCGCGTCGCCGATCAATTGCGCGAGGCCGCCGCTGCTGCCGGGCGGCCCGATCCACGGGTGGCAGTCGGCATCCCGGTCTGCGTCACCGATGACGTCGACGCGACGCGTGTGCAGATGGCGAAGTACATGGACATGGCGGCCAACATGCCGGCCTATCGACGTCAGCTCGAGATCGAGGGCGTGGAGCAGCCGGTCGACATCGCAGTGATCGGCGATGAGGACGAGGTCGACCGTCAACTGCAGCGATTCGTCGATGCAGGAACCACGGAGTTGTGCGCCAACCTCGTCGGCTCGCACGATGACGTGGAACGCACCATGCAGCATCTCGCCCGTCGCAACCGGTCGGCCGGGTGAGATGACCGAGACGACCGACGCAACTGAGGGCGGGCTCCTCCCGCTCGAGGGTCTGCGCGTCATCGAGTGCGCGTCGGGGATCGCCGGCCCATTGGTCGGGAAGCTCTACGTCGATGCTGGCGCCGAGGTGATCAAGGTCGAGAGTGCCGACGGAGATCCGCTGCGTCGCTTCTCCGCGGTTGGTGCGCTGCCGGATGGTGAGGACGGCGCGCTGTTCCGCTTCCTCGGCGCGGGGAAGCGTTCGATCATTGGTCTTCTCGGTGACGATCGCGTCGATGCGCTGCTCGCAACCGCCGATCTGCTCATCGACGAAGGCGATCCGTCACTCGACGTCGACGCCATCCGAGCTGCACATCCCCATCTCGTCGTCGTCTCGATCTCGCCCTATGGCCGCACCGGCCCGTGGGCGGGGCGCCCCGCCACCGATCTCACCATCCAGGCGGAGGCCGGTGGTTTGCAGTTCCGTGGCCCGATGGGGCGGCCCCCGGTGCAGGCGGGTGGACGCATCACCGAGTTCCTCGGGGGTCTGTTCGCTGCTGCTCCTTCACTCGGTGCGGTGCTCCATGCGCGCAGCGGGGGAGAGGGCACGCATCTCGACCTCTCGATCCACGACGTCATGGCTCTGGCCGGCACCAATCATCTCGACCTCGTGCATCAGATGACCGGTGCGCCCGAGGTCGGCGCTCCCGTGCGCATGCTCGACACCCCCGGCATCGAGCGCGCCAGCGACGGTCTCGTCGCGTTCAACTGCAACGCCGGCCACATGATGCAGATGTTCATGCTGCTCATCGATCGCGCCGATCTGATGGACGACCCGAAGTTCCTCAGCCTCAATGAACGTCTGGCGATGGGTGCCGAGTGGCAGAGGATGATCGACGACTGGGTCTCGACGCGCACGGTGGCCGAGGTCGTCGATGCTGCGGTCGATCTGCGTGTGCCGGTGGCGCCGTGTCATGACGGCGCATCGATCACGACCGATGAACAGCTCGTCGCTCGTGACATGTTCGTGACGGGGCCCGACGGATTCGTTCGTCCGCGCCCGCCGTATCGGCTCGACGGTGAATCGCTGACGCCGGCGAGTTCGGCACCGGCGCTGGGCGCCGATGGAGCCGACCTAGCAAGCACCCACGATCGTCCGTCGTGGCCATCAGGTGCGACCGGCACACCGGCGCGTCCGCTGGCCGGTCTGCGCGTGGTCGATCTCACGACGTGGTGGGTCGGTGCACTTTCCACGCAGATCCTCGGTCGACTCGGCGCCGATGTCGTGCACGTCGAGGGCCCCGGCAATCCCGATGGCATGCGCCTCACGGGCAAGGTGTTCGCCCGCACCGACGAGTGGTGGGAGTTCGGCCACATGTTCGCCGCGGTCGACACCGATCGCCGTGGCATCGCCATCGACCTCGCCACCGATGAGGGCCGTGACGTGTTGTGGACCCTCATCGAGCAGGCCGACTTCCTCGTCGAGAACTTCGCGCCACGGGTGGCCGAGTCGTGGGGTCTCACACATGAGGCCGTGCTCGCTCGCAACCCCGACATCGTCTATCTCCGCATGCCGGCCTTCGGGCTCGACGGCCCGTGGCGCGACAGACCGGCCTTCGCTCAGACGATCGAACCGATGTCGACGATGTCGTCGATCACGGGGTTCGCCGATGGCATGCCCATCTCGAAGGGTGGGTTGCCCGATCCCGTCGGCGGCTCGACGGGCGCATGGGCGGCGATGGTGGCGCATGCAGCCCGCGTGCGACATGGCCGCGGTGTGGCGGCGGAGTCGGTGATGCTCGAGGCCGCACTCAACGCGTCGGCCCAGCCGATGCTCGAGTACCTCGCCCACGGCGTCGTGATGGGCAGGGACGGCAACCGTTCATCGCATGCTGCACCACAGGGTGTGTATCGAACGATCGACGAAGGTCAGTGGCTCGCAGTGAGCGTCACCGACGAAGCGCAGTGGCGAGCGTTGGCACAGGTGATCGGCGGTGAGGCACTGGCCGACGACCACCGCTTCGCAACGCACGACCTCCGAGTCACTGCGCATGATGAACTCGATGCGCTCATCGCCGACTGGGTCGGTGTTCGCAACGGCGAGGCTGCCGCAGACGAGTTGTGTGCCGCTGGCGTGCCCGCGGGCTTCTGTCGTGATCCGCGTCTGTTGCGTCGTCATCCGCAGTACATGGCTCGCGGACTGTTCGAGACGGTGGATCATCCGATCATCGGCACGATCGAAGTGCCTGGGTTGCCGCATCGCGCCCCCGGGGTCGACATGTGGACGACACGCTCCGCACCGATCTTCGGTGAGCACAACGTCGAGGTGCTCGAAGAGGCGGGGCTCGATCGGATGACCATCAGCGACTACGCGCAACGAGACATCGTGGCCACGCGCCCGCGCGGCGTCTGAGCGTCGGAACGTCGAAGGGCCCGGGGTGACGACCCCGGGCCCTCGTCCAGCGTGATCGAACGGTCGATCAGGGCATCAGCACGCCGTCGATGACGTGGATGACGCCGTTGTCGCCCTTGATGTCGGTCTTGACGACGTTGACCGTGTTGCCCTTGGCGTCGGTGATGGTGACCTTGCCGTTGTTCACGTTGATGGTGAACTCGGCTCCGTTGACGGTCTTGACCTTGCCCGGCTTCACGTCCTTCGCCAGAACCTCACCGGCGACCACGTGATAGGTGAGGATCGACTTCAGCTGGTCCGGGGTGAGCGACGCCAGAGTGCCGGCGGGGAGCTTGGCGAACGCCTCATTGGTGGGGGCGAAGACCGTGAACGGGCCCTTGCCCGAGAGCGTCTCGACGAGGCCAGCTGACTTCACTGCTCCGACCAGGGTCGAGAAGTCGGCATTGCCTGCGGCGATGTCGACGATGGTCTGGGCCTTCATCGTGGTGGAGCTGTTGGCCTTCATCGTGGTGGTGGTCGAACTGGACTTCGAGTCGCTGCTGCACGCAACGGCTCCGACGGTGAGGGCTGCGGCGACGAACAGTCCGCTGATGATCTTGAGGGTACGGCTGGGCATGGTGCACTCCTTGGAGTCGTGACAGGGGGGGGGAGGTGTTGCATCTCCACTCCGAAGCTGACGCCCCGACCGGATGTGTTCGTGTCGAGATTCTCCGGTGATGCCCGGATCAGGCGAGTTTGCCGGTGGCCATGGGGTCGGACGTCGGGGAGACGCTGCCGGCCACGGGCTCTCGAGTGAGGGCGAGCTCGGTCACGGCCGCATCGATCGGCACGAGTGCCATCTGCGGGTTCGAGCCGATCATGCCGAGCGAGACCATCGTGCCGTCGACCGACGACCAGACCTGGTAGGTCTCGCCCTCGGGCAGGGCGGGTAGGGCTGCGGCCATGAGGAATCCGTGACCCTGCGCGTCGGCGACGACGCGCACTTCCATGGTGTTGCCCGGGTCGGTCAGCACCCCGGTGCGTGAACCCGGCTGCTTGGCGGCGTCGTTGGCCATGGCCGTCATCGCCGCGATCGAATCGGTGGGTTGCGTCGCCGAGTTGCGACCGAGCAGTGCTACGCCACCGAGCACGACGACGAGGGCGATCGATGCGGCGGCGAGGAACATGACCCGCGGGCGGTTCGCACGACGACTGCCGGCCCCATTGATCGGAGTGACGTTCTCGGGGGCCGCCGGAACCGACGAGTCATCGAGGCCGGCGACGATCGAGTCCCAGACTCGGCTGGGAGGAGCAGCCTCTGTGGTGTCGGCGAGGAAGTCGACCACGACGCGCAATCGGGCGATCTCCGCTGCGATCTCCGCGTCCTCAGCCGCGGCCCGCTCGACACGTCGCCGCTCGACGTCATCGACGGCGTCGAGCACATAGGCGCCGAGGAGGTCTCGGACGTCGTCGGGTGTGATCGTGTCGCGTTCGTCGTTCATCGGGTCACCTCCGTTGCGGAGTCATCGAGCAGTGTTGCGAGGCGAGCGAGGCCGGATCTGATCCTCGTCTTGACCGTACCTTCGGGCAATCCGAGCCGAGAGGCGACCTCTCGATACGAATGGCCGCCGAAGTAGGCGTCGATGACGACCGCGCGTTCCTTGGGGTCGAGTCGTTCGAGCGCACTGCGGATGCGCTCCGACTCGATCGATCCGAGCACCTCGGCCTCGAGGTCTCGAACTTCGGTTGGCATCACTTCGATCGATCGGTCCTCGCGGCGACGTCGAGCCTCTTCGGATCGCACGCGTTCGATCGCTCGACTGTGAGCCTCGCGTTGCAGGAACGAGCGCAGGGCCCCGCGCTGGGGATCGAAACGACGGGGTTCGTTCCAGAGTCGGAGGAACACGTCCTGGGTGATGTCCTCGGCGAGGGCGTCGTCGGCAAGGACGCGTCGGCTCAGTCCGTACACCGCGCCACCATGTCGGCGGTACACCTCGGCGAGCGCGGTCTGATCACGATCATTGATCCGGGCGACGAGCTCGGCATCGGTCGATGCCGACTCGTCGACCGGCGGCGCGGGGCGTGTGGGAGGAGACATCGCTGCGCGCCACGGTGCCACAGTTCCGTCGCCGCCGGGCATCGGGGGCGAGATCGTCCTCTCGAGGGGGGTGAGGATCGTGGTCACACCCGTACTCCGAGGCCGGTGTCCCGTCCGGATGTCCGGCGGTCGGTGGATCTGGGGTCGACGGCTAGGCGGAGTCGAACACCGAGCGAAGTGCTCCCGACGGCACGTCCTCGGGGTACACCTCGGCGAACTCGGCCTTCATGGCCAAGTCCTCCACCCGATCGAGATCGAGGCGGGTGGTCGAGCCACGCCGTTCGAGGTCGTCGGCGAAGCGATCGGCGACGTCCTGCATCGACAACTGGTTGGCCTTCTGGCGATCGCGCTCGGCGGCATCGGTGTAGACGTCGGCCTTCCACAGCACGCTCAGGCGATAGGTGTCGAGCGGCGCGCGGAACACCTGCTCACCGAGATCGGTGATGGCCCAGTCTCCGGATCCGTCGTCCACGGGGGCGAGCGTCGCGCCCGGCGTCACGCGCATCGGTTCGGCCGTGAACGGACCGATGGCACCGACCTGATGGAACATCCCGTGGTTGTCGCCGATGAGTGCGGTGTTCGCCATGCGCCCCGCGTGCACCTCGGGCGGGTTCGCGGCGCCGTTCGGCCAGTAGCGCAACTCACCACCCTCGACATCGTTCGACCACCAGATGGCGGTGGCCTGCTTGATCTCGAAGTCGTCGAACAATCCCGACCACAACATCGCTCGCAACAACCACATGGGTGTGTTGGTGCGGTCGCGACCGTGGAAGCGCGGGTTGTCTGTATGCGCCGGGCCCCCGCCGTCGATCGAAACCATGAGGTTCACGTACACGCTCTGCGGTTCGACGATCTCGGCGTCGTAGTACCGCTTCGCCGCTTCGATGTAGGTGGGGTGGTGGAGGAACATCTCCGATCCCTCGGCCATGAACGTGTCGTGCACCCAGTCGTTCTGGAACCACATCGGTCGCGTGCGCTTGGCGGGGTCGGCACCGGGGCTGTACCAACCACCCAGGGGCGTGTACGGCGCCTGTGACTCGAGCAGTCGTGTGACCGCGTCGAGATCGGGCATGACGTCGTGCAACAGCTCTGGTGGCTTCGAGTACCTGATCCCCATGGTGTCCCCCCGTTCTCCCTGCTCGGACGACCCTACGCGCAACCGGTCGGAGATGGTCGCGCGAGAGCCGTCAGGCCAACCGCACGAGCTGTCGCTGGATGGCGCCGAGATGCAGGTCACCCAAGCGCGTGGGCTCTCCCACCAATTCGAGTCGATCGAGTAGGGGTAGCAGTGCTCGGAGGGTTGCTCGGAGCTCCCATCGTGCCAAGTTCGCCCCGAGGCAGAAGTGCGCTCCCTGTCCGAACGCGAGATGGAAGTTCGGCTTCCGTCCGATGTCGAACGTGTAGGGATCGTTGAATGCCCGTTCGTCTCGATTCGCCGACGGATAGAACAATGCGACCGTGTCACCCTCACGTATGGTGACTCCGCGCAATTGCACATCGGTCATCGCCGTGCGGGCGAATTGGATGATGGGAGAAGTCCACCTGAGGATCTCTTCCACAGCGGGTTCGATGAGCGAGTGGTCCGCTCTAAGACGTGCCAGTTGGTCCGGGTGCTCGAGAAGTGCGATCACTCCACCGGTTGTCGCATTGCGCGTCGTCTCATTGCCTGCAGCCAAGAGCACGAGGATGTAGCCATTCAACTGCTGATCGGTCAGGGGGCATCCACCCACCTCACCCCTCGAGATCTTGGCCAGCAGACCCCCTGACGATTCGGAGCGCCCGCGCGCGGCCAACTCCTGCAAGTAGGCGAACAGTTCGAGGCTCTTTCGATAGCGAAGTTGATCGAAGGTCTCATCCTGTTCGGCTGCAAGCATCATGATCTCAGGAGGGCTGAATGCGAAACCGAAGAACTGGTGGACCACCTGCCAGTCATCGACCGAGAGACCCATGAGATCGCACATCGTCGCCAACGGGAATTTCACCGCGCAGTCCTCGACGAGGTCCACCTCATCGCCGGCCTCGAGCAGTGCTCGGAATTCCTCGACGAATCGATGTGCATACGCATCTAGATCGTGTTCGATCTCTCGCATGGCGCGCGGTGTGAATGATCTCGCGGCGAGATTGCGGAACTCCGTATGGCGTGGCTTGTCCATGTAGACGAGGTCCTGCACCTCGTCTGGATCCCACCCGAATCGCTCAGCACGCGCCCGTGCCCGCACTCGCGTCGCTTCGTCCTCAGCCCGCTCGGCGATCCGAAGGCGCGAACCGCCATTGACGAACTGCCTGTCGTTCGAGCCGATCGCGTGGATGTCTGCGTAGCGAGTGATGGCCCAGAAGGGTTCGATGCCGTCGGTCTCGATCCAGTGCACCGGCGCGAACTCTCGGAGCATGTCCCAGTCATTCCACGGGTAGCCCTCCGAGCCATATCGGGCACGGGACACGATGTCGATCGAATCGAGACCAGACATGCCGGGACGGTACCAGTGCCGCCGAAGACCGGGCTACCGTCCGGCTCTCGCCAATCATGTGATCGGAGCCAAGCACGTGGACTCATCGGATGAGCGAAATGCGCCAACGGGGACGGTCACCCGCCGTCAGGTACTCAAGGGCGTCGGCGCGGCTGGCGTTGCGGCCGCGGCCATGGCAGCCGGTGTGTCCCCCGTCGGTGCGACCGAGTCGGGTCGATCGGTTGCGCCGTCCACGTTCGTGCCCCGTGGATCACTCACGAGCCAGCCCAACTTCCTGGTGATCATCGTCGATGAGCAACGGATCGCCCCCGCCTACGAATCGGCCGCACTCGCAGCGTGGCGTTCGGCCAACCTGCATGCGCAGAACCAGTTGCGGGCCAACGGCATGGAGTTCCGCAATCACCACATCATGGCCAGCGCATGCGCGCCGAGCCGTACGTCGTTCCTCACCGGTCAGTACCCGTCGCTGCACGGCGTCACCCAGACCTCCGGCATCGCCAAGTCGTCGCTCGAGGAGGATCTCTTCTGGCTCGATCCCACGACCGTGCCGACGATGGGTGACTGGTTCCGCGCCGGCGGATACGACACCTACTGGAAGGGCAAGTGGCACGTCTCCGACGCCGACCTCTATGACCCGGGAACGCACAAGCCCTTCCCGTCGTTCACTGCGAACGGAGTGCGAGATCCCGCGGCCGAGGCCATCTATCTCGACGCCGACATGCTCGACGGTTTCGGATTCACCGGTTGGATCGGTCCCGAACCCCATGGTTCCGATCCGATGAATTCGGCATCGTCGGCTCCCGGCGGTGCGGGCGGACGCGATCAGATGTTCGCCCAGCAAGGTGTCGAACTGCTCGAGACGTTGCGCAGCTCGACCCGCCCGTGGTTGGCAGTGACCTCGTTCGTGAATCCCCACGACATCGTGTTGTGGGGAGAGCTCGCGTTGCTCATGGGTCGAGTTCGGCCGTCGACGAGTCTCTACCTGCAGGGACAGTTGAACGGGTCGAACGTGCCCACCGATCTCTTCGACGAAGCGATGTTCGCGCTCACCCGCAACGACGACCTGACGTCGAAGCCCGATGCCCAGGCCAGCTATCGCGACACCTACCCCGCCGCGCTGCAGCCCATCATCAACGATTCCGACTACTTCCGCTTCTACTACCAGCTGCAGCAGACGGTCGATGCGCAGATCAAGACCGTCGTCGACGCCCTCACCGCCGACAACTCCACCTATCGGGACACGATCGTCATCTATCTCTCCGATCATGGCGACCTGCTGGGTTCGCACGGAGGCCTGCACCAGAAGTGGCATGTCGCGTACGACGAGGTGATGCGGGTTCCATTCATCTTCCACAACCCCGACATCTTCCCGACCGCCAGCCACACCGACGTGCTCACCAGCCATGCCGATCTGTTGCCGACGATGCTCGGTCTCGCCGGACTCGACCAGAACTCGCTCATCACTCAGCTCTCGGCCACGCATTCGCAGGTCTTCCCGCTTCCCGGCCGTGACCTCTCCGACTTCCTCCTCGGTCTCGCACCCGAGTCATCGATCGCCAACGACGCGCAGTACTTCATGACCGACGATGAGCCCATGCGCGGTGTGCAACAGGTGGGTTGGAACCAGAAGATGTACGAATCGGTCGTGCAGCCGTGCCACCTCGAGACCGTCATCGCCGATCTGCCGACTGGCCCGTCGGGTGCGATGGAGCGTTGGAAGTACACGCGCTACTTCGACAACCCGCAGTTCTGGAGCTCGCCCGGGTCGAAGGATGCGGTCACCATCGTCTCGGGCAACACGCAGGTCGCAGGTGCAAACAAGAACGCGGTGACCACCGTGAAGACGAGCGCAGTGGCCGACCAACTCGAGATCTACAACACCACGGTGGACCCGTTGGAGTTGAACAACATCGCTGCCGATCGAGTGCTCATGGCCACGCCTCGCGTCGCCGGCATCGTGTCGCAGTTGCAGACGCTGCTCGCTCAAGAGCGGGCCGCGAAACGACTGAGCCCCACGTCCGACTCAACCACCTCGGGATCGTCGGGTTCGTCGTCGGGCCACGGCCTGTTCCGCTTCCTCGACGACCCCAGCCTGATCCCGTCCTTCGAGGCATCAGCCGAACCCTCGGTGCCGAGGTTCACGGCCTGACGGCTCAGCGCGTCGGCAGGTCGCAGGAACTCGGGAGTCGCAGCAGTCGCGAGATCTGCGCGCGCCGCGGTGCGATGAACGCGTACACGCGGCGAGACACCCACAGGCCGGGAGAGGTGCGCAGCGGGGCCGACACCATCGCCCATGGCTGATCGGCCGACCGCAGCAGCTCGACCACGGCATCGGCTCCGTGGAGCATCGAGTCTCCGCGGCGAACGATCAGTGCCTGGCGGCTCAGATCGGCGAGTGGTGTGTCGGCGAGCGCGCTGCCGGGCGTGAACACCACCGAGGTGGGGCAGTGCTTCCGCAGCCATCGCACCGACGCCGAACACATGCCGCAATCCGCGTCGTAGAACACCTCGGTGGTGGGTGTGCTGAGTCGTTCACGGGTCATGCCCATCGTGGCCTCCCCACCTTCACCGACACGGTGGGCGCGTGGTGCAACAGGGGTGCGCCCTCGATTAGCCCCACGACACTCGTGGCGATCGTCGTGTCGATCTCCAACAACTCGCATGCATGCAGTGGCCACGGTTCGTGCGTGACCGGTGCGGTGAGCACGCGACGTCCGCGGCCGAAGCGTGAGTAGAGCCTCCAACGAGCCGTGAGGAAGTCGTCGAGTTCGGTGACCTCGGCGATCGGGTCACCCACCGACACCGCCAATGCGCCGCGCAC
>CAYVUO010000066.1:0-10599 GCA_964454715.1 uncultured Bifidobacterium sp. | reverse complement strand
GCCGAGTGGCTGGAGCAGATCACCGCCGCCGCCCTCTCGGCCCACACCCTCGACGGGCACCCGATCCACCCGTCGACGGCCGGCCTGCTCTGCTGCGATGCCGCCCACCGGGTGCTCGTCGAGTCGTTCACGGGTGAGACGCTGGCGCTCGGCCGCTCCCAACGGCTCGCCTCGGCCGCGCAGCGTCGGGCCGCCGCCGTTCGCTTCGGCGGGTGCTGCTTCCCCGGCTGCGACGCCCCGCCGAACTGGGTCGAACTGCACCACACACCGGCCTGGGAGGACGGCGGTGGAACGGATCAGGACCATCTCGCGCCCCTGTGCCGTCACCACCACGGGATCGTCCACCGCGCCGGCTGGGGGCTCGTCCCCGACGCCGACCACGGGTTCGTCATCACCACGCCGACAGGCCGGGGCCTCCCCGCCCAGCGACGCGGGCGGTCCCGGCCGCCGGGCGACCCGCCCGACGGTGCCGACGGTCAGGTCAGAGCCCGAGCACCCGGGCGGCGTTGCCGCGCAGGAACTTGG
The DNA here is from genome assembly GCA_964454715.1 of uncultured Bifidobacterium sp. Taxonomy (GTDB): domain Bacteria; phylum Actinomycetota; class Acidimicrobiia; order Acidimicrobiales; family Acidimicrobilacustridaceae; genus Acidimicrobilacustris. The sequence goes on along the minus strand of CAYVUO010000066.1, from coordinate 10,074 downwards.
GCCAGACCTCGTCCTTGAGCGGGACGTTCGGCAGCTCCGAGAAGATCCGCTCCAGGGTCAGGCCCATGGGGAAGTAGCCCGCGTACATGACCTTGTCGGCGCCGCGCGTGTTGGCGTAGTCGATGATCGCCTTCGGGTAGTGCTTCGGGGCGAAGGCAGAGGTCGAGTAGTGCAGACCCGGCCACTTGAGCATGAGCTTCATGGCGAGTTCGGTCCAGGGCTCGGCCCCGTGACGCATGACGAACGTGAGCTCCGGGAAGTCGTACATGACCTCGTCGATGAGCTCGACGTGCTGGGGTGCGAACGGCACGCGCGGGCCGGGGATGCCGACACAGATGAAGATCGGCAGGTCGAGTTCGCAGCACAGCGCGTAGAACGGGTACATCTTCTTGTCGTTGAGCGGAACGCGGTAGCCGGCGGGGAACGTCGAAACCGCACGCAGGTTGACCCCGCTGGCATGCACCTCGCGGATGTTCTCGATCGTCGGCATCACGTTGTTCGGATCGAACTCGTAGCAGGTGATGAAGCGATCGGGGTGCTCGGTGAGCGCTCGGGTGCAGTCGGGGTTGTCCGGGCGGTAACCGAGCATCGCGGTCTCGATGTTGTGGCGATCGAGGTTGTCGAGCAGCAGGGCCACTGGGTCGACGCCCTCATCGGTGTCGGGCGGCACGTCCTTGAACATGTACTGCGCCGGGAAGCGGAAGTCCTTCGATTCCTGATCGCGCAGATGCGGTGCGAGGAACTTGTAGACCTCCTTGCGATTGCGGCTCGGCATGCCGACGAAGGTCTCGATGATCTTGATGTCGGTCGGGAATCCCACGACGTCCCCCCTTGGATCGATGGCGCGGTCGCGCCACTTGGATCGTCGGCGCGGTCGCGCCTGGGGCCGAATCTACGACACCGCTGGCCCGCCCCCGTCATCTGCGACGAGAGCACCGGCGTCACGTCCATAGCGGAAGCGGAACGCGAAGTGGGCCACGAGTCCGGCCGGAAGTGGCAACCAGTACGACACGATCCGGTAGGCGAGGGTCGCGAGCAGCGCTTCGTCGCCCGGCACCCCGGCCAGCACGAGCATGGCGGTGAGGCCGGCTTCGACGAAGCCCAGACCGCCCGGCGTGATCGGGATCATCCCGAGCAGAGCCGCTGCCCCGTAGGCGAGGAGAACGACGCTCAGACGGGGGCGGACGCCGACCGCCATCAACGCGGCGACGAGGGCGAAGTAGTCGAGGAGCCAGTTCCCGACGGCCGCAGCGAGGGCCGTGCGCCAGCGCGCGCCGAGGCTGGCCACCATCTGATCGCGTTGTCGAACGATGCCGTCGGCCGTAGGGCCACCACTGCGATGCAGCAGTCGCAGCACGAAGCCCGAGGCTCGCTGGACGAAGCGGCCGAACAGGCGGATCGGTCGGTCGAAGCGCACGAGTGAGAACCCGAACGCGAACAGCACCACGAACAACGCCGCCCCGCCCCACGCGACGCGATCGAGTCCGCCGGGGATGGGCGCGCTCACGATGGAGAGCAGCACGGCGATCAGTGGGAGGCAGAACAGCACGCCGTTGGAGATGATCGCCGTGGCCGCGAGCGCAGCACCGGCCGAGCCCCTGTCGATGCCCGAGACCGAGAGCATCCTGAAGCCCGTGGCCGCACCGACGGCGCCGCCACCCGGCATCACCTTCGCGGTCGCGTTCGAGACCATCTGGGCGGTCGCAGCCACGAACCAACTGACCTGGGGGAGCGCGACCCGGGTGAGGGCCCACGCGCACGCGAACGATCCCGTCTCGAGCGCGATCATCACTGCGAACCACCACAGGCGCACGGCCCGAAGGCGCGGCACTGAGTCCCACATGTCGAGCAGCTGGGGCGCGAGTCCGTAGAGCGCGAACGCGGCCACGGCCAGCAACAGGATGCGGCCGATGACCTTGCGGGTCGTCAGGTGGACCCGATGCTCACCTGAGGGAGTGTTCAGCCGAGAGCGCCCTTGTCGCGCAACGCGGCGATGCGAGCGTCGTCGTAGCCGATCTCGCGCAGGATCTCGTCGCTGTGCTGACCCGACTCCGGTGCCTTGCGGGGGATCGGCAACTCGCCGCCCACGATCTTCACCGGGTTGGGAAGCATGTCGGCGCCGAGCTTCGATGCCGGGATCCAGTCCATGCGATCCTTGAACTGCGGATCATCGGAGATGTTGGCCGCCGTGTTCACGGGAGCGAGGGGCGTGTTCCACTCGCCGCCGAACTCCATCCACTCCGCACTCGTGCGCGACTTGAAGATCGTGGTGAGTTCGGCCAGCAGTTCGCGGTTGTTGCGAGCGTGATCGGCGTACTTCGATCCGGGGTACTTCTCGAACAGATCGTCCCGACCGATGCCCTTGCAGAAGTTCTTCCAGAACTCCTGCTCCGAGGCCATGAACAGGATGTGGCCATCAGAGGTCTCGTACATCTGGTAGCGAACGCCCTCGCGCATGCCCGCGGTGCCGGGGGCACGGCGCTCGTAGTTGTCGGATGCGTTCCCGGTCACCTCGGACTGCGGGCGCTCGTAGGCCTTGAACGACTCGCTGCGGTACCAGTCGAACGCAGCAGCGGCATCGGACTGGGCGATCTCCATGTACACGCCCTCACCGGTGGCCCGAGCATGGATGATGCCGGCGAGGATGCCGAGCGCACCGAACATCGGTCCGGCGTTGATGCCGATCGAGATGTGCTGGGGGATGTAGCAGTAGCCCTCATCGTCGTACGCGGGTTGCACGATGCCGGCCCAGGTTTCGTAGGCGAGGCCATGGCTCGGTAGATCGCGGTACGGGCCGGTCATGCCGTACCCGCTGATGGTCATGAACACGATCTTCGGATTGATCTCCTTGAGATCGTCGAATCCGAGACCGCGACGGGCGAGGGCGCCTGGACGCATGGCCTCGACCACGACGTCGGCGTCCTTCACGAGATCCTTGAACGCCTCGATGCCCTCATCGGTGCGCAGGTCGAGGACGATCGAACGCTTGCCCCGGTTGCAGTGGAGGAACAGCAGTGATGTGCCCTCGACGATGGGCCAGGTCATCTGGCGCCCGTAGTCGCCACCGGGTGCCTCGACCTTGATGACGTCGGCGCCGAGCTCGGCGAGGTTGGTCGTGATGGCGGCGGGTCCGAGCATCGAGGCCTCGATGATGCGGACCCCTGCGAGGGGAGCGATCTCTGTCATGTCCCAACCTTGGCACGAGCGCCCCGTCGGGCGCACGGTCCGGTCCGCGGGATGCCGGTCGATGGGGCAGACTGTCGGAGACCTGCCCGTGCCGTCCCGGCACCGTCCCGAAGGGGATCACCATGCGAATCGTCGTCGACTTCGACCTCTGCGAGAGCAATGCCGTCTGCATGGCGATCGCGCCCGAGATCTTCGAGGTGCGCGATGACGACTTCCTGTACGTCCTCGACGAGAACCCGCCGGAGTCGATGCGGGCCAAGGTCGTCGAGTCGGTGCAGCGTTGCCCCAAGCAGGCGATCTCGATCGTCGAGGACTGATCGTCCGAGACCGCGGACGATGACCGAACGGTGACGAGTCGAGATGTCTGAGTCCGTCGTCATCGTCGGCGCGTCCCTCTCCGGTCTCGCCGCCGCCCGCACGTTGCGCGCCGAGGGCCACGCCGGCCCCATCGTCGTCATCGATGCCGATGCCGACCACCCCTACGACAAGCCTCCGCTCTCCAAGCAGATCCTGAGCGCGCACTGGGAGCCCGAGCGCATCGCACTGGCGACCGCATCGGACGAAGCGCTCGAACTCGATCTCCGTCTCGGTCAGCGCGCCGTCTCGCTCGATCTCGATCGTCGAGTGGTCGGCGTGAAGCCGGCGCACGGCGGCGCCGTCGACGAGGTGTCGTTCGACGGACTCGTACTCGCCTGTGGAGCCGCGGCCCGCCGGCTGCCCGGCACCGAGCATCTCGCCGGAGTGCACGTCGTGCGCTCGCTCGCCGACTCGCTCGCCCTCAGGGCGGAACTCGACGCCGGGCCGAACCGGGTGGCCGTCATCGGGGCCGGATTCATCGGAGCCGAGGTCGCATCGTCATGTCGCGCCCTGGGTCTCGAGGTCACCCTGGTCGAGGCGTTGCCGTTCCCGCTCGAACGCATCCTCGGTGCCGAGATCGGTGCCGTGTGCGCCGAGGTGCACCGCGCCAACGGAGTCGACCTGCGCTGCGGTGTGGGCGTCGATCGACTGCTGACGCACTCGGTAGACGGCATCGAGCGGGTGCGGGGTCTGCAACTCACCGACGGCAGCACCGTCGAGGCCGAGGTCGTCGTCGTGGGCATCGGCGTCTCGGTCAACACCGGGTGGCTCGAGAGCTCCGGTCTGACCATCGACGACGGTGTGGTGTGCGACGACACGTTGCTCGCCGCGCCCGATGTCGTCGCGTGCGGCGACATCGCCCGCTATCCGAGCACTCGCATGGGTCGCATGGTGCGCATCGAGCATTGGGAGCACGCCATCGCCGGAGGTGAGGCTGCTGGCCGACGTCTCGTCGCTTCGATGCGCGGCGCATCGGGCACTGCCTTCGACGCAGTTCCCTGGTTCTGGAGCGACCAGTACGACCGCAAGATCCAGCTCGCCGGTCGACCCGATTCCGACGACGAGATGCGCATCGTGCACGGTTCCCTCGAGGAGTTCCGGTTCGTCGCGCTCTACGGGCGGGCTGGTCGCCTGACTGCGGTGTTGGGCATGAATCGTCCGCGTCACGTCGTCCAGTTGCGTGGCCTGCTCGAGAGCGACGCGTCGTTCGACGAGGCCGTCGCCGTGGCCGAGGCCCTGTGAGCGAGGAACTGGTCGACATCGTCGACGAGTCGGGGGCCGTCGTCGACACGGTTCCGCGGTCGCGGATGAGGGCCGAGAACCTCCTGCATCGTTCGGTCTTCATCGTGGTGCTCAACGATGCCGACGAACTGCTCGTGCACCGGCGCGCCGACTGGAAGGACATCTGGCCCGGAGCCTGGGCTCTCGCCGTCGGCGGCGTCGTCGCCACCGATGAGTCCTGGGAGGCCGCGGCCGGCCGAGAGCTCGCCGAGGAACTCGGGATCTCGGGGGAATTGGTCTACCTGGGAGAGGACATCTACGAGGACGACGACGTGCGCGAACTCGCACGGGTCTACCGCGTGCACAGCGAGGGGCCCTTCACCTTCCCCGACGACGAGATCGTCGAAGCGGCCTGGCTGGCGGTCACCGATCTGCGCGAGTGGATCGCCGAGCGAGCCGTCTGCCCCGATTCGGTCGCGCTCGTGCTTCCCCGACTCGACGCCCCGTGAACGGCACCGCCTTCCTGCTCGTGGCATTGACGGCAGTGTTGGCCGTCGCCGATTGGATCGCCGTTTCCCGCGGTGCTCGGGTGGCCGAGTACGTGCTGAAGCCACTGGTGATGATCGGCCTGTTGAGCGTTGCGCTCACGATGGACACATCCCACGGGTTCGCCCGCGTCGCCGTGGTCGTCGCCATCGTGTGCTCGCTCGCGGGCGACGTGTTCCTCATGCTCCCGACCGACATGTTCGTTCCCGGTCTGGCCACCTTCCTCGTCGGCCATCTCGCCTATGTGGCCGCCATGCTGGCGCTCGGAGTGTCGGCGGGATGGCTCGTCGCCGGTCTGGTGGTGGTCGCATTGGGTGTCGTGACGATCGGACGGCAGATCGTCACGGCCGCACGAGCGATGGATCGAGCGCTCGCAGCGCCGGTCACGGCCTATGTCGGCGTCATCTCACTCATGGTCGTCTGCGCCTTCGGCACGGCTCGACCCCTCGCCATCATCGGTGCGCTGTCGTTCTATGCGAGCGATGCGGTGCTCGGGTTCACCCGTTTCGTGCGCTCGTTCGAGCGAGATCGCATCGTGGTCATGGTCACGTACCACGTCGGACAGCTCCTGCTGGTGTTGTCGCTGCTCTGAGTCCGTAGGCTGCGGCCGTGCAGTGGTGGCATCCCCTCCTGGCGATCGTGGTGCTGGTGGTCGTGGCACTGATCGCCTTGGCCGTGTACGACCGCACGCAGCGAACCCACGCGATCCTGCGCAACTATCCGATCATCGGTCACTTCCGATACCTGCTCGAGCGGGTCGGTCCTGAACTGCGTCAGTACATCGTCACCGACAACGACCAGGAACGACCGTTCAGTCGTGATCAGCGAACTTGGGTGTATCGGGCGGCGAAGGCCGAGAACACCTACTTCGGCTTCGGCAGCGACAACGACTTCGACGAGCCGCATGACTACCTGATCGTCAAGCATTCGCAGTTCCCCCTCGACACACCGGTCGATGCCGAATCGCCGGCGACCGATCGCCCGCTGCCGTGCATCAAGGTCCTCGGTGGAGCCCATGGTCGTGCCCATGCGTTCCGCCCGGCTTCGGTGGTCAACGTGTCGGCGATGAGCTACGGCTCGCTGAGTGGCGCTGCGGTCGAAGCTCTCAACCGGGGATGCGCGCGTGCCGGGTCGTTGCACTCGACGGGAGAGGGTGGCATCTCGCCGTTCCATCGCAATGGCGCGGACCTCGTATGGCAGATCGGCACCGGCTACTTCGGATGTCGTGACGACTCGGGGCACTTCGATCTCGCCCGTCTCATCGATGTCGTGTCCGATGCTCCCGTTCGTGCGATCGAGATCAAGTTGAGCCAGGGGGCGAAACCGGGGCTCGGTGGTGTGCTGCCCGCAGCGAAGGTGACTCCCGAGATCGCTGCCATCCGCGGTGTCCCGGTCGGCATCACCTGTCGCAGCCCGGCCGCTCACAGTGCGTTCGGCGACGTCGACTCGTTGATCGAATTCATCGAGACGATCGCTGGTGCAACGGGCCTGCCGGTGGGCATCAAGTCCGCGGTCGGCGACGAAGCCTTCTGGCATCACCTCGCCGGTCGCATGGTCGCCACCGGCGGCGGGCCGGACTTCATCACCATCGATGGTGGTGAGGGGGGCACCGGCGCAGCACCGCTCAGCTTCGCCGACCACGTCTCACTCCCGTTCCGCTGGGCGTTCCCGAGGGTGTTCCGTTCGTTCGCGGCGATGGGCATCGATGGCGATCTGGTGTTCATCGGTTCCGGTCGTCTCGGCCTGCCCGATGCCGCTCTTGCGGCGTTCGCGACCGGTTGCGACATGGTCAACGTCGGCCGCACTGCGTTGTTCTCGATCGGGTGCATCCAGGCCCAACGATGCGAGACCGACCGTTGCCCCACGGGCGTGGCCACCCAGGATCCGCGACTGGTGCGCGGGCTCGACGTCGCCGACAAGTCGGTCCGCTGTGCCAACTACCTGGCGACGATCCGATTCGAACTCGAGCGCATGGCCCGGGCATGTGGTGTGCCCCATCCCTCCATGGTCACGCCCGACCAGATCGAGGTGCTCGGAGCGCAGTTCCAATCGCGATCACTCGGCGAGCTCTCGGGCTATGAACAGGGTTGGGCGGTTCCCCGTGCCGAAGACGTCGACGCACTGCTCGCGGTGCCGGGGTGGGCCGGTTCTCGTAGGGGCTGACCGCTAGCCTCGAATCGTGCTCGAGTTGGTCCGTCGCGCCCGCGACCGCGTCAATGCATCCCCCGAGATCGACCGGGTGATCACTCGTGCGCACGCGCTCGTGGTCGGGCCCGAACCGGTCGACATGACCGATGGCTCGCACTGGCAGCCCGTCATCGATCAGCGGCCCCGTCCGGTGCTCACCGCGCTCGTCGCGCTCAGCGGAGTGCTCGGCAGCCTCGTGATCGCTGCGTCCGCACCTCTGTGGCGACTGGCGGTACCCACATGGCGCATCACCGTCCCGTTCATCGGCCATCCCGGCTCGAGCACCGAATCGACGCTGTGGTTCCTGTGCGGGCTCGTGCTGTTGGCGATCGGTTGGCTCGGTCTCATCCATCGCATGGGGCGCATCGCCAGCACGAAGCGGGCACTCATCGTGGTGGGTGCGGTGATCGTGCTGTGGGCGATCCCGGTGTCGTTGGGTCCGCCCCTGCTCTCCAACGACGTCTACAGCTACGTGGCACAGGGCGAGATGTCGAGCCGCGGCATCGATCCCAGTTCCACCGGTCCGGTCGAACTCGGTTGGGGTGACTTCACCACGGGTGCCGATCCGGTGTGGCGCGCTGCGCCCGCTCCCTATGGTCCCGTCGCCGTGGCCGTGAGTCGTGCCGCCGTCGAACTCTCGGGTCATCGGCAGGTCGGTGCGATCGCCTGGTACCGGGTGTTCGTGTGGATCGGTGTGGCGATGGCTGCGGTCGGCATCGGCTCGATCGCACTGCGCAACGGGCTCTCTCCCGCGGTCGCAATTGCCATCGGAGTCGGCAATCCGATCGTGATACTCCACCTCATCGGTGGCGCCCACAACGACGCGTTGATGTTCGGCCTCCTCGCGCTCGGATTGGCGGCGGTGCAACGCGGTCGTCGGGCGCTCGGCGTCGGACTGTTGATCGCGGCGACGGCCGTGAAGTTGCCTGCGGCCATCGCGCTCGTCTACGTGGGTTGGTGCTGGCGCCCCGTCGTCGCGTCGTGGAAGGAGCGGATCGTCACGACAGTGGGTGTGCTCGCGGCTGCGGTTGTCGCCATCGTGATCGGATGCGCGCTCATCGGGCTCGGCCCCGGTTGGATCACCGCGCTCAGGAGCACGGGCAAGGTGAACGACACCTACTCACCCACGACCAAGATCGGCTTCAGCATCGCCGAGGTGCTCGACATGATCGGACTCCATGTCGACGGAGCCGCACTCGCCGGTGGTGTGCGCGCGCTCGGGCTGCTCGCCACCGCCGGACTGGTGCTCGTGATGCTCTTCCGCAGTCCACGCATCGGAGTGGTGAAGGCCACGGCGGTGGTGCTGGTCGGGTATGTCGTGCTCGGTCCGGTGATCTGGCCGTGGTACTTCGCCGCCGGGTTCGGACTGCTCGCCGCGTGCGGACTCGGGCGGTATCGACCGTCGTATCTCGTCGTGTGCATCGCAGTGAGCTGGTTCGTGTGGCCGACGTCGGTGATGTCGATCGGTACGTTCGGAGGCGGCTACCAGCACCTGCGCGGTCTCGGTGTCGTCATCGGGGTCATCGCTCTCGCAGTGGGCGCCCAGCGGTGGGCGGGGCGTCATGAGCGACGGTTCCCCGAGATGGCGATCAGCGCCGCCGGTGATGCAGCAGATCGTGACCGAGACGGTTCGCTTCCCGTTCCCTGAGGGCCACGTTCACCGAGAGTCTTTCGAGATGTTGGGCGAGGATCCTCTCGCCCTGGGGTACCTGGTGATCCGAGAAGAACACCGGCACGTTGGGAGCGACATCGGGTCGTGAGAGCGACCTGATGCCCTCGAGCATGCGGGCGATCGAATTGGATGGGAACCGCGCGTTGATCGTGTCCCATTCGGCGGTGATGAACCACCACGCAAGATCTCCGACCTCGCGATTGGTGAGGGCACGTCGCAGCACCATCGGCGCGTTCTGGGTGCGGATCTCGTCGATGCTCATTCGCAGCAGTTCGCGCATGGCCTCGGCATCGGGGAAGTCGGCGAGCGCCCCGAGGAATCGAAGTTCCTCCTGTGGAGTCTCCGCCGATCGCATTCGGCCGACGAAGCCGTCGAACTCAGCGCGGGTCCCGGTGGCGGCCACGATGTTCACGGCCGCGGCCACGAGTGCGGGGTCGGGGTCGAGTGGTCCCACGTCGAGCAGCACTCGGGCGCGGGCTCGTGCGTCGACATCGCCACCGAGCACACCGAGTGCTTCGAACAGCGCGCCACGCAGGGCTCGAGTGCGATCCGACTCGTCGGGCGAGGGCTCGTCGCCGAGCCGCGCGTACGCAGGAGCGAGCAACTCGTGCACCCGGGTCGTCCATTCGACTCGCGCGTCGACCGGAACGATCCGGTCGATCGTCCCCAGTGCTCCGATGATCCGCTGCCACACCGACAGGTCGGTCTCGGCGCCGAGTTGTTCCATGAGCACGAGGAAGGCATGGGTGGTCATCCGTCCCGCCAGCACCGATGCCCATGCATCGTCGACGAGGCCATAGCGCTCGATGGGCGAGAGGTCGCGCTGGGCATGGGTGACGAGCGCGTCGCGCAGCGATGGCGCGTACTCGGCTCGGTAGAAGCCGGTGCCCTCGGTGTTGACCAAC
>CAYVUO010000065.1:10035-10713 GCA_964454715.1 uncultured Bifidobacterium sp. | reverse complement strand
GCGACGAGTACGTGCTCAACGGACGCAAGTGGTGGATCTCCGGCGCCGCCAACCCACGTTGTCGCGTGGCGATCGTGATGGGAAAGACCGATCCCGACGCTCCCACCTATACGCAACAGTCGATGGTGCTCGTTCCCATGGACACGCCCGGTCTCACCGTGGTGCGGGATCTGATGGTCTTCGGGTACAACGACCGCGAGGGCCATTGCGAGCTGCGCTTCGACGATGTGCGAGTTCCCGTGAGCAACCTGCTCGGCACCGAGGGCGGCGGCTTCGCACTCGCGCAGGCCCGGCTCGGTCCCGGACGCATCCACCACTGCATGCGCTGCATCGGCATGGCCGAGCGCGCACTCGAGCTGATGTGCCGTCGCGTCACCGAACGCGTGGCGTTCGGCAAACCGCTCGCGCAACAGGGTGTGATCCAGGAATGGATCGCCGACTCCCGCATCGAGATCGAACAGGCGCGTCTGCTCACGATGAAGGCGGCGTGGTTGATGGACACCGTCGGCAACAAGGGCGCGCGGGTCGAGATCTCGGCGATCAAGGTCGTGGCGCCCAACGTCGCGCTCCGGGTCGTCGACCGCGCCATCCAGGCCCACGGGGGCGGCGGCGTGTCACAGGACTTCCCCCTCGCCGGAATGTGGGCCGGCCTACGCACGCTTCGCTTCGCCGACGGCC
>CAYVUO010000065.1:0-10025 GCA_964454715.1 uncultured Bifidobacterium sp. | reverse complement strand
TACGTCGATACCGGCGGCTCGTAGCCCTCCTCGGGCGAAACCGGCAGCTCGTCGCCCCCCTCGGGCGACACGGGCACGGCCCGCTGAGGTCAGTCCAACGCGACTCGGGGAAGTTCCTCGAACACCTCGGCGTTCTCCTCCGCCTCGATCGCCAGTTCCTCCGCGCCAGCGCGTGATGCAGCAAGTCTGAGCACGAGCCCCGAGAGCAACGCAGCCACGAGGGAGGCCCCGAGGATGCCGACCTTGGCCTGATCCTGGAACTCGGCCGAGTCGAAGGCAAGACCCGTCACGAACAGCGCGACGGTGAACCCGATGCCGGCCGCCATCGCGATGCCGAGCATGTGCAGGTTGGTCGCGCCTCGGGGTCGGATCGCGACTCCGAGCGCGATCGCCAACATCGCCGCGCCCGCCACACCAACGGTCTTGCCGATGACGAGGCCCGCACCCACGCCCCAGGTGACGGACGAACCCGCAGCGGAGCGCAGTGCCTCACCACTCAGGACGACCCCTGCGTTGCAGAGGGCGAAGATGGGGATGATCACATAGCTCGTCCACGGGAGCAGACGGTCGACGAGTCGCTCTCCGACGGGGATCGACTCACGGATGAGGAACGACGCCTGTTGCACCGAGGCAGCGTCGAGTTCGTCCTGGGCCGAGAGACGACCGACGACTGCCTCGGGATCGAGATCGGGACGGAGCGCGCCGGCCGGAGTGAGGAAGCCCATCAGCACACCGGCCACCGTGGCATGCACACCCGACTTCAACATGCAGTACCAGATCACGATGCCGAGCGCGAGGTAGATCGGGCCGAACCACACCCGGCGGCGACGCAGGAACCAGACGAGGACGAGGAGCAGCGCCGCCACGCCGAGCCACGCGAAGCGGACGGACTGGCTGTAGAAGACGGCGATCACACCGATCGCTCCGAGATCGTCGGCCACGGCGAGGGTGAGCAGGAAGAGCTTGAGCGCGACCGGCACACGATTCCCGAACAACGACACGACTCCGACGGCGAACGCGATGTCCGTCGCCATGGGGATTCCCCATCCATGCGCGGTGTCGGAACCGAAGTTGAGTCCGAAGTAGATGAGTGCCGGAACGATCATGCCCCCGACGGCGGCGATGATCGGCAGCGCCGCAGCACGCGGATCGCGCAGTTCGCCCTTCACCATCTCGCGCTTGATCTCAATGCCCGCGACGAAGAAGAAGAATGCCATCAGTGCGTCGTTCACGAACTCCTGCACCGTGAGTGCGATGTGCACAGGACCGGCCTCGATGAGCACCTCGGCCGAGAGGAATGACGCGTAGGAGGACTTCCAGGGCGAGTTGGCCCACACGAGTGCCACCGCCGTCGCGATGAGCAGCAGCACACCGCTCGATGCCTCGATCGAGAGGAACCGTGCGACGGGGCGGGCCAGTCGGCGCGCGAGGAACCGATCGGTGCCGAGCCAAGTGTGGCTCCACGGGTGATGGTCGTGATGGTCGGTCGACGTCGAATTCACGGCACTGTTGTATCGGGCCCGACCGTGCCCACCGTGTCCTGCTCGTTACGGGCGCGTTACGTGTCGTCCCGATCGGAGCCGAGTGCCTCGATCGCGCTCTCGACCGACCCATGGAGGGGCAGCACCTCCTCGACCCGGGTGATGGTGAACACGGCGGCGACCTGGGGCTCGGCCCTGGCCACCGCCAGCTCGCCACCGGCCTCACGACAACGCTTCACCCCTCCCAACAGGGCGCCGAGACCGATCGTGTCGAGGAAGTCGACGCCGGCGAGGTCGATCACGACCCTCGGGTCGGAACCCGCATCGGTGACGATCCGAAGCAGTCGCTCCCGAAGGGTCGGAGCGGTCGACAGGTCGAGATCACCGATCGGCAACACCACCGTCGTCCCGTCCGACCGCACGTCGACCTCGATCTCCAACACGCCCCAAGCCTCCCACGATCGGACGCACCCGACCCACCCGACCGCGCCGTCCCACCTCGGCCGTACCATCGACCGATGGCCACCGGTGACGTCGACCTCGACACGTTCGTCACCTCGCTCATCGACGACCCTCGGTTCGCCCACCTCGAGCGCATCCCGGCAAGGGCAGCACGTCATGCCGAATTGGCCCGGCCATTGCCCGAGGACATCGCCCACCTACGGCCCGACGATGGCTTCTGGTCACATCAGGCCGAAGCCATCGATCTCGTGCGCGACGGACGCTCGGTGGTCGTCGCCACCGGCACGGCTTCGGGCAAGTCGCTCTGCTACCGGGTGCCGATCGCCGAGTCGATCGTCGACGCACCGCGCGCCAGCACCGCGTTGCTGCTGTTCCCCACCAAGGCCCTCGCCCAGGACCAGCTCCGCTCGCTCGCCGTGCTCGACGTGCCGGGTCTCGTCGCCGCCACGCACGATGGCGACAGCTCACCCGAGGAACGCACATGGGTGCGGGCCAACGCGAACGTGCTGCTCACCAACCCCGAGATGCTGCACGTCTCGATGCTGCCCAACCATGGGCGGTGGGCCAACTTCTTCCATCGATTGCAGTTCGTGGTCGTCGACGAGCTGCATGTGCTGCGCGGCATGTTCGGCAGCAACGTCGCACACGTGCTGCGACGCCTCCGACGCATCTGTGCCCACTACGGGTCCGACCCGACCTTCGTGTTCACCTCGGCCACCATCGGCGATCCCGCCGAACTGGCGTCGATCCTCAGCGGTCTCGACGTCACCTGCGTGTCCGACGACGGCTCACCCCGAGGTGAGCGACTGTTCCTCTTGTGGGATCCAGCGGCCACCGACGACGAGGTCGGATCGCGTTCTTCGTCGCGTGCGGCGGCCGAATTGATGAGCGGTCTCGTGCGAGCGGGTCATCGCTGCCTCACCTTCAGTCGCAGTCGAAAGGGCACCGAACTGCTTGCCGCCGATGTCGCGCGGCGCCTGCCGAAGCGGCTGGCCTCGAAGGTTCGCCCCTATCGAGGCGGCTACCTCGCGAGCGAGCGTCGCGACATCGAGGCCGACCTGTTCAGCGGCAAGTTGCGCGGCGTCGTGGCCACGAGCGCACTCGAGCTCGGCATCGACGTGGGCGGGCTCGACGCATGCGTCCTCGACGGATTCCCCGGCACCATCGCCAGCATGTGGCAACAGGCGGGCCGGGCGGGACGCGATGCCTCCACGTCGTTGGCCGCGCTCGTCGCCGGCGACGATCAACTCGACCAGTGGTTCCTCCAGCATCCCGACCAACTGTTCGAGCGCGGGGCCGAACGCTGTGTCATCAACCCGGCGAATCCCTACGTGCTGCTCCCCCAACTCGCGTGTGCGGCGTACGAGTTGCCCCTCACGACCGACGACGACGTGTGGTGGCCCGATCTCCTCGACGATGCCGTGCGCAAGCTCGTGCTTGACGACCGCCTGCGCATGCGGCCCACCACCTCGAGGCAGGGCCCGGCCGCGGTGTGGGCGGCACGCGGTCGTCCCGCCGACGGTCTCGGGTTGCGCAGTGCCGGTAGCGACGAGTTCGTCATCGCGACTGCGGGTGGCGATCTCATCGGCACCGTCGACGGTGCGCGTGCGCAGCGACTCGTGCACCCCGGCGCCGTCTACCTTCATCAGGGAGCCTCGTGGCGCGTCACCGACCTCGATCTCGAGCAACACGTGGCCCGTGTCGAACCCGACGATGGCGATGAGTACACACAACCCCGCACGGTCACCGACATCGAGATCATCGACACCGAGCAGCACCGCACGGTCGGCGCTACCGATCTGTTCCTCGGCACCGTTCGCGTGCGCACAGACATCACGGGGTATCGCCGCTACCACGTGCGCACTCGCGAACAGCTCGGCACCCACGAACTGCAACTCCCCACGCTCGAACTCGTCACCCGCGCGCTCTGGTACGTCATCGACGACGAGGTGGTCGACGACGCCGACATCGACCCCGCCGCACTGCTCGGGGCACTGCACGCCATCGAACACGCGGCGATCGGCATCCTCCCCCTCTTCGCCATCTGCGATCGGTGGGACGTAGGAGGACTCTCCACCCCATGGATGCCCGGCACGGGCGCGCCGACCATCGTGATCCACGACGCGCATCCAGGGGGCGCCGGCGTGGCCGACCTGGGCTACGCGTCAGCCGATCGCCACCTCGCCGCCACCCTCGACCTCATCGCCACCTGTTCCTGCTCCGACGGTTGCCCATCGTGTGTGCAGTCACCGAAGTGCGGCAACGGCAACGACCCGCTCGACAAGCACGCCGCTGTGGCCCTGCTCGAGCGAGTGCTGCTCGACTGAGGCCACCATCAGCGCGCCGAGCTGGCGCCCGTCACCTCGATGCGCATCGTCGCCCGCGACTGCACGTCGAACTCCGGCAGCAGTTCGCCGAGGAACGGCAACCACACGTGCATCCGACGACGCACGATCACCGTCACGTCGGTCTCGTCCTCGAGCACCTCGACGGCGATGCCCTCGGTCCCGCGATCGGAAGATCGTTCCGCCGCCCGACGAGCAGCATCGTCGCGCGGACCCGTGGCCACGCTCGCCGCACGTGCACCTTCGCGTGCGGCATGCACGACGAGCACCTGGGCCCGCAGTACCAGACCGACCTGCACGATGAGTGCGGCCAACAGCGCGACGAACGGGAGCACGAGGGCGAACTCGACCGTGGCTTGCCCGTCGTGCCCCCTTCCGCGCCCGGTCACTGCAGATGATCCATCACACCGGACAGCACCGCGTCGAACAACGAGGAGATGGCGCCCGACCTCGCGGCCCATCCCAACAGCAGTGCGGCGATGCCGGCGGCTCCCAGCAACACGAGCGCATACTCGGCGGTCGTCTGACCGGACTCGGGTGACGACTGCTTCGGGGCTGCGTCATCGTGATGGTTGGACGTCTCTTCTGACATGGAACTCCTCGGGATCGGATGGAAGGCGATCAGTGGCCTGCGGGCCACGACGACACGAGCACCGGCACGACGGCCAGGAGCACGAAGGCGGGCAGTACGCACACCGCGAGGGGGAAGAGCAATTGCACGGGGAGTCGTCGGGCCCGCGCCTCGGCCCGGCGGCGGCGCTGATCGCGCACGTCGGCCGCCACGCGTTCGAGCGGCATCGAGAGTGCGACGCCGTCGAATGCTGCAGTGCGGAGCACTGCGACCAGGGGTCGGCCCGGCTCACCCCACGTGTCGAGTGCATCGAGCGCGTCACCCAGGCGATCGCCCAGGGACACACGACGCAGCACCTCGTCGAGCCCCGGTCGGAGGGGAGCCGGCGCATGCTCGGCCAGGATCATCACCGCGCCGTGGGCCGCCAGCCCAGCCGAGACGGCGAGTCGCAAGAGGTCGACCGCGGGCACGATCGCCGTCTCGACCGCGAGCTCGTCATGAGCGCGCTCCCGTCGCTCGCGCAGCGACCGAGCGATCCGCAGGAGACCGGCGATGGCCAGAACGAGCAGTGCGGCCGAGGTCATGTCGCCGCCGATCGCACCATTCGGTGCATCCACCACGCGCCCACTCCATCGAGCGCAGCACCGACGAGGAGGCACGACCATCCGACGGGTGAACCGACCACGACACGCAGCAGATGGCGATCGATCGATGCGCCCAGGACGAGTGCGGCCACCGGAGCGGCGACGAGAACGGCCATCGAGGCTCGTGCCTGGGAGGAGAGCGCCACGACCTCACGCTCGAGCGCCGAAGCATCGCGCAACGATGCCGCCACACCATCGAGCACCGCAGCGCTCGCACCACCGAGACGGCCCATGAGCGAGAGCGCAAGGGCGACGAGCTCGACGCCCTCGACCGCTGTCTCGGTGGCCCAACGATCTGCGGCTTCGACGAGTCCGTGACCGGCGGCGAGTGCGTCGGTGAGCGGAGCGGCGATCGAGAGACCATCTCCAGCCCGGAACGCAGCACCGACCGGTGTACCCCCGGATCGGAGTTGACGCACCATGCGATCGACGAAGTCGACCAGTTGGCGTCGCTCGCGCCGACGATCGGCGGTTGCGCGCAGGCGACGGATGATCGAATGGAGCGATGGATGCGCCGAGAGCCACGCGACCGGGTCGAGGGGTCGACGCGCGATGCGGAGCGCCCGCACTCGGCGCACCGCCACGCGATCTCGCCATACCGAGATCGATGTCGTCGCGCAGGACGACGCCATGACCACTCCGATCGACGCGGTGAGCCCGATGACCACGGATGGCCCGTTCATCGCCGACCGGTGCTCCATCGCGCGCGACGCGTCGGACGTGCGACGGGACCGGAACCACTCCACAACGTCACGACTGCCGAACCACTCGACTCGGGCGAGGGCATCGGCTCGGCAAGGGCCGTGATCACTCGCGAACCATCGGCACGACGTGCGACATGCACGATGAGATCGACCGCGCTGTGCACCTGCTCGCGCACCGCCGCGAGCGGCAGCGCCGTGTCATCGAGCAGCACGAGCGTCTCGAGTCGTCGAAGCGCGTCGGCGGGACCGTTGGCATGACAGGTCGAGAGCGAACCGGAATGACCCGTGTTCATCGCCTGGAGCATGTCGATCGATTCGGGGCCGCGTACCTCGCCCACCACGATGCGATCGGGCCGCATGCGCAACGCAGTGCGTACGAGATCGCGCACACGTATCTCACCCACACCTTCGGCATTGGCCGCTCGCGCCTCGAGCCGCACCACATGCGCACCGGGGAGGCGCAGCTCAGCGGCATCCTCGATGGTCACGACTCGTTCGTCGGAACCGATCTCGGCCGCAAGAGCGTTGAGCAACGTCGTCTTGCCGGCGCCCGACCCGCCGCTCACGAGCACATTCATCCGAGCCCGCACTGCGGCTCGCAACACCCTCGCCACCCCTGGTGGCGCGAATGCCTCGAGTGACTTGGCCGCAGCCGAGAACCGACGGATCGTGATGCACGGCCCATCGATGGCGAGCGGCGGCACGATGCCATGCACACGTGAACCGTCGGGAAGCCGGGCATCGACGATGGGCGAGCCCCTGTCGATGCGCAGCCCGAGGGGGGCGACGATTCGTTCGAGGATCAGGAGGGCCTCATGCTCCTCGATGGTGATCGGGGTGCGCTCGATTCGTCCCGCGCGCTCGACCCACACCGCTCCCCCGCCATTGACCATCACCTCGTCGACGGAGGCATCGGCCAACAGGGGCTCGATGGGGCCGAGCCCATCGACCCGTGCCGCGACGCGCGACACGACGGCGTCGACGTCACGGTCCGCGAGCAGGGGATCGTGTTCGAGAGCCACTTGGCGAGCCGACGCCGCATCGCCCCGGCCGCCGCGCACGACCTCGCGGTGCACGGCGTCGACGAGCGCGCCGATCCGGGCGTCAGGCGACATTCGCGAGTGACCGGGCGAGATCGGCCGGCAGGCGAGAGGTGAGCAGTCCGGCATCGACGGCCCGGGCGATCGCGGGATCGACCACGATCTCCGCCACGACGGGCAGGCCGAGCACATCGACCACATCGGACCGACCGATGGCCCGGCCCGGTTCGACGACCAGCACGATGGCGTCGGGTCGCACAGGACAGGCGAGCGCCCTGCGCAATGCGAGGTAGCAGGGGCGCGTGACGAGCAACGACGTGGTTGCGCCCTCGACGATCGCACGTCGCACCGCATCGGATTCGCCATCACCCAGTAGCCCGACATCGATCACGTTCACATCGTCCGCCGCGGCCAGATGCGCAACTGCGAGCGCGGCCCGATCGACCGAACCGGGAACGCGCCGGCCGCGGTGCACGAAGCGCAGACCGGGACCGACCTCTCGCTCGAGTCGACCGATCGCCTCGACTCCGACCGCGTCGTCGGCGTGCAGCCAGTCGCGGAGACCGGGGCCCTCGGGCTCCGGCACACCCAGGATCGACGGCAGATCGCCGGCGAGGTCGAACAGCGTCGCCGACCCCTCACGCCTCGCGAGCATCGTCGCGATCCCCGCCGACACCACCGATGTGCCGACCCCACCCTTCACCGACCAACACACGAGCAACATCGGCCCTCCTCGCGCGCGCATGGGCGCAGTACGACGCATCGAGGGGAAGGGTGCGGACCCTACGGAGCGATGATCGGCCGGAGAAGGGTCGGTCGAACCGTCTGCACGCCCGTAGGCTCGACGCCGATGGAAGCCGCGTTCTTCGACCTCGACAAGACCGTCATCGCGAAGGCGTCGATGGTGGCGTTCGGTCGACGCTTCCGCACCGCAGGGATGATCGATCGTCGTGTGCTCGCGATCGCGGTCTGGAACGGCCTGCTCTTCCGCTGGCTCGGCGCCGACGAGAAGCGCATGCGCAAGTTCCGCGAATCCACTCTGCGCATCACCAAGGGCTGGGACCACGCAATGGTTTCCGCCCTCGTACGCGACGCGCTCGTCGACGTGATCGAGCCCATCGTGTACGCCGAGGCCCTCGAACTGATGCGCATGCATCGTGAGGCTGGGCGCTTGGTGTTCCTCGTCTCCGCCTCACCCGAGGAGATCGTCACTCCGCTCGCCGAGCACCTGGGAGCCGATGGCGCGGTCGCCAGCCGAGCCCTGCTCGACGAGACGGGCCACTACACCGGAGACGTCGAGCTCTACGCGTACGGAGAGGAGAAGGTCGCAGCGTTGCAGACCATCGCCGCCACCCACGGCATCGATCTCGCGTCGAGCTACGCCTATTCCGACTCGATCACCGATGCGCCGATGCTGCACGCCGTCGGCCATCCGCGTGCAGTGAACCCCGATCGCGAACTGGCTCGCCTCGCGGCCGACGAGGGTTGGCCCGTGTTGCACTTCATCGATCTCACCGCAGCGCCCCGACCGGTGCGCGACCGATTGCGCCACCCCAACCGGCCCGTCGCCGTCGGCGCGACCGCGGCCACGATCGCAACGGCGATCGTGATCGGCTGGTTGGTGACCCGTCGGCGACGGGTCACCTGATCAGGCGTCCTGGAGCTTCTTGACCGCGAGAGCGGCGAGAACGACCACGACGAGGAGCACGACGAGCTTCTTCATGGGCGGCACTCTAGAACGGTGCAGCCCCGACGGTCCAAGGGCTGCTCAGGAGCCACCAGCCGAGGTGCGCGTGCGTTCGATCCGCAGGATCCGGCAGGCGAATGCTCCCTCGGGGCGGTCGGACACGAGCGCCTCCCAGTTGGTGGTCGAGTGCTCGGGCACGTTCTGCACGACGATTTCGCTGGCCGCGAACTCCGACCCCGTCGCGCCGAGACCACTGTCGCGGAAGCTCAACCAGATGCGGTAGTCCGCAGGAGAGTCGGTGGGATTCGTGACGGTGCCCGCGGCGCGCACACCTCGGCCCCGCGCCTCGCAGGTGCCGAGCTTCACGTCGTACTGCGGGGCATGGGAGGGATCGGTGTTGGCCGACGCGATTCCGGTCTCGACCTCGATGTCGCGCAACTTCGTCGCATTCGACTCATGCGGTTTGCCCAGGATGGCGAACCCGATGACGAGCAGCACCATCGCGCCGATGATCGCGACGACGGCAAGCACGCCGCCAACGAGGAGCAACCGACCCCAGCCCTCGCGGGGCACGGGGGCGCCGGAGTCGAGCCTCGAGTCGTCAGCCGACGCGACGGCGTCGTCGGACATGTCGGTCAGACGGCGAGCAGATCGCGAGCGCCGGTGTCGGACGAGGGATGGCGCAACTTCGACATCGCGCGAGCCTCGATCTGACGGATGCGCTCACGAGTGAGGTTGAAGTGCTCGCCGACCTCTTCGAGCGTGCGCGGTTCGCCACGATCGAGTCCGAAGCGGAGCTTGAGGATCTCGCGCTCGCGCTCGTCGAGCGGGGAGAGCAGACGGCTGATCTCCTCGGGGAGCAGTGCGGTCGCAGCAACTTCGAAGGGCGATTCGGCCGAACGATCCTCGACCACATCGCCGAGTTCGGCATCGCCGTCCTCGCGCAGCGGCTCGGACAGTGACAGCGGCTCGGCGGCGAAGCGCAACGCCTCGGTGACCTTGTCCTCGGGCATCTCGACCTCGGCGGCGAGTTCGGCGAGGGTCGCGGGACGGCCGAGCTTGAGTTCGAGGCGGGCACGCGCCTTCTGCAG
>CAYVUO010000064.1:0-10838 GCA_964454715.1 uncultured Bifidobacterium sp. | reverse complement strand
GCGTGACGCCCGAGACCGACGTGTCGCCATGGATGGCACTCACCGTCGAGTTCCAGGCGAAGCGCATCTTCTCGTTGGCGAAGGCCCGTTCCTGCATGATCTTCGAGGCTCGCAGCTCGTCGCGGCGATGCACCAGGGTGACGGTGTCGGCGAACTTGGTGAGGAACAGGGCCTCCTCGACCGCGGAGTCCCCACCGCCGACCACGACGATGTCGTGGCCCCGGAAGAAGAAGCCATCGCAGGTGGCGCAGGTCGAGAGGCCGTGGCCCAGGAGGCGGGTCTCCTCCTCGAGTCCGAGCATGAGCGATCGGGCGCCGGTCGACACGATCACCGAGTTGGCCAGGTAGGTGGGCTCGGCCTCGGTGTCGCCGACCCAGACCTTGAACGGTCGGGCCGACAGGTCCACCTTGCTCACCTTGGACGTGAGCACCTCGGTGCCGAAGCGCAGCGCCTGCTCCCGCATGCGCATCATGAGCTCGGGGCCCATGATGCCGTCGGGCCAACCCGGGAAGTTCTCGACCTCGGTCGTGAGCATCAGCTGACCGCCCGGTTGGTCGCTGGTCGACGACGGCTCACCCTCGATGAGCAGGGGAGCGAGGCTGGCCCGTGCCGTGTAGATGGCGGCGGTGAGTCCGGCCGGACCGGAGCCGATGATGATCACGTTGCGGACGTCGGACACGGGATGCCTCGGGTTCGGTGCCGGGTAGACCGGCGGACGGATGGGGGGATACCCCGGTGGGTATCAGGGGTGCAACAGGTGCAACGGGTCAGTGGCCGGCGGTATTCCCGGGGGCGTTGCGCCGCTGGAACACGAGCGCGCCGGACACGAGCAGGAGCACGCCCAACACGAGGTAGGGCAGCCAGATGCTGAAGGGCAGCACCTCGTCGAGGAAGTGGATGGCCGCGATGACCAACATGGTGATCACCGTGACGGCGAGGGACACGGCGAACAGTCCGAACACCAGCGCCCGAGCGGCGATCATGATCGGGCCGGTGGTGCGATCGCGCACGGCGTCGACGGCATTGACGATGGCGTCGGTGGCTGCGGCGGGCCAGTCGCTCGGCAGCGCAGACGGCGCGCCGAGCGGTCCGCTGGGCGGGGTGTTCGGCGCGTTCGGCGGCGGGGGTGGTGGCGTGGGCCGGTCGGTCTCCATCGGCGGCGATCCTAGTGCCGGGGTGATGCGATGGGCCCGGGCTTCAGCGCATCAACAGCGCAGCAGCGAGCACGAGCGCGCCCATCACGATCAACCCGAAGACGACGAGTGAACCGCCACCGCGGCCGCTCGCCGTGATCGGCGGATCGTCGACCGCGTGTGGCGCGACCCTCGAGTCGGGGTCGAGGGTCGAACGGTCGGCGTCGATGGTGACGTCCATCGCTGCGAACTCGTCGAGACGCGTCGCCAACAGAGCGGCGCGCAGGTCGTCGGCGGTGGCGTAGCGGGTGACGGGTTCGCGGGCGAGTGCCCGCAACAGGATCGCGTCGAGATCGACGGGCACGTTGGGCACGCGCGCCGATGGTGCGGTCGGTTCGCGATGAAGACGAGCGAGCGCAAGAGCTGCCGGTGTGTCGGCACGGAATGGCGCATCACCGCACAAGGCTTCGTAGAGCACGCAGCCGAGCGCGTAGAGATCGGTACGACCATCGATGGGACCGCCCTCGACCTGTTCGGGCGCGAGGTATCTGATTGTGCCGAGCAACTGTTGTGTGCGCGTCACGTCGGGATCGTCGATCACCTTCGCGATTCCGAAGTCGGTCACGACCACGCGTCCGTCGTCCGACAACAGGATGTTCGCTGGCTTGATGTCACGGTGGATGATGCCGGCCTTGTGCGCTGACGTGAGTGCACCGGCCACCTCGACACCGATGTGCACCACTTCGATGGGCTCGAGCGTGCCGCGCTCATCGAGGTACTCGCGCAAGGTGCGTCCCTGCACGAGTTCCATCACGATCGCTTCACAGGTGGGCGTCTCGACGGTGTCGTAGATCGACACGATGGAGTGGTGCACGAGGCGCGCCGCGGCGATGGCCTCGTTGTGGAACCTCGCCCGGATCGTGGAGTCGGCGGCCAGGTTGGCGTGCAGCACCTTGACCGCGACCGGTCGTTCGAGAACGAGATCGGTGCCGGCCCAGACCTCGGCCATGCCTCCGTTGGCGAGATGCCGATCGAGCCGGTAACGACCGGCGAGCACCTCGCCAGGGGTCACGACAGGTAGCAGACGCCGATCACGCCCGGTCCGCCGTGGGTGCCGATGACAGCGCCGATCTTGCCGAGGCGGATCGTGTCGCGCGGGAAGCGATCGGCGATCAGGTCGAGGAAGTCATCGATGTCGGGAGCTTCACCGTGCAGCACCGAGAGCTTCTCGACGGTGGGCTGCGCGTAGAGCGTGTCGCGCAACCATTCGAGGGCGCGTCGGCGCGTGCGCTGCTTGCCCGCCTCCTCGACCGCGCCATCGCCGATGTGGATGAGGGGCTTGATCGAGAGCATCGATCCGAGCAGCGCGGTTGCGCTACCGATGCGACCGCCCTTCTTGAGGTTCTCGAGCGTGTCGAGCGCGCCGTAGATCTCGGTGCGAGGGATCATCGATTCCACGAGGGCCTGCACCGTGTCGGCGTCGGCACCATCGCGGGCAGCAGCGGCAGCTTCGAGCACCATCGTGCCCAGACCGCCAGTGAGCGAACGACTGTCGATGACGCGCACGTCGAGCTCGCCCTCGAGTCCGCGAGCGGCGTTGCGAGCCGATTCGACGGTGGCCGACAACGCACCCGAGAGGTTGATGCACACGACACTCGTGGCACCGCGCGCTGCGGCGGCACGGAACTCCTGGTCGAAGCGACCGGGCGACGGTGCCGCTGTCTCGGGAAGGTCCTTCGAGCGGGCCATCTCGGCGTAGAACTGCTCGACCGAGAGTTGTTCGCGATCGATGTACTCGGTCTGACCGAAGCGGATGCTCAGTGGCACGACGCCGATTCCGAACGCATCGGTCTCGGCCGTGGAGAGATCGCAGGAACTGTCGGTGACGATGTGGACGCTGGCCATCGGTCCCCTCCTTCTAGGAGCCGAAGCGTACTCAGCCCTCCGTCGGGTGCAGGGGTTCGTCGACGAGGCGTCGCGCCCTACGCACCTTTCGGAAGTGACTCGCCCACCACGCAAGGAGGAACAGACCCGCGCCCACCGAGAGGACGAGACC
The DNA here is from genome assembly GCA_964454715.1 of uncultured Bifidobacterium sp. Taxonomy (GTDB): domain Bacteria; phylum Actinomycetota; class Acidimicrobiia; order Acidimicrobiales; family Acidimicrobilacustridaceae; genus Acidimicrobilacustris. The sequence continues at coordinate 7,649 of CAYVUO010000064.1, read as the reverse complement.
GAGGCCCGAGATCGCGGTGGAGCGCACCGTGATCCGCCCCGTGTCGATGGGGAGCGTGCCATCGATCGATTCCACGATCACATCGACCTGGAACGAACCCGTCGCTCGGGTGGCGACCTGCACGTCGATGCGGGTGATCCCCGACGGAGACAGCGTGGTGTCGACGATCGATCCCTCGGGGAACTCGAGCTTGGGGCTCACCAGCCGCACGCGCACATGGGCATCGACCGGGAAGTCGTTGCGCAGGTTCAACGGGATGCGGCCAGTGCGCGACGTGAGGGTCATCGTCTGAGAGGGAGGCAGGCCGACACCCTTCGCCGCCGTGTCGATCGCCCGGTCGGCGCCGAACAGGACACTCGTGCGGTCGGCACCGTCGAGCCCCGCCGCCGCCGAAGCCAGCACCTGGTCGTCGATGGGGCCGGTCGTCGTGGAATCCTCGGGCACGAGCGCGCGCAGGCTGCCGAGGGATCGATCGGTGGCGGCCAGACGGTTCGGGTAGTCGTCGAGGGCCGCCGGCTCATCGGCCGACCACTTCACGACGGGTCGGGTCGTGGCGGCGGATGCGAGGAGTCTGGTGGCGGTGACGCTGCCGAGGAGCGGTGCACCCGTCGTCCCTCCGGTGGGATCGCCCAGGGCCCGCAGAAGTGCACGGAGCGCGACGGGGTCGCTCTCGCGGGGCAGGAGCACGGCGATGCCTCGGTCGGCGCCGGGTTGCTCCACATGGAGCATGACGAGTTGGGCGAGCGCCTCATGCGCGGCGAGCACGGGATCGGCCGGGGCGAGCAGGCGTCGAGCCGTCGCGTCGTCACTGGCCACGGCCGCCATGGAGGCGTCGTCGCTGGCCTGGAGGGTGAAGCCACGCGTGATCGTGCTCGAGACGTTGGAACCCCTGTCGAGCATGCCGGAGGGCACGATCACCGAGCGCGTTCCCATCGTGACGAGATGGGCGAGTGCGGCGGGTGAGGTGCGTCGGTCGATGGGTTGGATCGCCCGATCGGGCCTCGTCCCGAACGAATCGGCCAATGACGCGTCGCCTCGGAGCAGCTCCCGGTTCCACATCGTCGCCAGGCCCGTGTTCACGAGCGCCCCGGTGTCGAGTTCGACCCATGGTCGACCGAGGAGCTCTCGCGTCGCCGATGCGGCGGTGCGCGAGGCCCCGGGTGTGGACTCCGCGACTGCAGCGGCAAGAGCGGCGTCGGCCGCGATCGACATCGACGCCGTCGTCGAACCCGCGACGAGCAGCTGTTCGGTGGCCCTTCGCACGTCGTCGTCGGAGAATGACGCTGCACCATCGAGTGACACGGTCGGTGTGGCGCCGATCGACATCACCGGCGCGACCGCCAGCGGGGTGAGCGCGTCACCGGTTGCGCCGAGTCGGAGCAGGAAGGTGGTGAGCGTTCCGATAGTGCGACCGTTCGCGTCGGTGGCGTTCACCACGATCGGATAGACACCGGCATCGGTGAGTACGACGCCATCGGTGGGGGCCGGCCATCTCGGACGTACGGGGATCGCGATCGATGCGGCCGTACCCGTGAGCGCCTGAGCCGGTGACGACCACATCACATAGGTGGGGATCGATCCGGTGAGTGCGCGATCGAGTTGTGACCGGTTCGCGAGCGCGCCCCACACGTCGACGTTCCACTTCGTGCCCGTGGGGAAACCCGTGTGGGTCAGATCGAGCGTGAAGGTGCCATCGGGGGCGACCCAATCGCTCTGACGTACCAATCGGAACGTTCCCGTCGATTGGGATGACGCGGACGGACTCTGCGCGCCAGCACCGACGACGAACATCGGCAACACCATCAGAGCGAGCACGATCGCCGTCGCTACGCGACGCAATGGCGTCATGACGTCAGAGTCCGTGCATCGTCGAACGTGTACGACAGAACGGCCAGCCCCGTGGGTTCGTCGGTGAAGCCGAGATGGCGATAGAGCGCGTAGGCGCGATCGTTGGTCTCCTGGGTGTTCACCAGCACCTGTGAACACCCTCGGCGCGCACTCCACTCGAGCGCATCGCGCACCAGTGCGGTGCCGATGCCACGACCGTGCAGATCGGGATGCACGGCGAGTCGTTGCAGGTATCCCATGCGACCACCCGCACCGGTGACGTGGTAACCGATCACTCGACCGTCGACGACGGCGACGCGGAAGCGTGAACGGGGAGTGGCGAGACGGGCATCGCGCAGCGCCGCGGCATCGAACGTCCAGAACGAATCGAAGGCGAGGGCATCGACCGCAAGCACCGAAGCGAGGTCGCGATGACGGGCCCGACGAAGACGCGCAGGGTGATCCGGCAGTGTCGGAAGGTCGCGGACCGAGCGGCCCAGCAGGTGCAGGCGCTCGCGTTCCACGAAGCCAGCCGTGCGGAACGAGGTCTGCTCACTGGCACCGAGCGCAGGTGTGAGCACGGCGGCGCGACCTTCGGAGCGCAGTTGGTCGAGGCATCGGCGCACCTGTTCGGGCGACGGTGGTCGGCCCGGTGTCGGGCTCAGCAGGGCGATGGTCGGGTCGCCCCGCCAGGGGCCGATCCGGAGGTGGTCGGCGGCGGCGGCTGCGGTGTCGTGGCGTCGCATGGCGTGGGGGCGAGCCTAGGACGACGGGCCGACCGGGTGCCCCCCGGTAGCCTCCGCGGCGTGATCCCCGACCGACTGCGCCCCGTGCTCGATCGCGCTGCGCCCCTCGCCGAGCGCTTCGAGGCTGCCGGCCACCACCTCTACCTGGTCGGTGGCGTCGTGCGCGATCTGCTGCTGGGCCGGGATCTCTCCGACGGCCGTGACATCGACATGACCACCGATGCGCCGCCTGCGACGACCAAGCGAATCGTCGCCGACTGGGCCGATGCGGTCTGGACCCAGGGTGAGCGCTTCGGCACCATCGGATGCCGGGCCGATGGCTGGACCTACGAGATCACCACCCATCGGGCCGAGGCCTACGACCCCGACTCGCGCAAGCCCGAGGTGCAGTTCTCCGACTCGATCGAGGCCGATCTCTCCCGGCGCGACTTCACGGTCAACGCCATGGCCATCGCGCTGCCCGAGCCGGTGCTCATCGATCCCCACGACGGCGCCGCCGACCTGGTGGCGGCCCGCCTGCGCACGCCGTTGTCACCCTCGGAGTCGTTCGCCGACGACCCGCTGCGCATGTTGCGCGCCGCCCGCTTCATCGCCGGATACGGACTCGAACCCGATCGCCCGCTCGTCGAGGCGGTGCGAGAGATGGCCGAGCGACTCGAGATCGTGTCGGCCGAACGAGTGCGCGACGAGTTCGACAAGCTGATGGTCGTCGACGATCCCACCGCTGGTCTGTGGTTCCTCGTCGACACCGGATTGATGGATCAGTTCCTCCCCGAGTTCGGCCGCATGCGACTCGAGCAGGATCCGATCCATCGGCACAAGGATGTGCTCACCCACACGATCGCCGTGATCGGCAAGACCAGCACCGACCGACTCGTGCGGCTCTCGGCGTTGTTCCACGATGTCGGCAAGCCGCGCACGCGCTCGATCGGCGACAACGGAGTGTCGTTCCATCATCACGAGGTCGTCGGCGCTCGCATGACGCGCGAGCGCATGAAGGCCATGAAGTACTCGACCGACGACGTCGATGCTGTGACCCAACTCGTCTTCCTCCATCTGCGATTCCACACCTACAAGATGGGATGGACCGATTCCGCCGTCCGACGCTTCGTGCGCGATGCCGGCGACCTGCTGCCCCAGTTGATCGAACTCACGCGTTGTGACTGCACGACGCGCAACGAGCGCAAGGCGCGTGAGCTCGCACAACGAATGGACGAGCTCGAGGCCCGAATCGCCGAGTTGCAGGCGCAGGAGGAACTCGATGCCATCCGCCCCGATCTCGATGGTAAGCAGGTGATGGCGCATCTCGACCTCGCGCCCGGGCGCGACGTCGGCGAGGCCCTCGACTTCCTCCTGGAACTGCGCCTCGAGGAGGGTCCCCTCGGTGAGGACGAGGCCCGACGTCGACTCGACGCGTGGTGGGCCGAGCGGAAGGCCGCGAAGGCCTAGGCGCCGTCGTTGCGACCGCGCACGATCAACGTGGCGGGCGCAGCGCGGAGGGTGTCGGTCCAGAACGGACTCGGTCGTCCCTCGACCACTGCCTTGGGTTCCAGCAACGAGTCGACGCGCAGGTTGGCGCGATGGAACGACGCATAGATGTCACCGATCGTTCGGGGCCAGACCGTGACGCCCTCGACGTCGCGCGGAGTGGCGTCGTCGTAGGCGCGCATGAGGCGCGGCGCCCCCTGCGACTCGGGATCGAGGAACGCGAACGACGGATGGGGGAACGATGCCACGAGAGCGGCTCCCGTCCTGAGCACGCGACTCACCTGACGGAGCACGCGGTCGAGGTCGTCGGTGCGACCGAGGTCGAACACGGACAGCGCAGCGTCGATCGAATCGGCTCGTACGAAGGGCAACTCCGCGAATTCGCCGTGGTGCAGCTCGATGCGCACCTCGTGCTGTTCGGCGAGCGAACGGGCCTCACCCAGCTTCGAGTTGTCGGGATCGACGACGATCACATGTGCGCCGGCCAGGGCGAGGCCCACGGCGGTGTGTCCGTGGGCGGCGCCCAGCTGCAGCACCCGCTTGCCGGCCACCGACGGCAGCAGGCGGAGGGTGGAATCGTCGGGGATGTCGGGCCCCCACAGCACCTGGTCGAGGGGGAGTGTGGCGTTGGCCGGGAACGTGAGGGGTGACGGACGGAGGCGGGCGACGGCGTCGGACATCTCCCGAGTCTCGTCGGCCCATCGGCGCCAACGGTGGACCGATGAGCCTCGTGCGCGCCACCGCGTCGCTAGCCTCTCGCCATGACGTTCTCGGCCGGATCGATCCGTGGCGCCGGGTCTCCGGGGCAGATCGACTACCGATTGGCGCGTCAGCATCTCATCAACGAACACCGACGCGGTCGTCTCGCCCGCCACGAGGTGTGCGACGCGCATCCCGAACTCGTGCGGGCCGCTCGCGAGGTGGGGCAGGTCACCTCCGAGTCCTGCCCGATCTGCGCCGATGACCAGTTGGTCCTCGTCTCCTACGTCTTCGGGCCCGGCCTGCCGTCGTTCGGGCGATGCATCACGACGGCCAAGGAACTCAAGACCTTCGCCCGCAAGCGGCAGGGGGAGTACTCCTGCTACGTGGTCGAGGTGTGCCCGACGTGTCATTGGAACCATCTGGCGCGAACCTTCCTGTTGAACCCCGCACGTTCCGCCTGACCCCCCATGGCCTCCCGCACTCCCTCCTCGGGGCGCTCCAAGCGCCCGAACGCGTCCGCGCGACGTCCCTCGCTGTTGTGGCGATGGCGACGGGGCCTCTTCGCGGCCGGACTCATCGGTGTGCTCGTGCTCACGGGCGTCGGATACCTCTTCACGCAGGTGCCATTGCCCGATCGTGATCCGCCGATGCTGCAGACCACGTTCATCTGTGCCTCGGACGTCACCCGCAACTGCAACGTCGACAACTCGATCGCCCAACTCTCGGGTGGCGTCGATCGCATCTCGGTCGATTGGCAGGACATCCCGCCGGTGCTCGTCGATGCCGTGCTGGCCGCTGAGGATCGAGGCTTCTTCGAACACGGTGGTGTCGACCCCGCCGGCATCGTGCGCGCACTCGTCGCCAACATCCGCAACCAGGGCGTCACCCAGGGTGGATCGACGATCACACAGCAGTACGTGAAGAACGTCTACCTGTCGCAGGAGCGCACGCTCACCCGCAAGATCAAGGAAGCCGCGTTGTCGGTGAAGGTCGAACGCGAACTGTCGAAGCAGGAGATCCTCACCCGCTACCTCAACACCATCTATCTCGGTCGTGGAGCGTATGGCGTCGAGGCGGCGGCGCGTCAGTACTTCAACAAGGACATCGGTCAGCTCACGTTGCCCGAGGCCGCGTACCTCGCGGGCCTCATCCGTTCGCCCGAGTCGATGGACGCGAACCTCGGCGGCAACGAGGCGAAGGCCGCGTCACAACGCGCAGCAGCGACGACGCGCCGCCGTGAGGTGCTCGACGGCATGGTGGCCACGGGTGCCATCACGCAGGAACAGGCCGATGCAGCGGCAGCAGCGGGTTGGGACGACGTCGTGGTGCGTTCGAATCGCTCGAACTACGGGCGCGTGAGTCATCCCGAATGGGGTACCGAGTACTTCGTCGATTATGTGCGCCATTGGCTCACGACGACTGGTGGATTCACCGACGCCGAGGTCTACGGCGGGGGCTTGCGCGTCTACACGACCGTCGACATGACCGATCAGGGTGCAGCGGCCGAGGCCGTGCGCTCGACGCTCGATCGCCCCGACGATCCTGCAGCGGCGCTGGTGTCGATCGATGATCAGGGCGCGGTGCGCGCCATGCTCGGTGGTCTCGACTTCAACGGCACCGGCAAGTACTCGAAGGTGAACCTCGCCGTCGGCACCGAGGGTGGTGGCGCGGGACGACAGGCCGGCTCCGCGTTCAAGGCGCTCACACTCGCCGAGGCGATGAACCAGGGCATCTCCCTCCAGAAGACCTACGACGCGCCAGCACGACTCATCATCCCGAAGGTCGACGGCGGCAAGGACTGGAGCGTCGGCAACTACGCCGATGCCGGCCTCGGCACGTTGAACCTCATCGACGCGACAGCGCGCTCGTCGAACACGGCCTACGCGCAGTTGATGCTCGATGTCGGGCCCCGCAACGTGGCCGATCTCGCGAAGAAGATGGGCATCACCAGCCCGCTCAATCCCGTGCCCGCACTCACGCTCGGCACGAGTGAGGTGTCGGTCTTCGACATGGCTTCGGCGTACTCGACACTCGCCGACGGCGGTGAGCACATCACGCCGTACGTCGTCACCAAGGTCACCGACTCGAAGGGCTCGGTGCTCTACGAGAACAAGGTGCAGCGCACGCGCGTGCTCGACCCCAAGGCCGTGGCGAAGGTGGACTACGCGCTCAGTCAAGTGGTCGAGAACGGCACGGGCACCGCGGCGCGACTGCCCATCCCCGCGGCGGGCAAGACGGGAACGACCGAGAACTATCGCGATGCGTGGTTCGCTGGCTTCACGTGTCAGCTCACCACTGCGGTGTGGGTGGGCTATCCCGATGGCACGTTCATGAAGTCGGTGCGCGGGATCTCGGTCACCGGTGGCTCGTTCCCCACGCAGATCTGGCGCAAGTACATGGCGGTGGCGACGAAGGGTCAGAAGGGGTGCCCGTTCCCGTATCCCGGCGACGACGGCTCCATGGGACCGACCACGACGGTCGACCCCAGTTCGACCACGACCTCGTCGACCAGTTCGACCACCTCCACCACACGACCGAGCACGACCACGTCGACCACCAGGCCGAGCACGACGACCTCGTCGACCAGTTCGACCACCTCCACCACGCGCCCCTGATCGCCTTGCGGTGACGTGTGACACCTGTGTTGTTCCTGCGTTCGGAGCAGAACTAGCGTTTCGTCACCGCCGGTAGCCGAGGGGCACTGGACGGGTCAGGAGGCAGTCATGAGCGCACGAATCACCGTGCCGTCCGTGCGTGGCCGCAAGGTCAGCCGTGGCGATGTTCCGTTGGTGATGGTCACTGCCTACGACGCACCCGGTGCGCGCATCTCCGATGCCGCCGGCGTCGACATCCTCCTCGTGGGCGACTCCCTCGCGATGGTCGTGC
>CAYVUO010000063.1:10387-10903 GCA_964454715.1 uncultured Bifidobacterium sp. | reverse complement strand
CAAGCAAACGTTGCGCAGCGGCGGCAAGATCACCGACAAGGACATCACGTTTTTCACGCGCCAGCTCGCCACGATGATGAAATCCGGCGTGCCGCTGCTGCAAGCCTTCGACATCGTGGGCAAGGGCCACTCGAATCCGGCCGTGCAGCGCCTGTTGGCCGACGTCAAGACCGAAGTGGAGACCGGGTCGAGCCTCAAGCAAGCGTTCGCCAAGCATCCTTTGTACTTCGACGCGTTGTTCGTCAACCTCGTCGGCGCAGGCGAGCAGGCAGGTATTCTGGACACGGTGCTCGACCGTCTCGCGACCTACAAGGAAAAGATCCTCGCGATCAAGAACAAGATCAAGTCCGCCTTGTTCTATCCGATCGCGGTCATCGTGGTGGCCATCAATCCGCACCAATCGGGTTGATCACGGGTCGGGAGTTCGCAGCTCGCCGGCCCACCCAAAGTGTAGCAGAACACCCCCTGTTCTGGGACGACAGGAACCGGACGGGGTTGTGGGACGGCCCTGTGTGT
>CAYVUO010000063.1:0-10377 GCA_964454715.1 uncultured Bifidobacterium sp. | reverse complement strand
GCCGCTTCTCGGTCCAGCCTTCCTTCGTCAGCTGCGGCGAGCGGGTGATCGCCATCTCGGACTTCTTCGTCGAGTACTGGTACCTGATGTTCGGCGGTATCGGCTTCGCCGTATGGGCGTTCTTCTGGACTTGGCGACGCTCGACGAAGATGCAGATCGTGATGGACCGCCTCTTCTTGCGCATTCCGATTTTCGGCGAATTGATCCGCAAGAGTGCGATCGCCCGCTGGACCCGTACCTTGGCGACGATGTTCGCCGCCGGTGTCTCCACCAGCGACCAGTTCACATCGGCCGAGGTGACGAGATCGCCACCGGTGTTGTCGGCCAGCAGCGAGAAGTCGATGTTCGTTCCGCGGTTGAAACTCGCGAGGCCGAAGCCCGAGTTGCCAGTGATGGTGTCGTGGGCGAACGTCGTGGAGGCGTCCATGGCTGCGAACCCTCCACCGGTGTTGTCGGCGATCGTCGAGGAGGTGATCACGTTCGTGCCGGCGTTGTGGTCGAGCGAAACGGCTCCAGACGCGTTGGCGGTGGAGGCGTTCAGAACGACCGAGACGCGGTCCATGGAGAATGTGCTGGCGACGTCACCGCGCTGGACACGCACACCACCACCGTTCGACGCCGTGTTCCCACTGATCTGGCTATCGATGAGATTCACCGCTCCGGTGGGGCTATCGACGAACAGACCACCCCCGTTGCGACTCGAATCGGCGGTGTTGTTCGCAACGACCGTGTTGACGATGTCGGCACTTCCTGCGAGGTAGAGCGCAACCCCCCCACCCGAGCCCGGGAATCCCGCAGGGGATCCCGGTGCAGGCGAGGCAGTGTTCCCGCTGATCACACAACCGTCGAGGATGAGGTGCGAATTGCGATTCTCGAGGTTTCCCGAAAGGGCTTGGAGCAGACCGCCACCCATTCCGCCCTCGGTGTGCGAGTTCGTGATGGCGACGTCGGTCAGCGTGAGATCGGCGCTCCACGACGCGATCGCACCGCCACCCCAGCCGACGCTGTCGTAGCCATCGGTCACCGTCATCCCACTGATCGACACCGTGAGTGCGCCGACGTGATTGCCGTCGTAGATGTAGAAGATCTGACTCGCACCACCGCCCGAGATGGTGAGATCCGACATCCCCGGACCGACGATCGAGACTTCGTCGGAGATCACCATCTTGCCGGTGGTGAGGGTGATGGTGCCGGTGACGCTCGGGGAGAACTCGATCACGTCGTCGGTCGGCGCCGCATTCGCGTCGAGGATCGCCTGCCGCAGACTTCCGGGGCCGGCGTCATCGAGGTTGGTCACGGTGAACGTGGCGGCACCAGCGGGCGTGGCGCTCATGACGAGCGCTCCGAGGAGTCCGCCTCCCGCAGCAGCGAGGCGCGACCCCCCGCCGGCGAGGCCGGCGAGGCGGGTGGACCGACGAGTAGGAGTGTTGGCGTTGCTCATGGAAACAAACTAACACCGGCCCGCCGGGAACCACGAGGCCGACGGGCAACCTCGGTGGAACTCGGCAGGTGACCCTCGCCGAGGTCTCAGCGGTAGAAGCGGGGCACGCGGGGGCCGATGCCGCACACGATCTCGTAGGCGATGGTGCCCACGCGCTCGGCCCACTCGTCGGCGGTGATCGACGCGCCTCCCTGGGATCCGAGCAGCACGACCTCGTCGCCGACGTCGACCGAATCGTCGCCGCAGTCGACCATGAGCTGATCCATCGTGACGACGCCCACGATCGGGCGCCGCACGCCACCGACGAGCACCTCACCGCCGGTGAGTCCCAACGCGCGCGGTACACCGTCGGCGTAACCGATCGGCACGGTGGCGACGGTGGTGTCATCGGAGAAGCGATGACGCAGCCCGTAGCTGACACCCTCACCTGCGCTCACGCGACGAACGGCAGAGATCTCGGCCTTGAGCGACAGCGCGGGGCGCAGGTCGAGGTCGGCGGCGAGCCCGGGCGCAGGAGCGATGCCATAGACCGCGATGCCGGCGCGCACGAGATCGAATCGTCCGCGCGGGTGACAGATGGAAGTGGCGGAATTCGCCGCATGGCGCATCGTGGGGGTGATGCCCGCTGCGCCGAGTTCGGCGAGTGCAGCTTCGAACCGATCGAGTTGTTCGGCGGTGAATGGATGATCGGGATCGTCGGCCACCGCACAATGCGTGAACACACCCTCGAGCAGCAGTTCGTCGCGAGCGACGATGGCACGTGCCAGATCGAGCGCCGCTTCGGGTCGCACGCCGATGCGATTCATGCCGGTGTCGATCTTCATGTGCACCGTGACGGTGCGTCCCTGCGCCGCGGCTTCGTCGGCCAATCGTTCGACGGCTTCGGGCGTGGTGATGCAGACGCGCAGGTCGTAGCGCACGACCGCAGCGAAGTCGGCGAGACGCGGTTGCGACAACAGCAGGATCGGTGCGGTCACACCGGCCTTGCGCAGCACTGCTGCCTCTTCGATCAGTGCGACTCCGAGCCAGTCGGCACCGGCGTCGAGCGCAGCCTCACTGACTGCGATCGCACCATGCCCGTAGCCATCGGCCTTCACCACTGCACACAGCAGTGCCGGCGAGACGAGTCGGCGCAACGCGCCGACGTTGTGGGCCACGGCTCCGAGATCGACCTCGGCGCGAGCCGCGCGCATGACTAGGCGTTCGCCCCGCCCGGCGACTGCTCGTCGAGCTCTCGGACGATGGCGCGGATGATGTCGCCGCGGGCGATGATGCCGACGAGGGCACCCGAGCCGTCGACGACGGGCAGACGATCGGCGCCGTTCTCGTGCATGACCGACGCAGCGGTCTCGACGGTGTCGTCGGGAGCGACGGTGAGGAAGTCTCGGGTCATGACCTCGCCGACGGTGGAGCCGAGCGCCTTCTCGACGTCCTCATCGAACTTCTTCTTCGAGCGGGGCAGTTCGATGTAGGCGCCGAGCAGGGTGATCACGGTGGGCAGGTGCAGTCGCGCTTCCTCGACGATGAGATCGGCGGTCGACAGCATGCCGACGACCGAGCCCCCGTCGACGACGGGAGCACCGTCGACGTCACGCCGCAGCAATGCCCGCATGGCATCGTTGACGTTGTCGCCAGGAGCGAAGGTGAGCACGTCGGTGACCATCAGGTCACTCACCGGTGTTTCGCGCAGCACGCTTCCTCCAGGGTCACCACGCCCGGGGGCGCAGGGTGTCGAGTTCGTCGAGAACGGCGGGCAGGAGGTCGACCACATCGCCGGCGACCAGACCGCGTGGCCAGCCTAGGGCTCCGGCCCGACCATGGAGGAACGCCGCGGCACCTGCGGCACGAAGCGGATCGAGCCCACTGGCGAGGAGCGCGGCGATCACACCGGCCAGCACGTCACCGGTTCCGGCGGTGGCCAACCTCTCGTCGCCGGCGATCGAGACCAGCACCTCACCATCGGGCGCGGCCACGACGGTGGTGCGTCCCTTGAGCAACACGACCGCGCCGCAGTCATGGGCGAGTGCGCGTGTCGCCGCGATGCGATCGGCACCCGGTGCGGCGCCGGTGAGTCGTGCGAATTCTCCGTCGTGTGGTGTGAGCACACAGTTCGCCCCGACGTACGAGCCCACATCGGTGCCGAGGGCCGTGAGTGCATCGGCATCGATGACCGTCGGAACGTTCGCATCGGTGGCGGCACGTACTACAGCGCGGATCTCGGTGGCGGTCGATGGGTCGATGCCGAGACCATTGCCGATGGCGAGAGCACCGAACCGCCCGAGATCGGCGATCACCTCGGCCGCCCATCCGCTCCGTGGCATCGAGACCGCGACGGTTTCGATCGGCAGTCGTGTGGTCGCGCCACCAGGTGTAGAGACCCGCGCGTACCCCGCGCCGGCACGAAGAGCGGCACCAGCGACGAGTGCGGCAGCTCCGCCCATGCCCGGACTGCCGGCGATCACGTTCACGGCGTGCTGCCACTTGTGTGCTGCAGCGTGACGATCGGGCAACCACGATGCGACCGCCGCCGCACCCACGAGAGCGGCGCTGGAACGTGACACATCGAGACCGATGTCGACGACCTCGATGTCGCCCGTCATCGCAAGGCCCTCACCGATCACGACACCGGGCTTGAGCGCGGCGAAGGTCACCGTCGCATCGGCACACATCGCAGAGCCGATGGCCGCGCCCGTGAGCCCGTCGATGCCGGACGGGATGTCGACGGCGAGCACGAGCGCGCCGGCCGGCGATTCCGGTGCCGACCAGTCGCCCCTGAATCCGGTGCCATAGGCGGCGTCGATGACGAGATCGCAATCGGGCAGGCGCTCGGGCAACGCAGCGGCGTCAACCTCGATCACGCGCACACCACGAGCACGCAGACGCCGTGCCGCAGCCCGCCCATCGTTGCCGTTGTTGCCCTTTCCGCACACCACCACGACTCGGCGCCCGTAGGAGCCACCGAGCATGCGCAACGCGGCGCGGGCAACCGCTGCACCCGCTCGTTCGATCAACACCTCGACCGGTTCGGGCGCGTCACGATCGATGGCTCCCATCTCGGCGGGAGTCACGATCGGCACGAGCCCCGCACCGTCGATGGCATCGGGTCGGGGAAGGGCACTCGTTCGGAACGGCCCGGTCGATGTGAGCGGAGCATCCTCGCGTTGGGCCACGACGATCGCCTGCGCCATCGCATCGCCATGCGTGAGCGTGATGCGCCACGACGTGATGCCCTGCTCATGGGCCAAGGTCGCGGCCCGACCCGTGATGTTCAGCGTCGGGCGCCCGTCGTCGTCACGCACGACCTCCATGTCGTGCCAGTCGACGGCACCGATGCCGACGCCCAAGGCCTTGAGCGTCGCCTCCTTGGCGGCGAAGCGAACGGCGAACCGTTCGGTGGGGTCACTCACACGTTCGGCGTACTCACGCTCTCCCGCGGTGAACAGTCGATCGATCAGACCGGGCCGACGCCCGAGGGTGGCGCGGAATCGCTCGAGGTCGACGAGGTCGGTCCCGATGCCGACGATCATCTACGCGCGCCAGCGCTCGGCGAGTTCGTTGACCGGAGACGTCATGAGATCGACGACGGGCACATCGGCGAGCAGATCGTCACGGAAGACGGGTTCTGTCTCGGTCACCGCGTTGCGGAGTGCGGCGTAGCGATTGCGATAGCCCTGCAGAACGGCGCGCAGCACCGAGGCCGAGAGCTGATCGGCCAGGCGCACGTGCAGCAGCACGAGACCGGTGGGCTCGCCATCCTTGATCTCGGGAACGATCACGACGGTACGGCCATCACTGCGTCCCTTGGCGACGAGCACCGTGCGTTCGCCGGCGACGAGTCGCTTCGTGCCGCGCAAGTGCGGATCGTCGGCGGTGCGGCTGCGCAGGTCGCGGCCGATTCCGCCGCGATCGATCACGACGACCGTGGCGTCGTCGACACCCGAGGGGTCGACACGACCCTCGATGGCATAGCGGGTGTAGCCCAACACCTCGTCGACGAGCGGTTCGAGCGCCACCAGCGTGCGCAGCGTCGTGTAGGTCAGGCGATCGCGCGCGGCGCCGGCGGCGAGCACCTCCTTGACGAGCGGCACCTGCATGAGGGTCTCGTCGGTGCGGGAGATGCCGACGGTGACGGTCTTGGCCTGATGCTTGATGGCGTCGATGGGACGCGTGAGCTCGTCGATGGCATCGGTGAGGGCAGCGACGAAGTCCTCGAGCACGACGGCGGGAGTGCCCACTCGACCGAACTCGATCTGGTAGGTCTCGAGCGGCACGACGCCCAATGCGAATCGCCAGAGCGTGGCGAGACGTACGGCGGTGCCAGCCTCGAGGTGGCCGTTGTAGTCACCGGAGCGGAGCCCATCGAAGAAGCGGGCCGCCGTGCGCGAGAGCGTGGGGTGCAAGCGACGCAACAGTTCCTCGCCGTCCCCCCGCACCTCACCCATGTGCTCGTCGACCGAGGCTCGGGCCTCGCGCAGCGGGCGGGCCTGCGCGTCGATGGCGAGCGCCGCTTCGTAACCGAACAGGTGGCCGACCATCGCCGACAGCAGGAAGGCCAGGCGCGGGTGCACCTCGGGCACGGCGATGACGTGCAGAGCGGAACCGAACCGCACCTCGCCCTCGGTGGCCACCACGACCGGTGCCGCCTTGTGGGCGCGATAGATGGCGACCTCCTTGGCCACATCGTCGGCGGTGGAACCGGCGAGGCCGGCCGCACACACGAAGATGAGTGGCTCCGAGGAGAGGTCGATGTGCTTCTTGTCCTCGGTGCCGTCGCAGGCGATGGCCTTGTAGCAGAGCTCGCTGAGCTTGATCCGAACCTCTTCGGCGGCGATGCGATTGGCGCCGTTGCCGACGATGGCCCAGTAGCGACGCGAAGGTGCGACGGCAGCTGCTGCGCGACCGATCTCGTCGCGCAGTGCGAACGTGCGGTCGAGAGCATCGGGCATCGACCGCAACGACTCGAGCACGGCGGCGCGTTCGACGCCGTCGGCACCGACGACATCGGCGATCGCCGCCGCCAACAGGAAGCACGCAGCGATCTGCGCGTAGAAGGCCTTGGTCGACGCCACACTCATCTCGACATCGCGACCATCGGAGGTGTGCAGCACACCATCGGCGCGATCGGTGAGGTCGCTGTTGCGTCGATTGACGATGGCGATCACGTTGGCGCCTCGTGCACGCACGAGATCGACGGTGCGATTGGTGTCGGTGGTGGTACCCGACTGGCTGACGGCGACGACGAGCGTGTCGTGCATCGACTCCGAGAGATGGAAGCCGCTCAGTTCGGTCGCGAGCACCGACTGCACCGAGAACGGCGCATCGGGGGCGAAGGTGCGCAATGCCTCGACCAGCGACGACGCAGCGACCGCTGCGGTGCCCTGACCCACGGCGAGCACCCGGGTGATCGAACCGTCGGCGAGTCGCGCCCGCACGTCGTCGGACAGCACGGACGAATCGAGGCGCACGACGGGCCCGTCGGGCGAGTCGAGCAACTTGCCCCGCAAGGTCTTGCGGAAAGAGGCCGACGCCTCACCGATCTCCTTGAGCAGGAAGTGCGGCGAATCGCCACGATCGATGTCGCGAGTCGTGATCTGCGCGACGGCGACGTCGTCGGCGGTGACGGGGATCGGCGTGCCGTCGTAGGCCCAGCGCTCGACACCGGCGAGCGTGCCCGAGGCCGATCCGACGAGGCGCACGACCTGGCCTCGGCTGGCAGGGTTGGACGGGTCGACGGGGATCTCGCCATCGAGGCGCAGATAGTCGGTGGTCTCCTCGACCACGCCATAGGGCTCACTGGCGACGATGTAGGAGTCCTCGGCGAACCCGATGTAGAGCGCCTGACCGCTGCCCCGCAGTGCGAGCAGAAGATCGCCCGGATCGTCGGCGATCGACGCACCGATGGCGACGGAACCCTCGAGACGATTGACGGTGGAGAGGAATGCGCCGAGCGCGTCGGCCCCGTCGTCCATCGCCCGTGACGTGAGGGTGGGGATGACCTTGGCGTCGGTGGTGATCTCGTCGGCGATGTGCAGTGACTCCCCCGCCTTGAGATCGGCGAAGTTGTCGACATCGCCATTGAGCACGGCGGTGACGTACGAGCCATCGACGCGGCCGGTCTCGTCGGAGTTCAACGGATGCGCGTTCGGCTGGCTGATGATGCCCACGCTCGCCCATCGCGTATGGCCGAGCACGACAGCCTCGACATCGGCCGACACGAGCGCGAGACGCAGCAACTGATCGCTGCGCATGGCGTCACGCAGTGCACGCGTGTTGTCGCCCAGCTCACCGATCTCCGCGGCCGCCTTGTAGACGAACGACAGATGGCCCTCCGGCGTGCGCACTGCCATCGAACGGAACAGCGGATCGGTGCGACGGGCTTCGAGCACTGCAGCGACTGCAGGCGAATCGAGATCGAGGCCATGACCGCGCACGAGCAGGTGCACACCGGCACTGTCACGACCACGCACCTCGAGTCGGTCGAGCGACGACATGGCCTGATGCACCGACAACAGCACGGCCAATCCGGCGTCGCTCACATCGTCGGCGGCGAGATTGGCCACACCGTCGGCGGCGCGCAGTCGATCGCGTCGCACGGCCCACAGCGCGTCCTTGATGGCGATGACGGCGGCATTGACCGCTTCGAGTTCTGTACCGGTGAAGGGAGCGTCGGCATCGAGTCGGGCCTCCAGCGCCGAGATCTGGGCATCGAGCCCCGACACGACGGTGGCCACCCGGACCCCAAGGCCTCCCGAGGCCCGGAGCGCCATCAGGCCGGGCACACCGCGAAGTGATCGATCGGCGCCGGCCACCGCGGTCGCGACGACTCCGAGGCGCGCGGCGAGATCAGTGGGAAGGGAGGCGCACTGCTCGAGGTCGATCGAGGCCTGCTCGAGGGGGGCCAGCACCTCGGCCTCGGTCGGGACGGGTCGCTGCGCCGGTCGTCTGGTGATGGCGATGATCCCGCACATGAACGGCTCCGAAGGCGAGGGGAAGGGCGTCAGTCTACGGCCGAGGCCCTCTCGACGGCTGCCGCCAATGAGGCAGCAGCGGCCTCGGCAACGGCCGGAGATTCGGCTTCGACCATGACTCGCACCAGCGATTCGGTGCCACTGGGCCGGATGAGCGCACGGCCGCGGCCACCGAGATCGGCCTCGACCGCCGCCACCTCGGCGGCCACGAGTTCGGCGATCTCGGGCCGGCGCACGGCCACGGGCACGTTGACGAGCACCTGGGGCAGTCGGGTCATCGACCCGGCGACGATCTGCGACAACGGTCGACCATCCCGCGCCACGAGATCGAGCAACTGCACCGCGGCGAGCAGACCATCGCCGGTCGTGGCGAGATCGGCGAACACGAGGTGGCCCGACTGCTCACCACCGAGCGACGCGCCCGTGCGTTCGAGTTCGGCCAGTACATGACGATCGCCGACTGCCGTCTCGATCACACCGATGCCCTGCTCCCGCATCGCGAGGCGGAAGCCGAGGTTGCTCATCACGGTGACGACGACCGTGTCGTGGGCGAGCGCGCCGCGAGCGCGCAGGTCGGTCGCGAACATGGCCAACAACTGATCGCCGTCGACGAGCTCACCGGTCTCATCGACTGCGAGCAATCGATCGGCATCGCCGTCGAAGGCGAGACCGAGCGCAGCACCCGTTGCCACGACGCGAGCACGAAGGTCGTCGGGGTGCGTGGAACCACAGTGATCGTTGATGTTGCGACCATCGGGGAACGCAGCGATGACATCGCAGTCCACGCCGAGTCGGCCGAGCACATCGGGTGCGACGATCGACGACGCACCATTGGCGCAGTCGACGACGACGCGAAGACCACGCATCGCACTGCCACCGAGTGCGACCAACGCATCGCACCAACCCTGCACCGCGCCGCTCTCGTCGACGGGCACGACGCCTTCGACCGGCGCATCA
Organism: uncultured Bifidobacterium sp.; assembly: GCA_964454715.1. Lineage (GTDB taxonomy): Bacteria > Actinomycetota > Acidimicrobiia > Acidimicrobiales > Acidimicrobilacustridaceae > Acidimicrobilacustris. The sequence continues at coordinate 1,011 of CAYVUO010000063.1, read as the reverse complement.
CCACGAGCGGCGATGATCTCGTCGATGGTCGACTCGAGTTGATGCTCGATGGCGTCGGGCAACTTGCGTCCACCGGTCGCGAAGAACTTGATGCCGTTGTCGTGCCACGGATTGTGCGACGCGGAGATCACTGCAGCGGGCTCATCACGCTGGGCCGACACCCATGCCGCGGTCGGCGTCGGCACCACACCGAGCGAGACGGGCGAGAGTCCGGCGCGGGCGATGCCAGCGGCGAGCGCAGCTTCGATGCGGGGACCGGACTCTCGGGTGTCGCGCGCGATCACCATCTGCGAATGGCCCACACCCAGCACACGCGCTGCGGCTTCGCCCAGACACGCCACCCAGGCGTCGTCGAACTGCACGGCAGGGCCGCGCACGCCATCGGTTCCGAATCGGAGTGGTGAAGTCATGTCCGTTCGCTGCCCCGAGGGCAGCGCAGGATCAACGCTTCGAGTACTGCGGAGCCTTACGGGCCTTCTTGAGGCCGTACTTCTTCGATTCCTTCTTGCGATCGTCTCGCGTGAGGAATCCGGCTCGCTTGAGATCGGTGCGAGTCTCGGGATCGAGCTCGACCAGCGCACGGGCGATACCGTGACGCAGTGCACCGGCCTGACCCGAAACGCCACCGCCGTCGATGTTGCAGTCGACGTCGTACACCTCGTTGGTGTTGGTGATGCGCAGCGGCTCGGTGAGGATCATGCGGTGGGTCTCGGACGGGAAGTACTCCGCGACCGGACGCTTGTTGACGGTGATGGTGCCGCTACCGGGTCGGAGCACGACGCGCGCAACTGCTCGCTTGCGGCGACCGGTCGACTGGACGAGGGGCTTCGACATTGCGTGTCCTTCTCTTGCCGCGGTCAGCGGGCCTTGGCGTGGGCGAGTTCGAGGGTCTGCGGCTGCTGGGCCGAGTGCGGATGCACGGGGCCGGCGTAGACCTTGAGCTTGGTGATCATCTGACGACCGAGGCGGTTCTTCGGGATCATGCCGCGCACGGCACGACGCACCGCTTCC
>CAYVUO010000062.1:0-10933 GCA_964454715.1 uncultured Bifidobacterium sp. | reverse complement strand
CGAATCCTGGTCTAGGCACGGTTCCGTTCCTTTTCGTTGCGAAGGTCGAAGGCGACGCGCACCGCACCACGCATGCCGGCGTCGGCAGCGTGGGAGATGGCGTCCTCGTAGCGGTCGAGGGGATAGGTGGCCGACACGAGGCGGCCGAGGTCGGCGTTCTGCACGAGTTCGAACGCGAGGTCGAACGTGCGGCGCCGTGAACCGTCGGGCAGGGCCTCGGTGCCGTAGGCGTAGGCACCCGACATCGTGATCTCGCGCTGCCACAGGCCGGTGAGATCGACGTGCACGTGGCCGGGCATGCCCACCATCGTGATGCGACCCTTCGGGCGCACGACCGACAGTGCGGTCGTGATGCTCGACTCGCTACCGACGCAATCGATCACATGATCGGCACCGCCGGTGAGGCGGATGATCTCTCCATCACCGAGTGCGAGCGAGTTGGTGGCACGGCGCACGGCTCGGGCGAGTGCACTCGGGGGAGTGACGGCGTCGGCGCCGAGCGCGCGGGCGAACTCGGCCTGATGCGGATACTTGGCGACGGCGAGGATCGAACACGGGCGCCCGTACGCGCGCAGTGCGGCGATGGTGAGCAGCCCGAGCGCACCCGTGCCGAGTACGACGACCATGGCACCCTCGGCGACCTCGGCGGCGAGTGCACCATGCACGGCGCATGCCGTGGGTTCGACCATGACCGCCGCTTCGTCGGTGAACGACTCGGGGACGGCGTGCAACTGGCTGCGATGGGCGACCATGTGCGTTGACCAACCACCGCCGGTGTCGCAGCAGAAGCCGCTCTGCAATCCGGGTTCGAGACATCCGAACGCGATGCGCTCGCAGTTTCCGAGGTCGCCGCGGGCGCATGCGGGGCAGACGGGGTCGATGCCGCGGGTGACGCAGCCGAGCACGGGTTCGACCACGACGCGTCCGGCCGGCACACCATCGAAGTCGTCGGAGAGATCGGCCACGACCTCATGACCCGGCACGAAGGGGAACGACACGATCGGTTCGAAGAATCGCGAGCTGCGTCCGTCGACGGTGGCGAGATCCGAACCGCAGATGCCGGACAGGCGCGGCTGGATCGTGACCCATCCCTCGCCCGGAAGCGACGGCGCATCGATCGAGCGGAGGCGCAGGGGTCCGACCTTGGCGCCGCCGCCTCCGATCAGACGGCCGGCGAGGTTGGCCGCGGCGAAGCGGGGAACATCGCGTTCGAAGCGCAGCGCCCTCATGCCGTGCCTCCGGGAACGAGCGGGTTGGCGAGACCGCCGGTGGCGGTGCGTCGGGGCCCGATGGGGATGAGGCGACGCGGCGCGCCGGGTGCCTTGTCGAACTGTTCGACCAGCCACCCCCGCTTGCGGGCGATGGTGGCCAGGCGCACCTCGGGGTTGACGGCGACGGGGAAGCCAACGGCTTCGAGCATCGGCAGATCCGACGACGAATCGGCGTACGCGACCGTCTCGCGCAGGTCGAGCCCGTGGATCTCTGCGTAGTCGACGAGCACCTGCGCTCGCGACTCGCCGGTGGGCGGAACGTTGCGAAGTTCTCCGTCGTACACGCCGGCCACCGAATTCATCTCTGCAGCGACGATGTCGTCGAACAGCGGAGCGAGCGGCTTCACCACGAAGTCCAGGGCGCCGGTGATGAGGACGGTGCGATGGCCGGCAGCGCGGTGTTCACGCACCCGTCGGATGGCGGCCGGGAACGACTTCGCGATGATGAGACGCGTGAACATCTCGGCGCTGTCCTCGTCGATCTGCGCGACGGGTGCGCCGTCGTAGCGCCGATAGAACATGCGCAGGAAGTCGCTGCGGTCGCGGCGATCGAGCGCGAGCAGGGTCGGGCCCTCGGCGAAGAGCTTGAGCGCGCACTTGATGCGCTGATCCGGTGGCAGGCGTCGAGTGGCCAGGAAGGCGTAGCTGGCGACGACGTTCGAGGCGATGAGCGTGTTCTCGAGGTCGAACGCTGCGAGCTGGCGATCGGGCGAGAGCACCTGCTCGCGCAGTCGCGACGCTCGGCTGGGGCCCGTCTTGCCCCCAGGGGTGGTGCGCACGCGGGCCTGCTTCACGACGGAGGGGAGATGGATCTGTTCGACGAACGAGTCCCACTCGATGACGCGGGGATCGAAGCAGAAGTCGCGCTGATCCTCCGGGGTCTGTGCATCCCAGAGGGCGAGCAGACGGTCGAGCCCGTAGACGGCCTCGCACTCGGCATACGCGCCGTAGAGCTCGACATAGCCGAGCGCGCGGTCGGCCTCTTCGCGCTTGAGCTCGAGTGATGCTCCCCACTCCGCCTGCTTGCCGCGCAGCGGCAGAGCGCTCAACACCTTCTCGGCCCGCTCGAGGTTCTTGCGGGCACGTCCGAGCTGACCCTGCACGCGTCCGCGACCGGGGAACGACCACTTCGGAACGACGATGGGCTGACCCTTGGTGTCGTAGAGGGGATGTTCGGAGAACCAGTTGCTCACGAGGTCGACGAGGCGGCGATAGCGCAGTGGGTTCTGCGAACCCGACGCCACCTGCACGACCTCGGGCTCGGGCTCGGGGCCCTTGGCCGCGACGGCGATGATGGCGGCGGAGACGAGGTCGACGGGGATGACGTCGACGATGCCCTCGGGCACACCCGGGAACTCCTTGAGCAGACCTCGGGCGTAACTGATGATGACGGGCTCGGCCATGCGGAAGCCGCGGATCCAGCCGGGATTCGGCTCCATGAGCGCCGATTCGATGATCGAGGGACGCACGATGCTCACCGGCACGTCGCCGCGGGTCTCGACCAGCGCACGCTCGCCGAGCGCCTTCGTATACGCATACGCGTCGGGCCAACCGAGCGACGCAGCACGGGCACGGCCGGCCTCGACCATCCGGTCGGCCACCCAACGGGTGCGCAACTGTTCGGTCTTGTCGGCCAGCAACGGAATGCCGGCGGCACCCAACTCCTGGCGTGCACGCGAGCGGAACTCGGCGAGCTTCTCGGGGGTACGGCTCTCGGCCTCGGCGTCCTGGCGTGCACGTCGCGCGCCGTCAACCTCACCGCGCCAGTCGACGTCGATGAAGTAAGGGCTCTCGGTGACGAGTTGTTCGGGGGCAGCACCGCGTCGATTGCCGGCGACGTAACACGTCGACACTGCGACGAGATGTGGGGCGATGTTCAGCTCGTTGCACAGCGCGGCGATGCGGGTTGGGCCGAGGAGGTTGACTTCGACCGCGGAGTCGAGCGGGGAGTCGAAGCTCACCGTGGCAGCCGAGTGGATGATGATGTCGCAGGTCGACAGCACGGCCCGGCCCGCTTCGTCGAGGCCGAGACCGTCACGGCCGACGTCGCCGGCGACGGAGGTGATGCGACGCGCACACATCTCGTCGAACCCTTCCTTGCCGAGTTCGGCTCGCAGGCGATCGAACGCGTCGTTCTTGAGGATCTCGCGAGCCACCCGTTGCTGCACGGTCGAACGACGACCGGCGCGCACGAGCAGCACGATCTCGCAGTCGGGCACCGATCGCAGGAGTCGCTCGAGCAGGTTGGTGCCGAGGAACCCGGTGGTGCCGGTGATGAAGAGCCGCTTGCCGGCCAGACGCTCGGGGATCACGGCGAAAGTCTTACCACTTGGTAAGCGAGTCGTCTAGCATGGGCCCATGGCCGCCCCCGTGACCTCCAGCCCCGCCGGTGCTCGCCGGCGTCCGAGGCCGGGCTCGCAGCGGGAGGCCCGGGCCCGGGCCACCCACGATCGCATCCTCGGCGTGGCCACCATCGCCTTCGGCACCAAGGGCTTCGATGCCGTGTCGCTCGACGACCTGGCGGCCGAGCTCGGGGTCACCAAGCAGGCGATCCTCTACCACCACCCCTCGAAACGAGCCCTGCTCGATGCCGTCATCGACCGGGCCTGCCTCGACCTGGTGGTCGAGTTCGACGGCGTGCTCAACGAGGCGACCGCGGGCTGGGAGCGCATCGAATCACTCGTGCGCGCCATCTTCCGCACCGCGCTGCGCCGACCCGAACTGCTGGGTCTCGTGCGCGAGGTCACCCGACTCGGTGGCGACGCCTCGTTGCGCATCACCGGCGGCATCGAGCCGTTCGTGGAACGCGCCACTGCGTATCTGGCGAGGGAGATGGACGCCGGGCGCGTGCGTCGATGCGATCCACGCATGTTGTTGGTGTCGGCCTACTCCGCCGTGCTCGGTGTCGCCACCGAGGTCGAGGTGTTGCGCGCAGTCGGCGTCGAGCCGACACTGCGCGATGCGGCCGTGCGACGTCGCGAGTTGTTGTCGTTCCTGCGAGCAGCGATCGTCGCTCAGCGATAGCGCGACACGCGTGCGTGGCGTTCGAGGGCGAGACCCACGAGTTCGTCGATCAGCGCACGGTACGGAAGCCCCGTCGCCTGCCACATCTGCGGATACATCGAGATCGGCGTGAAGCCGGGCATCGTGTTGATCTCGTTGAGCAGCAGGCCGCGTCCCGCCTCCTCGTAGAAGAAGTCGACGCGAGCGAGGCCCTCGGCCCGGTAGGTGCGGAACACATGGCAGGCCAGGCGCCTGATCTCGTCGGTCACCTCGGCGGGAAGCGGTGCCGGGATCAGGAGTTCGGCGGCCCCGTCGTTGTACTTGTCGTCGTAGTCGTAGAACTCCGCGGCCGGTCTGATCTCGCCCGGCACCGACGCTCGGGGCGAGGTGGTGTGGCCGAGCACTGCGACCTCGATCTCGCGGGCGGTGACGCCCTCCTCGACCACGACCCAGTCGTCGAGTGCGAACGCGGTGCCGAGCGCGGTGCGCAGCGCGTCGCGATCATCCGCACGCGACACGCCGATCGACGAACCCATGTTGGCCGGCTTCACGAACATCGGGAATCCGAGTTCGTCGACGACTGCATCGAGCACGGCGTCGGCCGCGGGCACATCGACCACCTCGTCGCGATGCAGTTCGCGCCAACGCGTCTGTTCGATGCCAGCGGCGCGGGCGAGATGCTTGGCCATCGTCTTGTCCATCGCCACCGACGACCCGAGCACACCCGACCCGACGTAGGGCACATCGGCGACCTCGAGAAGACCCTGCACCGTGCCGTCCTCACCCATCGGGCCGTGCAGGAGCGGCAGTACGCACACGTCGTCGCCGACGAGCACCGAGAACGGGTCGACCGCCGGACCTTCGATGCCGAGGGCGTCGGGAAGGGTCGTGGGATCGGCGAGAGCGGCTCGGGCGGCCTCGGCCCGGTGCCATGTTCCGTCACGCGAGATGCCGACGGGGTCGAGGTCGTAGCGCTCGGGATCGGCGGCGGCCAGCACATGGCGGGCGGTGACCCGGGAGACGTCGTGCTCGGCCGACCTTCCACCGAAGAGCACCACGAGGCGGAGGCGGTCGCTCATGGCGGGCACGGTAGTCGGCGGCACCGGGGCATCGGCGGTGCGCTCGTACGATGGCCCCGTGGAGTTCCTCACCTCGGAGATCGCCGGAGCCGTCGGCGGACGACTCGTCGGTCCCGACGTCACGGTCGGTGGTGTGGCCTTCGACTCCCGACTCGTCGCAGCCGGCGACCTCTTCGTGGCCCTTCGGGGTGAGCGTGACGGGCATGACTTCGTCGGAGCCGCCATCGGCGCCGGCGCTGCGGCCGCGCTCGTGACCCGACCCTTCGATGACGTCACCTCGATCGTCGTCGACGACCCCGATCTCGCACTGGCCAGGCTCGGCGCCGCCGCTCGCGACCGATTGCCCGATCGCGTGGTCGGCATCACCGGCTCGATGGGAAAGACGTCGACCAAGGACCTCCTCACCGCGGTGCTCGCCGGCACCTTCGTCGTCACCGCCAACGAGCGCAGCTTCAACAACGAGGTCGGTGTGCCGTTCACGCTCGCCAATGCGCGCCCCGACACCGAGGTGACGGTCGTCGAGATGGGGGCGCGCGGTGACGGACACATCGACGACCTCTGCACCATTGCACGACCGACCGTCGGTGTCGTCACGGCAGTCGCACTCGCGCACAGTGAGTTCATGGGAGGGCCCGATGACATCGCACGCGCGAAGTCCGAACTCGTCGCCGCTCTGCCCGCTGCCGGCCTTGCCGTGCTCAACGCCGATGACGCGCGAGTCGCGGCGATGGTGTCGGCCACGAGCGCTCGGGTCGTGACCTTCGGCCGCAGCGCCTCGGCCCACGTGCGAGCCGAGGACGTGACCGTCAACGACGACCTGCGCGCCCGATTCACCCTCGTGTGCGATCGCGGATCGGTCGACGTCAACCTCGGCATCGCCGGCGAACACCACGTCTCGAACGCCCTGGCCGCAGCCGCAGTCGCCCTCGAGTTCGGTGTGTCGCTCGACGCCATCGCCTCGGGTCTCGGTGCGGCATCGCTGTCGCCCTGGCGCATGGAACTCCGCCGCACGTCGAGCGGTGCCCGTGTGCTCAACGATGCCTACAACGCAGCTCCGGCTTCGATGGAGGCGGCCCTTCGTTCGCTGGCCCAGTTGCCGGCGGCCCGACGCTGCGCAGTGTTGGGACCGATGGCCGAGCTCGGTGCGTGGAGTGGTGACGCGCACCTTGCGGTCGCTGCGCTCGCGGTCGAACTCGGCATCGATGTCATCGCCTACCGAACCGATGCGTACGGGGTCGACATCGTCGTCGATTCGGTCGACGGAGCCGTCGCCGCACTCGGCCGACTCGACGACACCGACGCCGTGCTCGTCAAGGGCAGCCGCGTCGCCGGTCTCGACCGCGTGGCGGAGGAACTGCTCGACTGACCCGCTACTCGGGCGGACGTCGCAGCATCTGCCGCAGGCTGACCCGGTACTCGGGGGCGCGCAGATCCGCGAACCACGCGAGGAACAGCGCGAACCCTGCGCCGAAGTAGATGACTGGGTTCACGCCGATGTGGGTCACGATCCAACCGGCGATGAGCCCGCTCACGGGCACGGTGCCTCCGAACGTCATCATCCACACCGCGCTCACGCGACCTCGGATGTCGTTGTCGAGCCGTGACTGGAACACCGTTGCGAGCGAGGTGACGACGACGAAGTAGAAGAACCCGAGTAGGAAGCCGACGGGGAACGCCGGACCGGCACTGTCGAGACTGACGAACGTGGCCAGACAGATGCCGAATGCCACGAAGGCCATGCGCACGACCTTCTCGAGTTGGGCGCCAGCGAGGAACGTGCCGATCGAGAGGGCGCCCACAACAGCCCCGAAGCCGAAGCAGGCATAGATGAGCCCGTATGTCGTGCTCTTGGTGGCGACCTGTAGGTCGACGGCGGAGATGACGGGGAACTCGGTGATGAAAGGCATGCAGAACACTGAGAACAGGAACACGGTGAGAAGCGCGCGGAACACGACTGGGTCGCGCCGGATGTAGCGGAAGCCGCCGAAGAGCCGTTCGGTCACGCTCTCCCCATGACGTCGCGCCACCTTCGGCACGTCGACGTACTTCACACCGATGATGATGATCAAGTATGACGCCGCATTGAGCACGAACACCCACGACGCGCCGATCCAGACGTAGAGCACTGCACCGATCGCCGGCCCGATCACGCGCGAGATGTTCATGCTCGCCGAGTTGAGGGAGATCGCACCCGAGAGGTGACGGCGGGGGACGAGTGACGGCGTGACGGCGAGGAACACCGGGCCCTGGAGTGCTGCGCCGGTGCCGACGGCGAACACTGCGACGAGCAGCGCGGCATGCGAGAAGTCCTCGGTGCGCACGATCCACGCGATGGCCAACGAGGCGAGCAACTGCTCGAACGAGAGCCAGACGATGAGCTTCTTGCGATCGATGATGTCTGCGATCACGCCACCGAAGGTCGCGAACAGCAACTGGGGGACGAGGTTGCAGAAGCCCACGAGGCTGACGAGCCACGGGCTCTTGGTGACGTTGTAGACGTAGGCGGCGAGGATGACGTTCTGCATCCACGTGCCGATGGTGGAGCCGAGGCTCGACACCCACATGGTTCGGAAGTTGCGGTTCGCGAGTGCAGCGCGAACGGTGTTGACCTCGACCGTGCGGTCGGCGTCGACCATCGCCTCCTCGGCCTCGGCGACGAAGGCGTCGACCTCGGCGGGGGTGAGTGGTTCGTCGTCCGGCGCGGGCATCGCCGACGAGGGTACGGGGGCGGGGCAGCGGGGGACGAACCGGCGCGATTCAGTGGTGCTCCATCGATGCAGTGACCGTGGCTCTCACCACTTCGTGGCGCGGCGTGCCCGGAAGCGCCTTTCCGAACACATGGGACACGCGTCGGGCGAGGCGAACGGTGACGGTGTGGTCGTCGACGATCGCGATCTCCGGTGGTCCATCGAGACGGTCGAGCAGACCCTTCGATCCCAGCACCGAGTACACCGTGTAGGCGACCCGTGCCTCGTCGAGGCGATAGCCGGCGCCGACCCGCCACATCGCCTCATCGAAGCCCACGGCGACTGCGTCGTTCGCAGCATCGGTGGCAGCATCGATCAGATCGTGCTGGGCCACGCGCACGATGACAAGATCGATCGTGATCGCACCGAGCGTGAGCATGATGAGCACACCCACCGGCATGAGTAGGAGCACCGACCCGCGTGCGCCGCGCAGACGCCTCAGCATGTCTTGGCCCCCGTGATGCCGGCCCGGAACGGATCGATCACCTCGGTCTGCGTCGACTTCACGTCGAAGGCGTGGCCGAAACCGCCCAGTACGGGAATGCGCAGCACGGGGATGGGATGGCGCACGGTCGATGTCACCCTCCGACAACGAGCCCACGTCGATCCGTCGAGGTAGTGGAGTTCGACGGAAGTGTTCGAAGCGTCGCGACCATGTGCCGCCACCGTCTTGGCGGCGGCGGAGATGGCCCGTTCGGTCGCTGACGTCTCGTCGGGTGCCTCTACGAATGCACGGATCGATTCGCGAGCAGCGCTCGTGACGGCGAGTTGCGCATCGACTGCGCCCCACGCGTTGGCCAACAGCAGCGTGGCGAGGACGAACGTGAGGATACCGAACGGGATGACTTCGATGCCGCCGACCTGGCCGGCATCACCTCCGGCCCTCATCGCCATCGCTCGACCCGCACCGACACCGTCCGCGCGAATGCGTCGGGGGCGATCGGACGGAGCGCCCTCCAGAGGAATCCGGGTGGTGTGGCCCTCACCGTCAGCCGCACGATGTCGGCGTCCGAGGCACTCCAGTCGAGAGCGACTCGTTCACCGAAGCGGCCCAGGTTCGAACGCACTCGTGCCTCCGCCACCGAGCGCGCATCGGAGAGCGCAGCCTCGTCGTCGGAGGTGGTTCGCGCGCCAGCGACGGTGCGCACTCCGTTCCATGCGGCATCGGTGACGACCGATCGGGTGTAGAGGCCGATCATCGTCTCGACGGCGAACAGGAGGAGTGCGAGGAACACGACGAGCCCGGCGACGGTCGAGAACAGCCCCGTGCCGCGCTCGTCGTGTCGACGCGTCACTCCGATCCGATCTGGGTGATGCGGTCGTTCGTGGTCGTCTGCGTGGTGTGCCACATCTGTTGGAAGCCCACCCACATGGCCGCACCCAGGAACGCCATGATCAGTACGGCGATGGCGGCGGAGATGACGCCCTCACCGCGGTCGCCGCGCAATCGTGCTCGGATCCGGTGCGATCGGGTTCGTTCAAATGTGTTCATGTGTCCTCCTTGGTGGACGTTTGGGGTTGTGGGATCGATGGGCGGAGCTCACGCCGACGAGAAGAGTCGGAGCGCCGCAGTGAATGGGACGGCGAGGAAGAGCACACCGGGCACCAACGTGGCGACGGTGACTGGGATCCAGACCTGTTGTGACCGCTTCTCGATCCGCTCGATCAGCTCGCGGTGGGCTTCGGCACGAGTCGCTCGCGCCTCCTCGGTGATGAGACGGCCGAGGTCGGCGGTTTCGTGATGGAGGGAGATGACCGACACGAGACGATCGACAGCGGCCACATCGGCGATCGTCGCCCACTCCCGCAACGCCTGCTCCTCTGTGAGCCCCTGTTGGACTCGGCCAATCACTCGCCGCAGATCGAGAGCGATCGCGCCACCCGACCGCGCTGCGATGCGATCGATCGCTGCGTTCAGTGACCAGCCCGATGAGAGGAGCATCCCCAGCTGCTCGCTCACGATCGGGAGTTCGAGCAGGAGCGCGCGCTTGTGCTCGTCCGAGTGCTTCGCGATCACGGCCTCGTGGGCGAGGAGAGCGAGTAGCGGGGCGCCCATGCACGCGATGACTGTCAGTGGGACGGGCGGTGAGACCACCATCGTCGTGACGACGGTGGCGACAGTGATGGCGAGGGCGATCGAGACCTGCCGGACCCTGAATTCGGTCGGTCCGAGCGTCGAATGGGTGCGTTCGAGTCGGAGGGCGAGATCCTCTTCGACGCCGAAGGCACGCGCGACGGCGGCGCCGAGGTCACGCGCCAGCGGTGCGAACACATCGAGGAGCCCCTCGCGTGGAGCGGTGCGCTGGTCAAGTCGTCCCGGGAGGTGAGCGGCTATGCGCGCAACCCGGTCGGGCCGACGGAATCGCGCGAGCTCGGAGAGCAGGAGCATCGATCCCGTCCATGCGCTGAGCGCAACGAACGCGAGCGGGCGCATCATGGGACGAAGACCCGTTCCTCGACCGGGAGCCTGAGCATCCGGCCTGCCCATACCCAGCAGCCGGCGGTGACCGCGATCGCGGCCGTGACGAGTAGTTGGCCGGTTGGCGTGCGGTAGGCCTCCTTGCCGTCACCGATGAGCAAGCCGGCACACGCCATGGCGAACGGCACGATGAGGACGAAACGGCGAGCGAACCGCACGCCTGCCTGTCGCGAACGGACCTCCTTGCGGTACCGGAGGTCGTGGCGACGGTCCTCGGCCAGGTCGGCGAGTCGTCGGTCGACGCCGGTGCCACCGATCTCGTGGGCGATGAACAGCGTCTCGCAGGTGGCGTCGCAGGTCGGATCGCGCAATTCCCCCCGCAACACGGCAAGGGTTCGTCCGAAGTCGGTGGTG
>CAYVUO010000061.1:7165-11055 GCA_964454715.1 uncultured Bifidobacterium sp. | reverse complement strand
GTACCCGAACCTGAAGATCACGATGAGTGAGGGCGGCATCGGTTGGGTGGCGATGCTGCTCGACCGACTCGACAACATCATCGACCGCTCGGGCTATGGCATGGGCTGGGAGGTCCGTCCCGCCGACGTGTTGTTGCGCAACTTCTACTTCTGCACGCTCGACGACCCTTCGACGATCGTGACGCGCCATCGCATCGGCGTCGAGAACATCATGTTCGAGACCGACTATCCGCATGGTGACGGCACCTGGCCCGACACCCAGAAGGTCGTCGAAGAGGTGTACGGCGATCTCCCGGCGGCAGAACTTCGGGCGATCCTCTGCGAGAACGCAGCTCGCGTGTTCCGGCACCCCTTGCCCGACCTCGTACTCCCGGCCTAGCGGGTCCCCGGAGGCACCGATCCGGCATACGAGCCACCGTCGACGACGAGCTCGGCGCCGGTGGTGAACGACGACTCGTCGCTCGCGAAGTGCAGCACGGCCCGTGCGACCTCCTCGACATCGCCGACGCGTCCGAGCGGGGTGTGCCCCATGCGCGCGTCGTCGGCGGCACGATCGCCCGACGACGGGAACATCGCAGTGGCGATGGCGCCGGGGATGACCGTGTTGACCCTGATGCCGAGTGGTCCGAACTCGATGGCGGCATCTCGTGAGACGCCGCGGATCGCCCACTTGCTGGCGCCGTACGCGCTGTGGCCATGGATGCCGCGGTAGCCCGCCAACGATGAGATGTTCACGATCGAACCACCGCCGGCGCGAACCATCGCTGGAACAGCGGTCTGCATGCCGAGGACGGTGCCGAACAGGTTGACGTCCATCACGCGGCGCATGTCATCGATGTCCTCGTCGAGCAACGCACGCGACCGGTGGATGGCCGCGTTGTTGACGAGGATGTCGAGTCGACCGAACTCCGACTCCGCCACCCCGACGACCTCGCGCCACTGACCAGCGTCGGTGACGTCGTGACGAAGAGCGATCGCTCGATCACCGAGCGAGGCCGCAACGGAAGCGGCCTCATCGGAGAGCACATCGGTCAGGACGACGGAGGCGCCCTCGGTGATGAACAGGCGCGCTTCGGCCTCGCCCTGACCGCGGGCTGCTCCGGTGATGATGGCGACCTTGCCCGCCAGTCGACCCGAGCTCATGTCAGGCCAGCGGCGAAGTGCGATGCGACCAGCTCGGCGTCCTCGTCGGTGGAACCGAACATCGTCTCGAGCACCCACGCCCGTTTGAGGAACAGATGGGCGTCGACCTCCCAGGTGAAACCCATGCCTCCATGCACTTGCACACTGGTCTTGGCGTTGTCGGTGGCGGCCCTCGCCGCGAGCAGACGTGCTCCGGCGATCGCTCGGTCGACGTCGCCCGCATCACGTTCATCGAAGGTGACGCCTGCGGCCCACACCGCTGACCGGGCCAGTTCCGTGCGCACGAAGGAATCGGCGAGCAGGTGCTTGAGGCCCTGGAACGAACCGATCTGACGGCCGAACTGCTCGCGCTCGGTGGCGTACTGCACGGCGAGGGCGGTGCTGCCCTCGGAGTTGCCGACGAGTTGCGCGGCGCTGAGCACCGAACCCAGCCGGCGCCACTCCTGCGCGAGATCGGGCCCGCCGATCGCGTCGCCCGTCGGCAGGTCACGAGCGATCGAGAGGGTCATGGTCGGATCGATCGGATGCGCGATCGGCTCGAGCACGAGATCTGTGAGCGCGATGCGTGAGATGCCCGAGTCGGTGACCACGAAGAGTGCATCGAGCACTGCTGCGTGCTCGACGAGCACGGGGGAGCCGGGCCTCGTCTCGACTACGCCGACGATCGCCTCTCCGGCTGCGACTTCCGGGTCGAACGGAGCGGCGAGCGTGCAGGCGACGAGCGGACCCGGCACCAGCGCGGCGCCGAGGGCCTCGTGCACGAGGACCGACTCGATGGTTCCGAGCCCGACGCCGCCGTCCGACTCCGGCACCGAGATGAGGAAGGTCCCCAACTCTGCGAGTTCGCGCCAGGCGGTGCGATCGAACCCATGCTCGTCACCGGCAGCGCGGACCGTCTCGATCGAGAACCGGTCGGCGGCGAATCGGGCGACCATCTCCTGCAGCGCCCGCTGTTCGTCGTTCGGATCGAGTTCCATCAGCGCTCCCGGGGCAGGCCGAGCACCCGCTCGGCGATGATGTTCTGCTGGATCTGTGTGGTGCCGCCACCGGTCGAGACCGCGAAGGCCTTCAGCTTGTGGTGCATCTGTGTGCCCGATCCGACCCCGTCGAGATCGTCGAACGAGAGCGCACTTCGATGGAGCACTCGGACCGCGAGATCCCCGATGCGGTGCACGACGCTTCCGTAGGCCAGCTTGAATGCCGAGCCGCCACCCATCGACATCGCTCCCTTCGCGCCCTGCGACACGTTGCGCTTGGTGAACGCCCAGAGGGCATCGAGCTCGGCGGCGAGGAGGCCGAAATCACGACGCACACCGGGGTCGTCCCATGCCGTGGCATCACCGCGGTGGGTGTGTTGCGCGATCACGAGCAGTTCGCGCAGGACGTTCGCGGTGTCGAGCATCTCGTTCATGAAGCCCGTGCCCCGTTCGAACGAGAGCGTGACGTTGGCGACGCGCCAACCGTCGTTCTCGGCGCCGACGCGATTGGCGACCGGAACCCGCACCTCGTCGAGGAAGAGTTCGGCGAACTCGGTGGTGCCCTGCACGGTGAGCAGGGGCCGCACTTCGATGCCGGGTGTGTCCATCGGGACGATCAGCCACGAGATGCCCTTGTGCTTGGGGGCATCGGCGTCGGTGCGCACGAGCATCTCGCACCAGTCGGCCACCTCGGCATGGGATGTCCAGATCTTCTGGCCCGAGATCACGTAGTCGTCGCCGTCGCGGACAGCACGGGTGCGGAGACTGGCGAGGTCGCTACCGGCTCCGGGTTCCGAGAACCCCTGGCACCACACGTGGCTCCCGTCGAGGATGCCGGGAAGATGCTTGGCCCGCTGATCGTCGCGTCCCTCGACGATGATCGTTGGTCCGGCGTGCATCTGGCCCACGAAACCGACTCCCACATCGGGGGCACCGGCGGCGGCGGCCTCCTCGAGGAAGATGAGGTGCTCGGTCGGCGTGGCCCCGCGTCCTCCGAACTCGGCGGGCCAGTTGATGCCCGCGTAGCCGGCGTCGGACAGCATCCTCTGCCAGGTCGTGTCGTAGGAGCGACGTCCCGGCCAGTCGGTGGGATCGGGTGGCGAGGGCATGCGCGGCACGGCATCGGCCAACCAAGCCCTCACCTCGGCCCGGAACCGGGCGTCCTCGTCGGAATCTCGTAGGTGCATGACTACCTCGGTTCGTCCCAGTCGGAGGTGCGGTCGGAACGCTCGGGTTGACGGCCCAACTTCAGCGGCGCGAGCGGCGCATCGCACATCAGGAATCGGTCGTAGTGGAGGCACGACCACACGACATCGCGCCAGCGCCGGAGCGCGGGGTCCGAATCGCGCGCCTTCTCGACCTCGGCCCACTGCGACCACTCGGGAACGGCCCAGATCACGATGCATTCGGTGTCGGCTCGCATGGCGGTCTTGAGGGCGCCGACGAGACGCCATCCGAATGCCGCGTGTGCGTCGATGGCGAGGTCGCGCACCTTCGCCAGCAAGTCGTCGGCTCCACCGACATCGACGGTGAGGGTGTCGTGGGCGTAGGTCGCCCCGCGCACGCCATCGGCACAGAGCTCTTCGATCGTGCTCGTCCATGGAGCGGGCACGAGCACGCGGTCGTATCCGCCGCTTCGGAAGTTGGCGGCCTCGTTCCACCAGACCTCGAGCTTGGGGTCCTGGAGGGTGGGGCGACCGAGTTCATGGGAGAGCGCGTGGGCGAGTCCGTCGAATCCGGCCTCCTCCCACATGTTCACGACTCGGGGCC
>CAYVUO010000061.1:1981-7155 GCA_964454715.1 uncultured Bifidobacterium sp. | reverse complement strand
AGTGTCCGGTGGTGCCGACCGCGCCCCAGACACCGAAGCAGAGTTGGCCGCGGTCATCGCGGGCCATCGGCACCCAGTTCGCCGTCATGTGGTGCATGTAGTTGGCGCGATTCGCCCCGATGATGTCGATGAACTCATGGGTGTAGACCCGATCGTTCACATCGTCCCCCTTCGAGCACCGCACGGCGCGGCAGATCGGTACTGTACCGGCGAGCCGCCGCCCGATCGGGGGGACTCGGTGCGCTGGCCCATGAGGAGCGAGGCATGTCGACCGATTGGAACTTCGCCGATCTGTGGGTCGAGGTCGCGTCGCTGCAGCCCGAGCGACCTGCGCTGGTCTGCGGTGATCTCGCCTGGACGTGGGGAGAGTTCGCCGCCCGTTCGGAGTCGGTCGCAGTGCGTCTCGTCGAGGCGGGGCTGGGTCGAGGCGCTCGCGTCGCCCAGTACATGGTCAATCGACCGGAGTTCCTCGAGACGATCTTCGCCGTGTTCCGGGCCGGCATGGTGCCCGTGAACACCAACTATCGCTACGTGGCCGACGAGCTCGTGCACCTCTGGTCCGACTCGGGCGCGCGCTGTGTGGTGTTCGATGGGTCGTTCACGACGACGATCGAGCCGATCCGCGCTGCTGTGCCGGACGTAGAGCTCTGGCTCTGGGTCGACGACGGCTCGGGGAGCTGCCCGGACTGGGCGGCGCCGTACGAATCGTCGGCGTCGGCCGGGCGGTCGTTCGGCGGTGTCGAGCCGGAACGGAGTGGTGATGACCTCTACCTGCTCTACACCGGCGGCACCACGGGCATGCCGAAGGGTGTGATGTGGCGACAGGACGATCTGCTCTGCGTGCTCAATCGCGGCGCAGCGATCCGTCACGACGAACTACGCGGCATGGCCGCCGTCGCCGAGACGCTCGCCGCTGCTGGCGACGACCGCACGCGAGTGTTGCCGGCTGCGCCGCTGATGCATGGCACCGCGGCCTTCGTCACGTTCTCGGGGCTGTGCTCCGGGGGAACCATCGTGCTGTGCGAGCGCGCCGCGTTCGACCCCGTCGAACTGCTCGACACGGTGCAGCGTCATCGAGTTCGCGAGATGGCGATCGTCGGCGACGCGTTCGCACGTCCATTGCTCGACGCGCTCGACGCCGATCCGGATCGATGGGACATCTCGTCACTCGCGGTGCTCGTCTCGTCGGGTGTCATGTGGTCGGAGTCGGTGAAGGCCGGTCTCATCGCCCATCATCCGACCTTGCTCTGCGTCGACACGCTTGGGTCGTCGGAGGCCGTCGGTCTGGGGCGTTCGATCTCGTCGTCCCGTGGCACGGTGCGCACCGGAGGCTTCAAGCTGGGCGATCACGCACAGGTGATCCGCGACGATGGCACTCCGGTCGATCGCGGCACCGGCGAGGTCGGGCTCGTCGCCATTCGCGGCCGTTCGCCGATCGGCTACTTCAACGATCCGGTGAAGTCGGCGAGCACCTTCCGCGAACTCGGCGGCGAGCGATGGACGACTCCGGGCGACCACGCGACGGTCGACGCCGATGGAACCGTTCACCTGCTGGGACGCGGGTCCGGCTGCATCAACACCGGAGGGGAGAAGGTCTTCCCCGAGGAGGTCGAGGAGGCGTTGAAGCTCGATCCCGCAGTCGTCGATGCAGTCGTCGTGGGTGCGCCCCACGATCGGTTCGGTGAACAGATCGTCGCCTT
The DNA here is from genome assembly GCA_964454715.1 of uncultured Bifidobacterium sp. Classification (GTDB taxonomy): domain Bacteria; phylum Actinomycetota; class Acidimicrobiia; order Acidimicrobiales; family Acidimicrobilacustridaceae; genus Acidimicrobilacustris. The sequence continues at coordinate 5,455 of CAYVUO010000061.1, read as the reverse complement.
CATCGAACCGAGGGCAGCGAGCGCGATCGACCTCGATGCGATGCTCGGAGCACTGCGCACGCGACTCGCCGGCTACAAGGTGCCGCGCCGGGTCGAGGTCGTCGAGAGCATCGCCCGCGCCGCCAATGGCAAGGTCGACCAGAAGCGATGGCGGGCCCGCGCCGCCGAGCTCGTCTCCGAGGGCTGAGCGAGCGGTCAGACTGTCGCCATGCTGAAACCGTCCCGGCAGACCCTCAAGCTCCTGACCTCCTCGTCGGAACCCGACAATCCCAGGCTCGACGCTTGGGTGCTGCGATCGACTGCGCCGCTCGACATCCTCGCCCTGCTCACGATCTGGGTGACGGTCGTGCCCCCAGGGGAGATCGCGAGGTTGCATCCCGACCGCACTTGGATCTTCTGGACGCTTCGCCTCGGTGTCTCGTTCATCTACCTGTGTGATCTGCTCTGGCGCCTGCGCCTGTCGCACCACCGCGCACGGTACCTGCGAACCCATCTCCTCGCCGTCGTCGTCGTCGTGATGCCCGTGGTGCGCATCGTGTTCAGCCTGCGACTCCTGCGATCGATGTTCCGCAAGGGCAATCTGCTGCACTTCCTCGGCGTCGCAGTCTTGCTCGCCGCCAACTTCACAGTCATCGTGTTGGCCTACGAGAAGGCATCACCCGATGCCGACATCACATCGCTCGGCATCGCGGTCTGGTGGGCGTGCGTCACGGTCGCGACGGTCGGCTATGGCGACTACTCCCCGGTGACCACGGGAGGTCGGGTGTTCGCCGTGCTCCTCATGGTGCTCGGCCTGATCGTGCTCGCCGTCATCACAGCGCAGATCAGTTCGAACTTCATGGATCAGGCGGCGCGTCGACGGGCGGCTGCCTCGTCAGGCGAGGCCGATGACGAAGCCGACGATGGACCGACCGAGATCGAGCAGTTCCAGGAGTTCGGCCACCGTCTCATGGCCCGTCTCGACGCGCTCGAGCACGCCGTGCTCCACGGTCGTGCCTCGAACAGCGGCGATCAGACGTAGTCGCGTCGACGCATCCAGGCGATCGCCGTCCAACCGGCGATGGGCGGCAGGTAGGCCGTGAACATCCGGGCGGTGAACGTGGCTGCGATGGCGGCCTGATCGGGAACGCCGGCCGCGGTGAACCCAGCGATGAGGCCCGCTTCGATCACGCCGATGCCTCCGGGCACGGGGGCGATCCCACCCAGTACCGATGCGAAGGTGTTGATCACGATCAGCTGCGGCAGTCCCAGCGACGCGCCGTAGGCGTGCAATGCAGTCCACAGCGCGCATGCGTAGAGCACCTGCGAGAGCAGATTGCCGCCGATCAGCTGTAGACCCTTCTTGGGGGTGCGCATCACCGTCGAGAGTTCCGACCACGCCGAGCGGACCTGGGGCATGAGCAGCCCGCCGAGGCGGCGCCTCAGGCTCGGAATGAGGAACACCGCCGCCAGTGCAACGGCCACGACGATCGCTGCGAGATAGATCCATCCCGCGAGTCCACCGCTGCCCTGGCCGCTGCTGTTCCCTCCGCGCTTGAGTGAGAACGACGAGATGCCGACGAAGAGGCCGAAGAGCAGCAGCACGACCTCCACGACGCCGGATGCGACCGAGTTGAGGAGACTGGAGGTGACGGCGACCGCTGCCTTCATGCCCTGCTTCTGGAAGAACCGCACCTCGAGCGCCATGGTCGTGACACCGCCGCCGGCGAGGCCGGTGAACTTCGTGCCGATGTCGAGTGCGACGACGGGGCCGAGGGGGAGTTGCTGTGCCACCGAGCCGAGTTTGGCCACCGACAACGCGAAGATCGGGGTCTGGGCGACGATCGCAGTGGCCACGACCCATCCCCAACGAGCATCGGAGAACACCGTCGACCAGTCGACGTGACTGAGTTCGCCGATGAGCAGGTAGACGCCGAGGATCGTGAATGCGGCGATGAGGATGTTCGCGGCCGACACCCGATGCATCTCGACGAGCTTGGGCGCCTCCGTGCCCGTGACCTCGGCCGAACGAGAGCGGATCTGCGAGCACAGGCCGCGCGTCCTGTCGACGCCCCTGCGAGAGAGGCGGGTCAGGGCATTCGCCTGCACGAGCGGGAGCACGGCCTCGAGCTCCTCGTCGCCGAGGGCACTGCGGGCTTGGTCGACGGCGCGCTCGACGCCAGCGACACCGGCAGTGACGATGAGCATCGCCGCTCGGTCGACTCGTAGCGCAGTGTCGTCGGGGTTGATGCGCGCCATCGCGAGGTCGACGAATCCGACCGTGCCGTCGTCGCCGACACTGAGCACATCTGCGTTGATCGATCCGTGCGAGAGATGCGCGGCATGCAACTCGCCGAGTTCCCTCCAGCACGACGCGAGCATGTCGTCCGTCACTGCTTCGCTTCCGAGCGAGCTCAGGGCCGTCCTGCGAGTCGTGCTCAACACGAGTACCGAGTCGCGCCGAGCACCGATCTCGCCGACCAGTGCGATCTTGGGAACGTCGACTCCGGCGCGCTCGGCCATGAGCAGAGCGAACGCTTGATGCTCGATCTGTTGGGTGCGGGTGAGGCCGAGGATGGGGCCGGAGTCCTTCATCCAGATCGAGCGACCGATCTTGGTCAGCAGTTCGGCGTCGGTGGCGTCGCGTCCGATCACGATGACCCGATAGAGGTCGCTGTCGACCGTGCTCTCGAAGGCCTTCTGTCCCCACACCTGCACCGAACTGGCGGTGAGTGTGCCGATCTCGAACCCGAGGGCTGAGAGGTCGTGCTCGATCTCGCGGGGGTCGGGCATGCCGTCGGGGGAGCCGAAGACGAGATGGAAGGCAGCCGCGATGGCCCAGCCGAGGGCGAGCGAGCCGATGATGCCGCTCGGGTATCCGTCGTGGAGCCCGAGCGCGCTCGCCGCGATGATGATGAGGAGGACCTTCATGAGGCGACGCGACGGTCGGGTCATCTCCGGGCCGGCGACGAAGAACACGGCGGCCGCCAGCACGAGACGGATCCCCGGGTACTGCGGATAGTCCTGGAGTCCCTTGCTCGCGGCGCCCACGGCGGCCGGAGCATCGATGAGATGTTGCAACCAGACCGACAGACCGATCGCCACGGCGATCGAGAGTCCGATCTTGAGGATGAAGCGAGGTCGCCGCGACGAGATGGCGATGACCGAGATGATGACGAGTGCAGCCACCATTCCGCCGCCGTTGACGACCTTCGCCGTCTTCACGACCTGATCGGGGAGTGCGGAGACGAGATCCTGGAACGCGCGCTCGAAGTGACCGTAGGTGTGCGATGCCACTGCACCGACGGCGGCGAGCAGGAGACCGGCGAACACCTTGGCGATGTCACTGGCTCGACGCTGCAGGCCGTGGTCGGGGACGGTGCCGAAGATCGTGAGCCACGAGGCTCGCGTCGGCGTGCGGAATCTTCGGGACATGCTCAGCCGATGGTGGCTTCGGCGAAGACTCGCATCTCGCGTGCGACGTCGGGGCCGGAT
>CAYVUO010000061.1:0-1971 GCA_964454715.1 uncultured Bifidobacterium sp. | reverse complement strand
GTCGACTCGGGAGCGGATGTCGGCCGCCTCACCGACCCAACCGTGTGCGGCGAGTGTCGCTTCGTCGGCGAGGTCGAGCACCGCCCGGTCCCGACCCTCGACGTGGGTGACGTGGCCGCGATGCACGGCGAGGTGGCGCTCGCCCTCGGGGCGCGCCGCCTCGACGTCGGCGAGCCACTCGGCGCCACCGGGCATTCCGGCGACGCCCTCGGGGAACGCCTCCCAGATGGCGTGGTACGACACGACGTACCACGGACCGATCGCCTCGCGCGCACGGGCCGAGCCCGCCGACTCTCCGGCGTCGAGCACGGTTCCCGACACCATCTGCACGTGATGGCCGACGTCGGTGGCCGCGCCGCCCATGTCGATGAGCCCGGCGCACGTGCCCTCGGCCACGAGTCGTTGGGTGATCCCGACGCCCTTGGGACCGAGCGCCGAGATGTAGAGCGGGACGTCGATGGGGCGGGCGGCGGCGAGATCGGGCATGTGCACCATCTCGGCCCGCGCACCGTCGAGGTCGACTGTGCGTCCCTGCAACAGCGCGTGCAGCGTCTCGACGTAGGTGACGAGTGATGCCCAGCTGATGGCCTTCTTGCCGAGAACCATCCGGGCGGTGAACCCTGTGCCGAACCCGCAGACGAGACGTCCCGGAGCCATGCGCTCGATGGTGGCGATCGCCGATGCCGTCGCCATCACATGACGGAGATTGGGAACCAGCACCGCGGTGCCCACCTTCAGGCGATCGGTGGCGGACACGACGTTGGCGAGGTTGATCCAGATGTCCTCGTAGAGCGCCGCCGAGTCGTAGAGCCAGGCTCGGTGATAGCCGAGGTCCTCGGCGAGTCGGGCGAGTTCGACGGCCTCGGGGCCGGGGCAGATGCCGATGGAGATCTCCATGGCGGCATCCTCTCATGCTGGGGGGGATCGCGACGGATGTGCCGGCGAACTGGCACGATCGTTCGCAACAGGAGGGGGAGTCATGTCGGAACACAACGATCGAGCCGTCGACGAGCTCGAGGTGCGGAGCCTCGTGGCGAGACTGGCGCAGTACGCCGACGGGCTCGGCACCGTCGACGAGTACGCGGAGTTGTTCACGATCGATGCCGAGTGGCTCATGCCGGGCGCGCCTCGCCACGGCCGCGACGACATCAGGGCGGGCAGCCACGAGCGTCGCGCGACCGGAACCGTCGGCCCCGGCAGCAATTCGCGCCACGTCATCACGACGATGGCGGTCTCGTTCGCCGACGACCACACCGCGGTGGTCGACTCGTACTGGTTGTTCTTCGTCGACACCCACGAGGCCCCGAGACTGTCACTCATGGGGCACTACCACGACACTGTCATCCGCACTGTCGAGGGATGGCGCATGCACCGGCGCGAAGTCTCGTTCGGCTGAGGGATGCGGGCCGCTCGAGCCCGGACTCGTACAGTGCGGCCCGGAGGTCGAGATGGGATCTGATGTGTTCGCGATCGAGGCTGAGGCGTTGGTCAAGGCGTTCGGCGGTGAGGTGCGCGCACTCGACGGTGTGAGCCTGCGCGTGCCCGAAGGCAGTGTGGTGGGCCTGCTGGGACCGAACGGCGCCGGGAAGACCACGACCGTTCGAGTGCTCACCACGACACTCGTTCCCGATTCGGGTCGTGCGCTGGTGAACGGGTTCGATGTGGTGAAGCAGGCCGACAAGGTTCGGTCGAGCATCGGGCTCGCCGGTCAGTACGCCGCGGTCGACGAGAACCTCACCGGTCGCGAGAACCTGCGAATGGTCGGTCAGCTGTTCCAACTGTCGCGTCGCGATGCCTCGCGAGTCGCCGATGAGCTGCTCGAGCACTTCGATCTCACCGAGGCCGCGAACCGACCCTCGAAGACCTACTCGGGGGGCATGCGCCGTCGTCTCGACATCGCCGCCGCGCTGATCGTGCGGCCACCGGTCCTCTTCCTCGACGAGCCGACCACGGGCCTCGACCCCAACAGTC
>CAYVUO010000060.1:1254-11097 GCA_964454715.1 uncultured Bifidobacterium sp. | reverse complement strand
ATGATGCAGATCCCCGGCGGCGAGGCGGTGTTCCCGTCGATGACGGTGGCCGAGAACCTCGAACTCTGGAGCGAATTGATCGAGGACAAGTCCCGTCGCAAGGCCCGCCTCGATGCGGTGTTCGAGGTGTTCCCCGAACTCACCCATCTCATCGACTCGAAGGCCGGTTCGTTGTCCGGTGGTCAGCAACAGATGCTGGCGCTCGGCAAGGCCGTCATGCTCGAGCCCGAGCTCCTGCTCATCGATGAGTTGTCGCTCGGTCTCGCACCGATCATCGTGCAGCGACTGCTCGAGATCGTCGAGAAGCTCAAGGAGCAGGGCACCACGATGGTGCTCGTCGAGCAGTCGGTCAACGTGGCACTCTCGGTCGCCGATCGCGCCGTGTTCATGGAGCGCGGCCAGGTGCGGTTGGAGGGTCCGGCCCAGGAGTGGTTGGAGCGCGATGACCTCTTGCGGGGCGGGGTCCTGAGCGGAGGGGGGGCCTGACATGTTGGCGGCGACATCGTGTTCTCGGGTGTCGTCCAGGGACTCGTCTACGCACTGGTGGCCTTCGGCCTCGTGCTCATCTTCCGGGCCACGGGCGTCATCAACTTCGCCCAGGGCCAGATCGGTGCCTTCGGCGGCTACGTCATGGCACTGCTGTTCCTGCAGTACTCGATCCCCTACTCGTTCTCGATGCCGTTGGCGCTCGCGTGCGGCGTGATCCTCGGCGTGGCAGCGGAACTCATCCTTCGGAGACTGTTCACCCAACCGCGTCTGCTGCTGTTCGTGGCGACGTTGGGCATCACACAGTTGATCCAGTTGCTGCAGTTGCGTCTACCGATCCCCGATGACCTCACCGCCAATGTGTCGTATCCCACGATCCTCAGCGGCCAGTGGGAGCCGTTCGGCGTCACCGTGAAGGGCCCGGAGATCACCATCCTGATCGCCGCTCCCCTGCTGATGCTGGCGCTCACCTGGTTGCTGCAGAAGTCGAACTTCGGTCGTCAGGTGCGAGCCACCGCCGACAACGCACCCTCGGCACAGTTGGCCGGCATCTCGATCCGCGCCGTGTCGACCAAGGTGTGGGGCCTCGCCGGCCTGCTCGCCGTGATCGCTGCGCTCCTCATCGCTCCGGTGCAGGGCGGCAACATCGCGACCGTGAGCTCGGCCCTCGGCCCGAAGCTCCTGCTGCTCTCGCTCACCGCGGCGATGTTCGGCAGCATGCGATCGTTCAACTGGACCGTCATCGGTGGCATCGTCGTCGGCGTGCTCGACATGGTGCTCGTCACCTGGGGTCAGACCGGTGACGTACCCATCGGCACCAACACCGTCGCCATCTTCGTGCTGCTGCTCGTGCTCATCCTCGTGAAGGGCAAGTCGGCCGGCATGAACACCGGAGAGTGGCAGCTCACCACCAAGATGAAGGCGGCCAACGAGGAACTGCGCAAGCACCCCCTCTACCGCGCCTCGACCATCACCGGAATCGGCCTGCTCGTCGCCGGAGCACTGCTGCTTCCGACGTTCATGTTCGACAAGCCCACCGACTGGCTGCGCTACTCGGAGATCCCGATCTGGATCATCGCCGCACTGTCGGTCACGGTGCTCACCGGATGGGCGGGCCAGCTGTCGCTGGGCCAGTTCGGCTTCGTGGCCATCGGTGCGTACTTCACCGTGAAGTTCTCGCAGGACCTACCGATCCCCGTGGCCATCCTGTTCGGTGTGGTGTTCGGCGTGATCGCCGCCCTCATCGTCGGCGTGCCGGCTCTGCGCATCAAGGGCCTGTTCCTGGCGGTGATCACCTTGGGATTCGGGTTGATGGTGCGCAACTGGCTCATCTTCAACAGCAACCTCTCGGGCCAGGGCGGCATCGCCAAGCTCGGAGTCACCCGGGCCAAGGGCTTCAACCTGTTGTTCTGGCAGGTGAAGGGCAACAACTTCCACGGCGTGTACTGGTTCTCTCTGTTCGTCATGGCGATCGCGATCCTGTTGGTATGGCAGATCCGACGCACCGGCGTGGGCCGTTCGATCATCGCGGTGCGTGACAACGAACTCACCGCAGCCGCCTACACCGTGTCGCCGACGACCAAGAAGATCCTGGCGTTCGCCATCTCAGGTGGGCTCGCCGCACTCGCCGGTGGCCTGCTGCCACTGTTGTCGGCCCAAGGAGAACTCAGCCCCAACACCGGTTGGTTCGATGTCGACCAGTCGCTGCGTGTCGTCGCCGTCGCGGTGGTCGGCGGCATCGCCTCGATCACCGGTGCGGTGCTCGGCGTGATCGTGATCGTCGCGCTGCCGATCATGTTCGATGGCACACCACAGGTGAAGTTGTTCGCGTCGGGCATCGGCATGCTCGTCGTGCTGCTCTACTTCCCCGGCGGCCTGATCTCGGTGCTGCACAGCGGGCGCGACATGCTCCTCAACTGGCTGGCCAAGCGCACGGGCTGGGAGCCCAAGCGCAACACCCAGACCGGCACCGTGTCGTCGATCGCCAGTGTCAAGACCCACACCGACGCCTCGGCCAAGCCGTTGGTGACCACCGAGGTGAGCGTGCGCTTCGGCGGCCGCATCGCCGTCGACAAGGCTTCGATCGAGGTGCGTCCGGGCGAGATCGTCGGCCTCATCGGCACCAATGGAGCCGGCAAGTCGACGCTCATGAACGCGATCAGCGGATTCGTTCCGTCCACCGGCAGCATCGAGCTGTTCGGTACCGAGGTATCGAACATGTCGTCGCCGCGACGCGCCCGCTTGGGCATGGGTCGCGCCTTCCAGAATGCCCGACTGTTCTCGTCGCTCAGTGTGCGAGAGACGCTCATGGTCGCCCTCGAGGCCCGAGAGCGTTCGCTGCTCGTACCGTCGATGCTGTCGCTGCCGCCGTCACCGCAGCGCGAGCGCCGCAAGCGCAACCAGGCCAACGAGATCATCGGCTACCTCGGCCTCTCGCGCTACGCCGAGTCGCTGCTCGGTGAGCTCTCGACCGGTTCGCGACGCATCGTCGAACTCGGCGCACTGCTCGCCCTCGACAGTGAACTGCTGTTGCTCGACGAGCCGACGGCCGGTGTGGCTCAGCGCGAGACCGAAGCCTTCGGTCCGCTCATCGAGTCGATCCGCCGTGAACTCGGTGCGTCGATCCTCATCATCGAGCACGACATGCCCATGGTGATGTCGATCTCCGATCGCATCTACTGCCTCGAGGCCGGTGGCGTGATCGCAGAGGGCGATCCCGTCTCGGTGCGCAACAACCCGCATGTCATCGCCTCGTACCTGGGCACCGACGAGCGGGCCATCGAGCGCTCCGACAGCTGATCGATCAGTGCATGACCTCGCTGGGGGCCCTACCGGCCCTCAGCAGGTCGGCCATGCGCCGCATCGGCCCATCGATGTGGGTGAAGAAGGCGTAGTAGCCCTCACAGAGATGGTTGAGGCCGGCCTCGCCATCTCGAGTCGTGTCGAAGCGATTGCGGGGGCATTCCCCGTGGCACGCGAAGCGGACCTCGCAGTCGCGGCACTGTCGGGGAAGATCGGCCTTCGCCGCCCCGAACGCCCTCTGCTTCGGTGATGCCACGAGCTCGACCAGTGTCGACGTGGTGACGTTGCCGAGCAGATGCTCGGGCTCGACGTAGTGATCGCACGAGTAGACGTCACCGTTGTGCTCGAGGGCGATGGCCCCGCCACAGCGTTCGGCGAAGATGCACATCGACGACGGCATGCCCAGCCAGGAGGCGAGCGCCGTGTCGAACATCGGCACGAACACCTCACCGACGTCATTGCGCACCCATTCGTCGAACACCGCGATGAGGAACCTCCCCCACTGCGCCGCCGTGACCGATCGAGAGGTCGTGCCCGAACCACGCTGCACGTAGAGCGGCCGTTCCGATGCCCGTTCGCCCCAGCCGGCCTCGGCCACTGCAGCCGTCTCGGGAGTCACGCGTTCGATGATGGGGATGAACTGGATGTAGCGAACGCCGAGATCGTCACGGAAGTGGCGGTAGACCTCGAGCCCGTGATCGCCGTTGGCGGCGTGCACCGAACACAACACGTTGGTGGCCACACCGTGGCGCTGGAGCAACGTCCACGCGTCGATGACGCGGTCGTAGGTGGGCCTCCCCTGCTTGTCGACGCGGTAGGCGTCGTGCATTGGTGCAGGACCGTCGAGCGAGAGCCCGACGAGGAAACCTTCGGCTGCCAAGAACTCGCACCACTCGTCGTCGAGAAGTGTGCCATTGGTCTGGAGAGTGAACTCGAGGGGGCGTCGGGGCCCGGCCACGGCGCGAGCGTGGGCAACGAGCCGGCGCAGGAAGTCGAGACCCATGAGCGTGGGTTCACCACCCTGCAGGGCGATGGTGACCTCCGGGGTGCGATGCGCCTCGATCACCTGGGTGATCCACGCCCGCATGATCTCGTCGGACATGCGGAAGCGGTCACCGGGATAGAGCTGTTCCTTCGAGAGGAAGAAGCAGTAGGTGCAGTCGAGGTTGCACACCGAACCAGTGGGCTTGGCCAGCACATGGAATGCCGGAGGCGCACCGGGCGGGAACGTCGGCGGGAGTCGGAGATCGCTCACTGCGACGCCCGATGCGCCTCGCGCTCGAGCGCGAGGTCTCGATGGGGCATTCCCGACACGTCCACTACCACCGAGTGAAGCACGCCGGTGAAGGCGAAGGGCGACTCGTAGGTGTCGTCGACCGGAGTGCCGTCGTCGTACCCGACGCAGAGTGGGTCACCGAACAGCGAATGGGCGATCTCTGTGGTCCGTGGCACCTCTCCCGACGCCACGACCTCATCGTCGACGACCAGTTCGACCAGGCCCGATCGATCACCCGTGGGGGTGAACGAGTAGCCGAGACGACGCGCACCAGCAGGGATGGTCGGTGATGACACACGGAACCGCTCGTCACCGAGCAAGTTGTGCGTGTAGTGGAGCCGTCCGTCCTGCACGTAGAGCGAGTAGCCGCCGAAGCGACCACCATGCGCGATCAGCACGCCCTCATCACCCTCGGCATACTGCACCGACGCGACGGTGAGTGACGGGCGATGACGCACGTCGACGGCGACGGCGTTGGCGATCGGTCCACCGGGACGGAGCACGGTGCGGACGGTGCGCTCGACGTGATGCGGGCGCGCCGCGTCGAACGGTCGTTGGTGGTGAACGGGCATCGCGTCGTGACGCCCGGCCTCGACGAACCACCGCTCGATCATCTCGCGCACCTTCTCGGGGTGGTCCGACGCCAGATCTCGACTCTCCGAGACGTCGACCGCGACGTGGTAGAGCTCCCAGCGGTCCTGCGATGCGGGAGCATCGGGATCGAGGGGCACGTAGTTGTGGGCGCGGGTCGGGTGATAGGCCACCGCCTTCCACCCCTCGTGATAGATGGCGCGGCATCCGACCATCTCGTAGTACTGCGTCGACCGCTCGATGGGGCTGTCGGCATCGGTGAAGGTCGCGAGCATCGAGCGGCCCTCGATCGGCTTCTGGGCCACACCGGCCATCGCCGAAGGCATGTCGATCCCGATCGCGTCGAGGACGGTGGGCATGAGGTCGATGACATGTAGGTACTGCGACCGCACCTCACCCGCGCCAGCGATGCCCGCGGGCCAATGCACGAGCAGCGGATCGGCCACTCCACCCTCGTGGCATTCGCGCTTCCAACGTTGGAACGGCGCATTGCCGGCCAACGCCCATCCGCTGGAGTAATGACTGAATGACTCGGGGGTGCCCATGAGGTCCAGATGCTCGGAGGCCGACTCGAAGGTCAACGGGGCACCGTTGTAGAGGCGCATCATGTTCCAGGCGCCGTGGGGCCCTCCCTCGGGCGAGGCGCCGTTGTCGGAGAGCACCATCAGGATCGTGTTGTCGAGATCGCCGGTCGTGGCGAGATGATCGATCAGTCGACCGATGTGGTGATCGGTGTGGGAGAGGAAGCCGGCGTAGACCTCCATCAGTCGCGCGTGCACCCGCTTCTCGTCGTCGGTGAGTGACGCCCACTCGGCGATCCATGGCGGGCGTTCGGTGAGCGCAGTGCCGGCGGGAAGGATGCCCATGTCGAGTTGTCGCGCGTGCGCTGCCGCACGCCATTCATCCCACCCCGCGTCGAAACGACCGGAATGGGCACCGATGAACTCGGGCGGAGCCTGATGGGGGGCGTGACACGCACCGAACGCGAGCTGGAGGAAGAACGGCTTCCGGGTCGTCACGTTGCGCAGGTCGTTGATGAACTCGATTGAGTGGTCGACGAGATCGGCCGTGAGGTGGTAGCCCTCGGCCGCCGAGTACGGCTGCGGCACGAACTGGTTGTCGGCCACGAGATCAGGGGCGTACTGGTTGGTCTCGGCCCCGAGGAAGCCGTAGAAGCGTTCGAAGCCGCGACCGAGCGGCCAACGCGCCCGCGAGGCGGCGAGATCGGTCTCCTCGCGAGGCGTGAGGTGCCACTTGCCCACCGCCCAAGTGGCGTAGCCGTTGTCGCGGAGCACCTCCGAGAGGAAGCCGGTATCGCGATCGATGCGACCGTCGAAACCGGGGAACCCCGTGGCCATCTCCGACACCGTGCCCATGCCCACCGAATGATGGTTGCGGCCGGTCAACAACGCAGCACGGGTGGGCGAGCACATCGCCGTGGTGTGGAACGAGCGATAGCGCAGACCACCAGCAGCCAGACGGTCGAGGTTCGGTGTGTCGATGTCGGAGCCATAGCAACCGAGTTGGGCGAAGCCGACGTCGTCGAGCACGATGAACACGACATTGGGTGCACCGCTGGGGGGACGGACGATGTCGGGATAGGCCTGGATCGAATCCGACATCTCGCGGCCGATGGTGCCCGCGAATGCTCCACCGGGAGCGTAGGTGCGGATCGACGGCTCGGCCGCAGTCATCCCCGGTGAGCTCCGGTCGTCATTGCGTGGCGAGGAACGCTTCGAGTTCGAGTGCGAGATCCCTGTGCGGTTCGCCCGACACGTCGACGACGACCTTGTCGATCGTTCCCGTGAAGTGGAACGGCGCTACGTAACGGGGATCGACAGCAGTGCAGTCGTCCTCACCGATGCAGAGGTACTCACCGAACAGCACATACGAGTAGACCGTCGTGCGGGGGATGTGCCCACTGGCAACGACCTCGCCATCGACGAGGAGATCGACATCACCCTCGAAGCGCCCGGTCGGCGTGAACGTGTAGCCGATGCGATGGGCGCCGGTCGGCAGTGGCGGCGATGACACCCGGTTCCACTCCTCGCCCAGCACGTTGTGCACGTAGTGCAGGCATCCATTCTGCACATACAGCGAATAGCCGCCGAAGCGACCACCGTGCGCGATGAGCACGCCCTCATCGCCCTCGGACATCTCGACCGATGCGATCGTGACCGACGGCCGATGACGCACGTCGACCGCACCGGGTGTGGCCACGGGCGAACCAGGTCGGTAGATGTAGCGCGAGCGATGTTCGACGTGGCTCGGACGATCGGCATCGACCGGACGACTCGAATGCAACGGCAGTGCGCCATGGCGTCCGGCCTCGACGAACCACCGCTCGATCATCTCGCGCACCTTGTCGGGATGTTCGGCCGCGAGGTCGTTGCTCTCGGAGAAGTCCTCGGCGACGTGATACAGCTCCCACTTGTCCTGGCTGAAGGGAAGGTCTGGATCACTGCCGGGGATGTACATCTGTCCCCGCATCGGGTGATAGGCCACGGCCTTCCAGCCGTCGTGGTAGATCGCACGGCAACCGAGCAGTTCGTAGTACTGCGTCGTGCGAGCGCAGTCACTTTCGGACTCGGTGAACGAACCGAGGAGGCTGCGCCCCTCGACCGGCTTCTGGGCCACGCCGTCGATGGTGGCGGGCATGTCGAGACCGAGTGCGTCGAGGATGGTCGGGGCGATGTCGATGGCGTGCAAGTACTGGGTGCGCACCTCGCCCGTGGCCGCAGTGCCGGCGGGCCAGTGCACGATCAGCGGATCGGCGACACCACCCTCATGGCACTCGCGCTTCCAACGCTGGAACGGCGTGTTGCCGGCCAGGGCCCAGCCGTAGGGGTAGTGACCGTGCGATGCCTGCGAGCCGAGCTCGTCGAGATGTGGCAGCACCGACTCGAGCGACAACGGCACCTGGTTGTACCAACGGATCGAGTTGAACGCGCCATGGAGGCCACCCTCGGGCGACGCGCCGTTGTCGGAGAGCACGACCACGATCGTGTTGTCGAGATCGCCGGTCTCGGCGAGGTGATCGAGCAGACGACCGACGTGGAAGTCGGTGTGTGTGAGGAAGCCGGCGTAGACCTCCATCATGCGGGCATAGGCCCTCTTCTCGATCTCGGGGAGCGCGTCCCACTCCTGCACCCACTCGGGGCGTTCGGTGAGCTCGGTGCCCGCCGGCAGGATGCCGAGGTCGATCTGACGCTGATGGGTGGCGGCGCGCCAGGCATCCCAACCCTCGTCGAAGCGTCCGCGGTAGGCATCGATGAACTCGGCCGGTGCCTGATGCGGCGAATGGCATGCGCCATAGGCGAGGTAGAGGAAGAAGGGCTTCTGCGTGGTGACGTTGCGCAGATCGTTTACGAACTCGATGGCCTTGTCGGTGAGATCGTCGGTCAGGTGGTAGCCATCGTCGGCCGAGTAGGGCTGCTCGACGTAGTGGTTGTCGGCGACGAGATCGGGGGCGTACTGATTGGTCTCGGCACCGAGGAAGCCGTAGAAGCGTTCGAAGCCGCGACCGAGCGGCCAACGCGCACGCGAGGACGCGAGATCGGTCTCCTCGCGCGGCGCGAGGTGCCACTTGCCCACTGCCCACGTCGCGTAGCCGTTGTCGCGGAGCACCTCGGACAGGAAGCCGGTGTCCTTGTCGATGCGACCATCGAAACCGGGGAAACCGGTCGCGTTGTCGGCGATGCCACCCATGCCCGTGGTGTGGTGGTTGCGGCCCGTGAGCAACGCTGCGCGCGTCGGCGAACACATGGCGGTGGTGTGGAACGAGCGATAGCGGAGGCCGCCGTTGGCGAGACGATCGAAGTTCGGCGTGTCGATGTCGGAGCCGAAGCACCCGATCTGGGCGAAGCCCACATCGTCGAGCACGATGAACACGACATTGGGTGAGCCCGGTTCGGGACGGACGATGTCGGGATAGGCCTGCACCGAATCGCTCATCTCGCGACCGATGACTCCCGAGAACGGTTCACCCGGACGGTAGGACTCCATGACGATCTCCTTGGTGCTCGATGAGGGCGCGGGGCTCAGACGAGCCAGCGGGAGAGGGCTTCGATGATGCAGGCCGGCTTGGTGCCGCCGTCGATCTCGATGGTGACGAGCATGCGGGTCTGGAGGCCGCCGGGAACGTCGGTGACCTCGACCAGCTCGGCACCGGCGCGGATGCGCTCACCGACCTTGACCGGCGACGGGAACCGCACCTTGTCGACGCCGTAGTTGATGCCGGCGCTGAACCCGCTGACCTCGACGATCTGGGGCAGGAAGAAGTTCGACAACGACATCGTGAGATAGCCATGCGCGATCGGCGCGCCGAACGGCCCATCGACGGCGCGCTCGGGGTCGACGTGGATCCACTGGTGGTCGCCGGTGGCGTCGGCGAACAGGTTCACGCGGTCCTGCTCGATCGTCAGCCAGTCGCTGTAACCGAGATGGGTGCCGACAGCAGCACGCACGGCGTCGGGTCCGTCGATGACGGTGGTCATGGCAGCCTCCAGTGGGTCAGGAACCGGGAACTCGTCCGGCCAGTCGATCGAGGGTCGACTCGGCCTCGGCGATGATGCGAGCGACGACCTCGTCGGCGCTGGGCAGATCGTCGATGACGCCCACCACCTGGCCCGTGGGCAGGATGCCGGCGTCGAGCTCGCCATCGCACAGGGTCGCCTTGGTGAGGATCG
>CAYVUO010000060.1:0-1244 GCA_964454715.1 uncultured Bifidobacterium sp. | reverse complement strand
GCGTATTGCCCGCCATGATGACCTCGGCCCACGAGAGATCCATGCGCTTCTTCATCTCGCGGCCCTCGCGCAACATCTGCAGCCACGACAGGCCGGTGTACTTGCGGAACTTCGATGCATTGAGCACGGCCTTGGGCGCGGCGGTGAGGGGCGAGGCCCCGTCCATCTGCTTCACCAGATCGGTGAGGATCACGCGATGCGGAGCGCCATCGATCTTGGTAGTGACGATCGTGCCGGTCACACCGGTGCCGAGGTACGCCTTCTTGACCTCCATCGGCACCGCACTGTCGGAGGTGAGCAGGAAACGCGTGCCCATGGCGATGCCGCTCGCTCCATAGGCGAGAGCCGACACCAGACCGCGACCGTCGAAGTAGCCACCAGCGGCGACGACGGGTACGCGGCCGCCGACGACATCGACGACCTCGGGCAACAGCAGCGAGGTGGGCACCGCGCCGGTATGACCGCCACCCTCCCCACCCTGCACGAGGATGGCGTCGACGCCCCACTCCATCACCTTCTCGGCATGGCGCTTGGCACCGATCGAGGGCATGACCTTCACACCGTGATCGTGCAGGTACTCGATGAGATCCTTCTTCGGGGCCTGCGCGAACGACGCGACGGGGATGCCCTCGCTCACGAGCAACTTGCAGCGATCCATGATGTCGTCGGCATCGGCACGCATGTTGACGCCGAACGGGGCTGAGGTGCGCGACTTGGTCTCGGCCACTGCCGCCACGAGTTGGTCGTAGGTCATCGTGGCCGACGCGATGATGCCGAAGGCACCGGCATTGGAGGTGGCCGACACCAGCTTCGGGCCGGCGACCCAGCCCATGCCGGTCTGCACGATGGGATAGCGCGACCCGAGCAGGTCGATGAGCGGGGTCTGCAATGCCGGGTGCATCAGACCGC
Organism: uncultured Bifidobacterium sp.; assembly: GCA_964454715.1. Lineage (GTDB taxonomy): Bacteria > Actinomycetota > Acidimicrobiia > Acidimicrobiales > Acidimicrobilacustridaceae > Acidimicrobilacustris. The sequence goes on along the minus strand of CAYVUO010000060.1, from coordinate 335 downwards.
CGGAAGTTCGCGATCGCGGAACGAACGGGGATCGAGCACCTCGCGCAGCACACGGAGTTCCTCGTCGGTCGGCAGACGCGTGGTCGGCACATCGGACGGAATGACGAGCTCGAACGAGCATGCGGCGACCACATCGTCGACGCTCACGCCCGGATGCAACGACGCGAGGCGCATCCGATGGTCGGGGGTGTCGAAGTCGTAGACCGCGAGGTTGGTGACGACTCGACGCAACTCGTGGTGCTCACGCACCCAGTCGCCCAACTTCGCAGCACGGTCGTACCCGATGCCCGACACCGTGTCGAGCGAGCGGGTGAACACCGCGGTGCCGGAAAGAC
>CAYVUO010000059.1:7309-11191 GCA_964454715.1 uncultured Bifidobacterium sp. | reverse complement strand
CCGGCGCGCATCGGACGCATGTGGGGATTCTTCCGGCCGGGTCAGACCATGCAGTTCGACGTCGACGAGGGCCGGCCCTGGTTCCCGGCGTGGTTGGGGTTCTGGCAGTACCTCGCGCTCCTTCCCTTTGCCGTCGGGGGTCTCGTGGTGCAGTGGCGTCGCAAGCAGCCCGTGCTGGTCGTAGGGCTATGGGCGGTCTTGGCCACCTTCACCGCGGCCACGACCTTCGGCATCTCTCGTTATCGCATCGCTGCCGAGGTCTCGATCGTGATGTTCGCCGCCATCGCCATCGATGCGCTCGTGCGTCGATGGTTCGATCGCCGGTCGGATGACGCCTCGCGCGTAGCGAACCTCGGTGATGCCCGGGACGGTGTCGAGGTCGCATCGTCGTGACCGATGATGCCGAACTCGCTCGCACGGCTCGCATGCTGAATGCGGTGTTCGAACACGCCGATCCCCTCGATGTCGAGGCTTTGCGCTGGAGCTACGACGAATCTCCGATGGGCCGCGCTGCGGTTGGTCGGGTCGATGATGGGGATCGTCGTCTCGGCAACTACGCGCTCCAGCCGTTGCGCTTCGCCGATGGAGCCGGGCGGCGACTCACCCTGGGCATCGGCATCGACCTCGCCGTGGATCCCGAGGCCCGCGGCGGAGGAACCTTCCGACGTACGGTCGAGGATGCCTATGAGCGAGGCCGGGCTGCCGGTCTCGACGGGATCCTCGGCATCGCCAATGCCAATTCGGCGCCACGGATGGTCTCGGCCATGGGATGGCGAGCACTTCCGGCGTTCCGAGCCACGTTGCTGGCTCCGGGCCGAGTGCGCACGCGTTTCGTGACGACCGGCAATGACGACCCGGCCTTCGGGGCCGCGGTCGCCGCACTCGCCGAACGTGGTCTTGCTCGGCCGATGAGCGCCGGTCACTCACCCGAATGGGACGTCGAGTCGTTGGCATGGCGTCTCCGTCGCCCCCGACATCGCTACTGGCTCCACGTGAGCGAGGAGCACGTCGTCGTGTCCACCCGCACGCGGGCGGCTGGCACCCGGTTCGCCGCGGTGCTCAAGGTGCTCGGTCGCGACGGCGCGAACTCGACCCTGTCGAGCGGTGAGGTGAGTGGCCTGATGTGGTCGGTGCATCGCACACCCTTCGCGATCCACTGGGGTCGAGGCCCATGGTTCGCCGCCCGCGGCATCACCCTGCCCGAGTCACGCATGCCGTCGCCGCTCTCACTCGTCCTGCACTCACTGCAACCGCAGTTCGATCAGGACGCGTTCACACTCGAGGCGCTCGAGTTCCTCGACTTCGACGCGTACTGAGCTCAGTCGAGACCGGCGAGGTGCCGGGCGTACTGCATGACGCGGGTGCGATCGTAGGAGCGCTCGATCAGCATCTTCTCGGCCTCGAGTGAGCCCTCGGCGTGGATGGCGAGAACGGTGTGGTAGCCGCCGAAGTCGCCGGTGGTGAGGTCGGACACCATCTTGATGGCGCGGATGCGCTCCTCGCCGTCCACTCCGTCGCGTCCGCCGAGGTAACGGCGGAGGAATTCGCCCGTGGCGGGATTGTCGAAGTCCGCGCCGCCGGGAGCGGTGACGAGGAGACCACCCGAGATGTCCTGCACGTGCTGGAGCGCGGTGTGGAATCCGTGCGCGAAGTGTGACTTGGCGATGTTCACCACGAGCGGATCGGGAACGTAGACGCCGGCATCATCGGGTGTGCCTCGGAGGGCAGATGACTGCACGAGGGCGCGAAGCGTCTCGGCATAGGTGATGAGCCAGGTGAGCTTCTCGCGCACATGACCGGCGCGTGCGATGCCGTTCATGTCGGCCATGAGTGCAGCAGATCCCACGAGTGCGTCGACGAGCGGCAACTTGTAGGCGATCGCGGTGTAGCGGTGATACGAGACGAACTCCATGGCCAACGGACCGGCGAATTGGGTCTCGCCAGATAGGAACACGCGGTCATTGGGGACGAACACATCGTCGAAGATCGTGGTCGTCTCGAGCATCATGCGCTCGGCGCTCAGCGGGTTCTCGAACGTCGAGTCCGCGTGCGATCCGTAGGGGCTGGCGACCAGCACGAGACCCGGGGTCGCGACAGGGATGGCGAAGCTGACGGCCCAATCGGTGTCGTCGGGGCCCATCGCACGCGTCGGGAGCACGATCAGTTCGTTGACGTTGGGTGTGCAACTCGTGTGGACCTTCGCGCCGCGCACCACGATTCCGTCGGATGTGCGATCGACGATGCGCAGGTACGACTCCGGGTCGGTCTGTTGAGAGGGGGTCAGGCTGCGATCGCCCTTCACGTCGGTCTGCGCGACCGACATGGCGAGATCGCCGTCACGGCAATGGGCGAAGAAGTCGTCGATCCGCCCCGATCGTTCGCTGTCGCCCCGAGCGGCGTCGAGCGATCGTCCGATGCGACGCAGGGCGAACAGGGCGTCGGTGCCGATCTCCTTGATGAGCGGGACGAGGGTCTTGCATCGTGACGTCGCCGTCTCGATCAGTGCAGCACGGTCGAGGAGATCATCGGTCGAGCGGGGTTCGAGGAAGTACCGACTGAAGGCATCGGGACCGTCTCCGACGACAGCGAGGGATCGAGTGCTGGGATCCTCGGCGAGGGCGAAGTCGGTGGCGGCATGGTCGATGGCCTTGCGGATCACCGGATGCGCCGTGACGTCGGTGACGCGCTCGCCCTCGAAGTACACGGTGCGATCGTCGCGGAGCGATTCGACGTACTCGTTCGGGGTGCGCAATCCCATCGGAATCCTCAGTGCTGCTCGGGCTGGGCTCGTTCGCCGTTGATCGACGCTACTCCGCTCGTCGGCGATGGCTCGTGACCGTTCGCAGCCCGCAGCAGCGTCTCCGCGACCACCACGAGAACGGCGAAGAATCCGAGTTGGGGAGCGATCCAGAACCCCGACGGCCACTCGACACCCAAGGGATAGCGACGGTGCCACTGCAATCCGACGTAGAGCACCACGATCGCGGCGACCGAACCGACCGACGCGATCAGGGCAGCCAGGGTCGTCCGTCGCGAGGCGAGTGCGATCGCGCACCAGACGGCCAAGGCGATGCCGACACCGAGTCCGCCGATGAGGAGTGCTCCGAGGGAGAGAGCAGCACCGATGACGAGGAGCGAGCGCGTCGACCTCGAGCCCTCCACGCGCCGGAGCGAGATGGGGCGAGCAGCCGCCTCGGAGTCATCTCGGACGGTCGTTCGCCGACGACGAGTGGCGAACACGACCGTCGCGATGAGCAGTCCTGCGAACCACAGCGCGGAGAGGGCGAGTGCGATCCACACGGTTCGTTGCGGAGCCCACCTGATCTCGATGGTCATGGGGCCGGAGCCCGGCTCGACGTACCACCCATTGGCGAAGCCGTCGATGAGGGTGGGTGCGCCGAGGGACGCGCCACCGACGACGCGAGCATTCCAACCGGCCGAGAGCGATTGCCCGAGTACGAGCCAGAACGGGGACGAACCAGCAGGGACCTCCACCCGGTACGACAGTTCGCCGGTCTGCTTCCAGTCCAGGGTGGGCGTGGGTGCCGAGATGCTCGTCGCCGTTGCGGCCGTGCCGGGGGAGTAGCCACCCCGCTGGTCGGGCGGAGTGGCGGAGGGGTACACGTCCACCCGATCGACGTCGACGCCGGTGTCGAGCCCCGCCGCCGCGGTCATCCGATGGGTGCCCTGGGCGAGGTCGACGACCGGTGAATCGCACTGCGTCAACGTGAGTGCGGCGCGAGCCACCGCGTCGGCCGTCGTACCGCTCAATCGCACGGGGACTGGCGCTCCGTCGACGGTCACGAGATCGTTCCTGCAGGTGGCGGGCAGGCTGGCGGGCACGGGCGCCAGTGTGACCGGGGCTCCGAGATCGACGATGGC
>CAYVUO010000059.1:0-7299 GCA_964454715.1 uncultured Bifidobacterium sp. | reverse complement strand
CGGCGTCCCTGGTCGTCCGCCCCGAGAACGTCTGCATGCTGCCCGCCGCCGAAGTACTCCTTCGTCGTGATCTCCCGTTCGCCGGCGATGGTGACCCCGAGTGTGCGGCCACTGATGCCGTCGCCCGGGAGGGTGATGCGCTCATGACGCACGCCATCGGCGCCGACGCCGCTCGAGGGCACATCGACGGTGACCGATGCGCCCTCATCGGTCGTGAGCGTGAGCCGCGTCGGCGTCGAGTGCAGGCCGTCGTCGAGGAACGAGAGGTTCAGTGATCGTGTCGTGAAGCGGGTCGGGTTCGTGATCGAGAACGAGGCGCCGATCTGATTGCCGAACGGGGTCACCCACGCAGTGGTCGGATCGCCGTCGACTGCGGACGAAGGACGATCGGGCAGGGCGCCGCCGAGATAACGGGTGCCATCGACGATCGGGCTGCCGTCTGCGAGGCCGGGCCGGCCGAGGAGGCGGTCGACGAGTGCGCTGTTCGAGCCCGCGTTCAGGCGAGCGGTGCCGCCGAGTGCGTAGGTCGACGGCGCGACGATGGTGAAGATGCGGCGCATCGCGAGCTCGGGGTCCTGGCGGTAGGCCTCGATGGGGTTCGAACGCAGTCGCGTGAACAGGAAGCTCGCTGGTGTGGTGGGGAACTGATCGAGGCCCGCACTCGGAGTCACGATCCATTCCTGCGCGCTGACACCGGGCACGGTGATCTCCCGGAACCCGACGTTGCTGATGCCCACGAAGTTGGGGAGTCCCTTGACGTTGGCGTCGTCGATGCGCACATCGAGGCGCTGGAACGTGCGTGCCCCACCGAGATCCACGCGTTGGCCCTGACCGACGAAGGATGCGTCGGTCATGTCGATCGTCGTGGCGGGCACGCCGTCGAGCAGCACGGTGACCTTCGTGATGAAGCGGTTGCCCTGGGTCTGCAGCAGGTCGATGTGATCGGCGGTGATCGGTCGGGTGTAGTCGATCTGGATGCGATCGCCGACGACTTCGCTGTAGCCACCCGTCGTCCACGCGGTGCGGGGATCACCGTCGATGGCGTTGACGGGTCGCACTTCGGCCGAGTAGGCGACGATGTTGCCGTACGACGTCGCCCGCACGTCGGACACATCGGATCCGTACCACGCCACGCTCCGATCGGCGCTCGTCTCTCCCGGGAACAGGTCGAGACGTGTGTCCTTCGGATCGTCGACGAGTGCCACGGAGGTCGGCGTCTCGGTCGCGCCGTCGTTCTCGCGCGTGGTGCCCCAACGTTGTGCACGCTTGCGGTTGGTGTCGGTGACGATGAGCGTGGGTCGTGTCGGACGCAACAGCGACGTGAGGCGCGCCGACGACGTCATCGTGGCGGCGTAGAAGATGGGGCGATCGCGGGTGAGCAGCTTCGCTCCGGCCGCATTCACGATGCCCTGACCGTCACCCCAGACGATCGTGGGATCGTTCGTCGGTTCGGCCCGTACCTCTGCTCGTGCGCCATCGACCGGAAGCACGGCGAGTGGTGGTGTCGCCACTTGGCCCCGTGCGAGTTCTGCTTCGTCGATGGTGGGTTGTCGCGGGTCGGCGACGGCGATGGTGGGATCGCCGAAGGTGATGGGTGCGCCGAGTCCGTTCGCGGCCGATCCGGCGCCGAACAGGGCCCACAGATCCGCCGGTCGTGGACCGTGGTAGCGCTCGTACTGGGAATCGAGGCGCAGGAGGACGTCACTGGCCCCGAAGAGCCTCGCGATGTCGGCCACTGCTGCGGGATCGCCCACGCCCTCCTGGAAGCGTGCATCGAGGGCGCGCAGGAGATCGACCGTTGCCGGCGATCCGTAGGCCGTGAGTTCACGGCCCACCCAGTCGCGGTCGATGATGCCGGGGGTGACGGGGTCCTGGGTCTCGCCCCAGCGGTACGCACCGAAGTCGGCCCCGGGGAGCTCGAGCACCCGTCCCGTGTCGTTGGCATCGAGCCACGCCGCGGCGTCGGTCCAGTACGACGGAAGGGTCTCGGGGAACTTCATGTCGGACTGCACGAACCCGCCGGTCCAGAGTGGCGGGAGGTTCAGGATCGCGATGGCGATGACGCCGATCGGGAGAGCCAGAGCGAGGCGGCGACCACGCTCACCACCGATGCGTCGAGCGATCGCCGGGGCGAGGGCGTCGCACAGGCATGCGATGAGCGCGGCGCTGGCGATCGCCACGAGTGGGATCGCTCGGGGTGAATTGCGCAGCGCGAAGCCGACCTGCAGAGACATCACGCCCTTGATCACCGAACCGACCGGCGTGGGGTCGTGGTACGGGTAGGTGCCCACGGCGACGACGAGACCGATCAGCATCACGATCACGAAGTAGGCCCGCCACGTCCAACGAGTGATGACCGCGCCGATGAGCGCAAGGGTCGGAAGGATGAACGTGACGACGAGCATCACGAGGGTGGTGGTGTAGAGCGGTCCCGACTCCGTCCATGAGGTGAGGCCGTCCTTGCCGTAGAAGTACCAGTAGCCGAGACCACGCAGCCCTTCGGCCGCGGTGGAGGTCTGGGCGACGGTCTCGACCGTCTCGGTGAGTTGGAGGATGGGCAGACCGAAGCGTCCCTGCACGAGCAGGCCTGCAGCCCACCACAACTGTGCGGGGATCGTGGCCACGGCGATGCGGACCACGGTGCGGAATGCCGATCTCAGGTCGGTGTCATGGGTGACCTTGATCGCGAACGGCAGCAGCAATGCGGGTGCGATGAGTACGAAGATCACCGAGCTGGCGTTGGTGCCCGCCATGAATGTGACGGCGAGCGCGAACAGCACCGGAGCGCGCCAGGTGCGTTCGCGCAGCGCAACGAGCATCAGGCCGATGAGCCAAGGCAGCATCGCCCATGGTGTGAGGATGATCGACGTGCGTCCCATGTAGGCGAGCACGTAGGGCGAGAGCATGTAGACGAACGCACCCGCCACGGGTGCCCACCCACGCATCCCGAACCTGCGCAGCATCCAGAGCGTGCCGGCGCCGGCGAGCATGAGGAGTGTGCCGAACCACAGGCGCTCGGCGATCCACGTCGGCACACCCAGCGTGCGGAAGATCCAGTACCAGGGGCCGAGTGGGAACAGGTAGCCGATGTTCTGGTGGGTCACGGTGCCGGCGTCGACATGGGTGTTCCACATGTACGGCGCTCGCGACAGCGCGCGCGACGGGTCGAGGAGCAGGAACGCCTTGGTGTCGGCCGACACCTGACCGGGAGCCGTGAGCAGGAGGGGCACGTAGGCGACGAACGCGAGGAGCGCCACCGGGAGGTGGCGCAGTCGGCTCATGCGGGTGGGGGTCGGGGAGGCGGAGGTGGTGGTCGTCATCGATCAGCGCGGCATGATGCAGGCGCCGACCGGATCGTCGTAGGCCCTGTTGGCACGCCAGCCGCCAGTCTCCCATCCGGGTGTCGGCGCCGGTGACCATCCGAACGCAACGAGGCGATCCATGATCACGGTCGCCAACCGCTCGGCTCCGGCCTGGCACAGGTGCCACCCATCGGCCTTGCGCAGCAGCAGGCGGCTGCCGTCGTCGGTGGTGAGCATCCGCGGATAGGTGCCGTCTGGTCCGGACAGGGCGCTCGCAGTCGTGGTGGTCACCACGACTCCGGGGTGGCGAGCGGCGAGTCGCTCGAAGGCTCGGTCGAGTGCGAGGAACGAGTCGACGTCGACCTTGCCCCCGAGGAGGACCGGGAGCCACGCGATGCGTGCGCCGCGGGCCGAGAGGATCGACACCGCCTCGTCGAGGAGTCGGTCGTACGCGTCCCACCCGTTGGCGCGTACGTAGTCGAGGTCCCAGCCGCCGAACATGACGATGACGAGGTCGGGGTCGTCGTTCGCCACCGTTCCGTTCCACAGCGAGCGCCATGGATTGTCGGGCGGCGATAGTGCGAACCCCGGGCCGGCCCCGTAGATGATCTTCGAGGCGCCTGCGCTGCGCAGGGCGGCACCGAGGGCCGGTTGCAGGTCCATGGCCCCCGAGTCGCCGATGATCCAGACCGTCTGACCCGAGGCCGCTCCGGTACCAGCGGGTCCACCCTCCTCGACGAAGGTCCGGTCCTCTCCCACCTTGGCCGAGGCGTAGGGCACGGTGGACGCGGGAGGATGCAGCGTGACGGCGAATGCACAGACCGACACGGCGAGCAGTCCGCCTATCGCCGCGGGCACTGCGGTGCGCCAGGTACGCAGGAGCGTGCCCCGACGGATCGGCATCTCGAGCAGGTGGTACGACACCATCGCGATCGCGATGGTCACGATCATTCGCACGGCGAACAGTGGACCGGTCGAGAGATGCACTCGCTCGGGCGAGAGCCACAGGAACACGGGCCAGTGGTACAGGTAGAGGCCGTACGAGATGAGCCCTGCCCATCTCAACCACGACATCGACAGCAGACGCGTGACCAGGCCCTCGCGGGTGGCGGCGTAGATGATGACGGTGGTTCCGACGGCGTAGAGGGGGAGTCCTCCGCGTGCGAGCAGGCGCGACGCCTCTGGGATCGCCCACCAGGTCCAGAACATCGCGACGAGTGCGACGAGTCCGAGCGCATCCACCGAACGCGACTGTCGGCGCGGCTCATCGATGGCGGCGAGTGCGCGACGGCGTTGACGACCGGACCACCAGATCGCTAGCAGCACTCCGAACAGCAGCTCGGCGACACGAGTATCCGTGCCGTAGTAGATGCGGTCGAAGTCGTTGCGATTCGCCACCATCAGTGCCACCGAACCGATCGCAGCGATCGAGCACACGGCCGTGAGCAATCGACGGCCGCCCACGCGCATGGTCAAGAGCGCGACGAGCGGGAACACCACGTAGAACTGTTCCTCGATGGCGAGCGACCAGTAGTGCTGCAGCGGGGTCGGGGCGGAGAAGAGGTCGGCGTAGCTCGTGCCGGCGCTCAGGAATCGCCAGTTGGCGACGTATCCGAGCGAGGCCAGCATGTCGCCGCGCAACGAGGACAACTGCGTGGGTGTGCCGATGATCCACCAGACGATGCCGATGACGGCGATCGTGACGATCGCTGCCGGCATGAGGCGACGGAATCGACGACCCCAGAATCGAACGAGATCGATGTCATGGCGACCGTCGAACTCCCGAACGAGCAGATTCGTGATGAGGAATCCGGAGAGTGTGAAGAACGTCGAGACGCCGAGGAATCCACCCTCGGCCCAGGCGAAGCCGCCGTGGAACAGCAGCACACCGATGACGGCGAGGCCACGGAGTCCGTCGAGCCCCGGGAGATGGGGCATCCGCTGCTCGCGGGCGGGTGCCTGGGCGTCGGACATCGGGGCGACGGTAGCAGCGCGCCCTCGTTGGTCGGCGTCGGGTCAGAGCTCACCGAGCAGGTCGGCCAGGCAGGCCGAGGCGGGGTTGTCGCGCCACACCAGGCTGTCGGCGGGCAGTAGCCCGCGCTGCTCGAGGCGGTTCATGACGCGAACGACGATGACGCTGTAGCGCGCTGCGGCGAACACCTCATGTGCGGTGGTGTCGCGAGGTGCGACCCCGGCGTACTCGAAGTACATCTCCCGTTGTTCCTCGCGTGTGGGATCGCCATCGAGACGATCGACACCGGCGCCCTCGTGCATCGTGCGGTCGAACATGAGCCACCATGCGAGATCGAAGTCGGGTGGTCCGACGCACGCGGCTTCGAAGTCGGTGAGACAGGCCGGGCGGAAGTCGTTCCAGATGATGTTTCCGGGCCGTGGGTCGCCCCAGCACAGTACGAGCGCATCGTCGTCGGGCAGGTTGGCGTCGACCCATCTCCATGCGGCTTCGAGGTCTGGATGCTTGCGGCCACGGAGTTCCGAGAGTCCGAACGAGCGCCACAACTCCATGAGGTGGCGACCGCCGGGTGTGCTCGTGGACGAGGACAACCAGTCGAGACCGAGTGAGGGGAGGGGAGTGGAATGGAATGCAGCGAGGGTGCGCAGTCCCTCACCGATCAACGTCCGCCGTTGTGCCGGGGTGGCGTCCACGAAGAACCCCTCGGTCGTGTAGGGCGGGCTCTCGATCGGCACCACCCCATCGATGTACGACATGACGAAGAACGGTGTTCCGATGATCGTCGGATCGGGTTCGTAACCGACGACGTCGGCGACCGGGAGATCGGTGCGCTCAGCGATCGCTCGCATCACGCGCTGTTGGATGTCGATCTCGAGCAGTGATTCGGCCGATTGCTGCGGGTACACCGCAGGCTCGGGCGTCTCCTTGCGAAGGACGATGCGACGTTCGCCCGCGTTGGGGCCGCCCGATGTCGTGGTGTCGCAGACGAGGGTCACGGCCGAGAATCCACCGGACGGCCGACCCACGAGTGTGACGTCGACGCCATCGGCCTGCCATCGGTCGGCGAGCCACGATCCGAGTGCATCGAGTCCGGCCTCGTCCGCATTCGCGTGGTCGTCCATTCATCCCCCCGGTGCCCGGCGATCCAGACGGTCGCTCGGGTCGGACCGTACCAGTGGGCCCTCACTACACTCATCGGCGACGACAAGAGGGGGATTCAATGACCGATCTGCTCGACGATCCGATCCTGCTGCCCGATCCCGAACCCGCAGTGGTGAAGTACACGATCATCTCGGTGGACGATCATCTGGTCGAGCCCCCCGACATGTTCGAGGGACGGCTCCCGGCGCGGCTTCAGGACCGGGCCCCCAAGGTCATCATCGATGAGCGCGGCCACGAGGTGTGGGAGTTCGAGGGCGAGCGCTACAGCCAGGTCGGCATGAATGCGGTCGCCGGTCGCAGCAAGAGCATGAAGAACCTCGAGCCGACTCGTTTCGCCGACATGCGCCGTGGTTGTTGGGACATCCACGAACGCATCCGTGACATGGATCTCAACGGCGTGTGGGCCTCACTCAACTTCCCGTCGATGATCACAGGGTTCTGCGGGCGCACCTTCGCCCAGATCGCCGACAAGGATCTCGGATGGGAAGCCACTCGAGCATGGAACGACTGGTTGCATGACGAATGGTGGCAGCCGTATCCCGAGCGCACGATCCCGATGGGCATCACGTTCCTCGCCGATCCCGAGAAGGCCGCGGCCGAGATCCGACGCAATGCCGAGCGCGGATTCGTCGCCGTCACCTTGCCCGAGCGGCCCCATCGCATCGGGTTGCCGTCGTTGTTCACGGGCTACTGGGATCCGATCGTCGAGGCCTGTGCCGATACCGATACCGTCATCGCCCTCCACGTCGGTTCATCCGGCGGCTACGAGCTGCCACCGCAGGCGCCGGCCCTGCAGCTCGGTGCCACGATGTTCGGGCAGTTGTCGTTGTCGGCGTGCGCCGAGTGGTTGTGGTCGGGTTACCC
>CAYVUO010000058.1:4378-11329 GCA_964454715.1 uncultured Bifidobacterium sp. | reverse complement strand
TCGGCTCGTCGGCCCTGCCCGTCGTCGTCGACTTCTGGGCCGAATGGTGCGGCCCCTGCAAGATGGTCGCCCCCATCCTCGACGAGATCGCGGCGGAGAAGGCCGGCGCCCTCACCATCGCCAAGCTCAACGTCGACGACAACCCGGAGATCGCCCGTCGCTACGGCGTCATGAGCATCCCCACCATGATCGTGTTCAAGGACGGCCAGGAGGCCGCTCGAGTGGTCGGCGCCAAGGGCAAGTCACAGCTGCTCGACGACTTCAGCCCCTTCCTCTGAGACCACGATCACCAGTGGTACACGACAGGGCCCCGGCAGTTGCCGGGGCCCTCGTCATTGGTTGACCACAGGATTCTCCACAGGCTGTGCGAAACGCTGAAGTGGAGGTTTCGGGTTCGGAGGCCCGGGCCCGAAGGCCCACTCCCCCATGACATCGCCGCTGGATCAGACCTCGGCTTCGCGACCGTCGATGATGACGCGATAGATGCGCTCGAGGTCATCGAGGGTCGAGAACTCGATGGTGATGCGGCCCTTGCGGGCCGAACTGGCCACGCTCACCCGGGTATCGAGATGGGCCGACAGGATCTCCTCGAGTTGCAGCATCGCCGCCGGACGGGTGATGCCCACCTTCTCGCCCTTGGCCTCCGGTTCGGTGGTCGGCGGCACGATGGCGGTGCCCTCGTGCTCGCGCACGCGGTCCTCGACCTCGCGCACCGTGAGGTGCTCGGCGACGGCGGCCTTGGCCAGTCGTTCCTGGAAGGCCCGATCCGGAGTTCCGAGCAGGGCCTTGCCATGGCCCGCGGTGAGCTGACCGTCGGCAAGGAACTTCTGGATGCCCGCCGGTAGCTGCAGGAGGCGCACCGAGTTGGCCACGGCGGAGCGGCTCTTGCCCACCTTCTTGGCCACGGCGTCCTGGGAGTAGTCGAACTCCTCGATCAGACGCAGATAGGCCGAGGCCTCCTCGAGGGGGCCGAGATCCTCACGGTGGAGGTTCTCCACCAGGGCGTTCTCGAGGGCGGCGACGTCCTCGGTCTCACGGATGATGGCGGGGATGGTGGCAAGACCGGCCCGCTTCGAGGCCCGCCATCGGCGCTCGCCAGCGATGAGCTCATAGGAGTCCTCGCCAGTGGGTCGGACGATGATCGGCTGGAGTACGCCGACCTGACGGATCGACTCCGAGAGGGCCACGATGGCCTCCTCGTCGAACCGGCTCCGGGGCTGGTAGGTGTTGGGGGTGATCTCCGAGATGGGGAGTTCTCGCAACTGCGAGTCGCTCTCCTGGAGTCGTTCTGTGGTGGGGATGAGGGCCCCCAGGCCCTTACCCAACCCGCTGCGCCGTGCCACCGCTGACCTCCTTGGCGAGTTCCCGATATGCCTTCGACGCCTTGGAGGAGGAGTCGAACACGATGATCGGCTGACGGAACGAGGACGCCTCCGAGAGGCGGACGGTCCTCGGGATGACGGTCTCGCAGACCACCGGGCCGAAGTGGGCCCGCACGTCGGCGGCGACCTCCTTGGACAGGTTGGTCTTGCCATCGAACATCACCAGCACCATGGCCGAGATCTCGAGACCAGCGTTCAGCGACCGCTGGATGCGGAAGACGTTGTCGGTGAGCTGGGCCAGACCCTCCAGGGCGAAGTACTCGCACTGGATGGGGACCATCACCTCGGTGGCTGCCGACAGGGCATTGATCGCTAGGAGACCTAGCGAGGGCGGGCAGTCGATGATGACGTAGTCGTAGTCGTCCTTGACCTCGCTGAGTGCGACCCGGAGCTTGGTCTCACGGCTGAGGGCGGGCACCAGTTCGATCTCGGCCCCGGCCAACTCCAGCGACGCCGGTGCGATGAAGAGGTTCTTGACCGCCGTGCCCTCGATGCAGTCCTCGAGCGGCACATCGTGGAGCAGGACGTCGTACATCGAAGCCTCGAGGGCCCGGATGTTGATGGCCACGGCCGTCGAGGCGTTGCCCTGGGGATCAAGGTCGATGATGAGTGTGCGATAGCCCAGTTCGGCGAGGCAGGCGCCGAGGTTGACCGAGGTCGTGGTCTTGCCCACGCCACCCTTCTGGTTGGTCACGGCGATGACCCGGGGGAGTTCCCGGCGAGCCGAGATGGGTACGGCGCCATCGACCATGGCCTCGACCTTGTCGATGCCCGGCGGCAGCTGGACGGCTGACGACTCGCCCTCGGGGCCGGTTTCGTCTGATTGCATTGGTCCCGTCTCGGACTCGGGCGGCTCAGCCGCAGGGGAGGGGGCAGCGCTCGGGCCGAGGCCCACGCAGGCGCCATCCTGCCCGCTGAGGCTCCAGCCGGTCAAGGATCGGGTGTTCCACGTGGAACACCAGCCAACCGGTGGGGGAGCGTCCCCGGAATGTTCCACGTGGAACGTCCGCCCCGGGGACTCAGAACAGTGGACGCTTGGCCGGGCGGCCCACCGCCCGAGGGAACTCCTCGGAGCACGGTTCGGCCTGACGCAACACCCGCACCCCCTCGGGCGAAGTGTCGAGGACCACCAGTCCCAGACGCCCGATCCCATCAGCAGGCCACCGCTCCGGCCGATCGGGGGGCTCACTCACCACGAGCAGTCCACCGACCCGGAGCAGGGGAGCAGCGCATTCGGCCACCACGGATGGGGGACCGAAGGATCGTGCCACTACCGCGTCGGCAGCACCTCGCATGGGCCCCCGACCGACGAGTTCGGCTCGACCCTCGAGCACCTCGACCCGCTCGGCCCAGCCCAAGCGGGCGACGGCCTCGACCAGCAGCGCGCACCGTCGCTCCAACGCATCGATCAGACAGAACCGCAGATCGGGCCGGACCTCGGCCACGACGAGTCCCGGGATGCCTCCACCCGATCCGAGATCGAGCACCCGGGATTCCGCGGGCAGGGGAGCGACGGCCTCGACGAACCCCTCCGCATGCTGCACATGGTCGAGCACGGGCCCAGGACCCAACACCCCGAGCCGGCGGGCTCGTTCGAGCACCTCGAGCAGTTCGGGGGAGGGATCGAGCGGCACCGTCCCATCCTGCCCCGGAGCGCCCGGCCCCACAACGACCCCTCATGCGAGCACCGAGAACGGTCGAGCGGGACGGCCGAGAACGACAGTGGCCCCGCCGGAGCGGGGCCACTGGTCGAACGTTCGGAGTGTCGGCGATCAGGCCGGGGTGATGACCACCCGGCGACGGGGCTCGTCGCCCTCGGACAGGGTCGATACGCCGTCCATCTCGTTGACGGTGTCGTGCACGATCTTGCGATCGGGGGGCGACATCGGCTCGAGGGCCTTCTGCACTCCCGAGCTGCGCACCTCCTCGGCCACCTGACGAGCGAAGCGCTCGAGCGCCTCACGACGACGCTGGCGATAGCCGGCCACATCGACCCGAACCCGGCCCTCGGCCGTACCGGAAACCCGACGATGCACCACGGTGCGCGAGAGCTCCTGGATGGCGGCGAGGGTGTTGCCCTTGGGGCCGACGAGCAGGCCGAGGTCGGAACCCTCGACCCGCACCTCCACCGACTCCTCATCGACGGCCTCGGTACGTACCGAGCCCTCGAGGCCGAAGGCCCCGACGAGACCGGTGACGAACTCGGAGACGATCTGGGTGTGCGTGCTGAGATCCACATCGACGGTGGTCATGGACGATTCCTTCTTCTCGGCGGCCGGTGCGGCCTTCGCCCTGCGGCGATCTGATCCCTCCGACGACGGAGCGGCCGGAGCCTCATCCGTGGCAGGAGCGGTGCGGGCACCATCGCCCGACTTGCCCTTCGAGTTGCCCCGACGACGGCGGTCACGACGCTCGACCTTGGGTCGGGGTCGCGTGGGAAGGATGCGGGCCCGCACTCGGGCCTGACCCTTGGTGCGGCCGAACAGACCGCGAGATGGCTCCTCGAGGATCTCGAACTCGGCATCCTCGGTATCGACACCGAGCTGGTCGAGGGCGGCGTCCTTGGCCTCCTCGACCGTGCTGGCTGTGATCTCCACCCATTCCATGGGGGTTACCTCTTCTTCTTGCGGGCCCGGGGTTGCAGGGTCGACGAGCCGCCGGTCGAACCCTTGGGGTCAGACGACGGGGGAGCGGCGTCCGCGCCCTGCTTCTTCCGGGAACTGGTGGACGGAGCGGTCGTGCGACCGCCCTTGGAGGCTGCGGCCTTGGCCGGTGCCTTCGTGTTCTTCGCCCCGGCCTTGGCCGGGCGTGAGGTCGTGTCGACGGCACCCTTCGCCTTCGACGACGACTTCGACTTGGCTGCGGGCTTCGGCGCGACACCGAATCCGAACAGGTGCTTCCAGTGGGTCGTGCCGTCGGCAGCGCTCACTCCGTAGATGCTGCGGGAGATGAAGGCCTGCTGACCGATCCGGTAGAGGTTCGACACCACGAAGTAGAGCACCAGGCCCGACGGGAGTCCGAACGAGATCACCGGAAGGAAGAACGGCATGATCTTCATGATCATCTGCTGCTGCGAATTGGTCTGGGTGTTGGTGTTGCGACCCTGGACCTGCTTCTGCTGGATCCAGCCCGACACCGCAACGATGGCGATGAGGACGAGGAAGGGCAGGGCGTGCAGCACACCCTGTTGCAGGGCCTGGCTCGCGCTCTCCGACAGATCGAGACCGAAGGCCTCCATCTGATAGGAGGACGAGAGGTCCGTGTACATCTTCGTGGACGTGTTGATCCAGTTCGGATCGAACACACGTTCGTAGGACGGCGCCTTCGTGGGTGTGGCGCCGCCGGAGACCTGTCCGGTGACCCAACCGATGGCGTCGCCCATGTCGCTGACGCGACGGGTGAGTCCCCGCAGCACCTGGTAGAGCACCAGGAACACGGGCATCTGCACGAGGAGGGGCAGACATCCACCCAACGGGTTGATGTTGTTCTCCTTGTAGAACGCCAGCATCTCCTCGTTGAGCTTCTGGCGGTCGTCCTTGTAGCGCGCCTGGATCTTCTTCATCTCCGGCTGCAACTGCTGCATGACCATCATCGACCGCGTGCCCTTGAGGGTCAGCGGCGTGACGACGATCATCACCACGAGCGTCAGCAGGATGATGGCGATCGCGTAGTTCGACGTGAGGTCGTAGAACAACGCGAGCAGTGAAGCGAAGGCCTTGAAGAACGCCTCCATCGATCACACCACCTTCCGGGAGCGACGGGTTCGGGGCGGCACCGGGTCGTACCCGTGGCCCCCCCAAGGATGACACCGTCCGAGACGACGGACGGCGAGCCACGAACCGCGCACGAAACCGTGCAGTTCGAGGGCATCGAGGGCGTACGACGAACAGCTCGGGTCGTAACGACACGGAGACATGCGACCGGCGAACACCCACTGATACCCACGCACGAGGCGCTGCGCGCCCCGGGCCGGCAATGACGGGCGCACGGTGGGCTCGGCCATGGCGATCACGCGGCGACCAGTCGATCGAGGCAGGAATCCACCGCTGCGAGCAACTCGCCAGGGGCCACATCGGCCGCGCCACGATCGAGCGACACCATCCAGGTGCCGGCCGGGAATCGCTCGGGGCTCAGTGCGCGAACCGTCTGCAGGTGGGCGCGGATGCGACGCCGCAGCCGATTGCGCACGACGGCGGGACCGACGGCCCGCGGCACGGCGAAGGCCAGACGGGGAGGAAGATCGGTCTCGGTCGGATCGGGAGCCAGCATCGTCAGCACCACCGGCCCGCTCCGAGCCCGTCGACCACGCCGACGGAGCTCGAGGAACGAGCGGCGATCACGCAGTCGCCAGATCAGGCCGACAGGCGACGGCGGCCCTTGAGGCGCCGTGAACGCAGGACGTTGCGACCCGCCCGAGTGGACATCCGCGAACGGAAGCCGTGCTTCTTGGCCCGGCGGCGGTTGTTGGGCTGGAATGTGCGCTTCACGGGGAGCCTCCTCGACCATCGGGCCTCCTCATCGGCCTTCGGGTCGAACTCTGTCGACGTAGGAACCGGACGCGCGTTGTCCGGCGGGAAGGCGACACGCTACGCGCTCGGTCCCCTGAGCGGCAACATCGGCTCCGTGCTACGTTCCACAGCCCGCCGAGCGGAGCGGCCCCCGGGTCACCACGACGGTGGGACATCCACACCGAACGCCACCACCACCACTCGCCTCCCCGGGTCAGGAGATCTCACCGGATCCCCTCGATGGGCGATCGGGCGGAGGTGAACATCGTTTCCACAGGTGTGGACGCAGTTGTGGATCCGTTCCCGCAGATGGGGTCAACAGTGCAGGTCGAGCCAGCTGAGCAGTTGTGGACAGCATGTGCGAGGGCTCTGCGCGAGCAGGTGTCCGATGCGGTGTGGATGACCACGTTCTCGATGGTCAGCCCCCTGTCGCGCCACGACGACGTCCTCACCGTGGCCGTGCCCTCCTCGATCGTCAAGGACCGCATCGAGAGCCGCTACCTGACCCTCGTCGACGGGGCCCTGGCCGACATCGGCCAAGCGGGGACCACCCTGCGCATCGAGGTCCACACCGCCGATGCTCCCCCGGTCTCGAGTCTCTCCCCAGAATTCTCCACAGGCTTCACCGAGGATTTCCCCAATCCAGCCCCACAGGCTGTGGAAAACCCTGTTGTGGGGCAGGCGGCTCCGGAGCTCGGCCTCCCGGTGAACCCCCGCTACACCTTCGACGCGTTCGTGACGGGCACCTCGAACCGCTTCGCCCACGCCGCCGCGCTGAGCGTGGCCGAGACCCCGGCCAAGTCCTACAACCCGCTGTTCATCTACGGCGACGCCGGCCTCGGCAAGACGCACCTGTTGCAGGCCATCAGCAACTACGTGCGCGAGAACTACCCCGGCTATCAGGTCCGCTACGTCTCGACCGAGCAGTTCCTCAACCAGTACGTCGACGCCATCCGCCAGTCGACGCTCGCCGAGTTCAAGAAGCGCTACCGCGACGTCGAGGTACTACTGCTCGACGACATCCAGTTCATCGAGGGCAAGGAGGGTCTCCAGGAGGAGCT
>CAYVUO010000058.1:0-4368 GCA_964454715.1 uncultured Bifidobacterium sp. | reverse complement strand
CGAATCCCTCTATCAGGCCAACCGTCAGATCGTGTTGTCGTCCGATCGTCCACCCGATGCCATCTCGACCCTCGAGGATCGCCTCCGCAGCCTTTTCAAGGTGGCGGTCACCACCGAGATCAATCCGCCGGAACTCGAGACCCGTCTCGCCATCCTCCGCAAGAAGTCCGAGCGGGAGCCCGTGGCCCCGCCACCCGAGGTGCTCGAGTTCATCGCGTCGAACATCACCACCAACATCCGCGAGCTCGAGGGCGCGCTCATCCGCGTGTGCGCCTACGCCAGTCTCACCGGCAACCCCCTCACCGTCGACCTCGCCCAGGGCGTGCTCGGCGATCTGCTCTCCAACAATCAGCCCCGACCCATCACCCCGAAGCTCATCCTCGAACGCACTTCGGAGATGTTCGGCTTCAGCATCGACGAGATCCAGGGTCAGAGCCGTCGTCGCCCGCTGGTCACCGCTCGCCAGATCGGCATGTACGTCATGCGCGAACTCACCGATCTCAGCTACCCCGCGATCGCACGGGAGTTCGGCGGTCGTGATCACACCACCGTCATCCATGCCGTCGACAAGATCGGCGACCTCATGAAGGAACGTCGACAGATCTACGACCAGGTCACCGAACTCACCCAGTTGATCAGGAACGGTTGAGATGATCGAACGTCCGCGCGGTGGAGAACCCGGTGGACGGATGCGCGCGCGTCACTGCTCGCGCGGTGGACAACGCGGAGGTCATCCACGCCCGTGTCACGCACCTGCGGCACTCTGTGGACACCTGTGGAACAGCGGGGGACGCCCAAAGGGCCTCTCAACTGCCCAAACGCCGCGATGTCCCCAATCCACAGCACCTATTACCACTACTACCGACCTAGAGATCCGAACGGGGCTGACTGCAGTCGCCGTCCTCACCACCGAAAGCAGGCCGTCGTGAAGTTCCGTTGCGAACGTGATCCGCTCGTCGATGCCATCACCAACGCCTCCCGTGGTGTCACCAACCGTGGTGGTTCACGACGCGCGCTCGACGGGCTGGCCCTTCGTCTCTCCGGTGATCATCTCCAGGTCACGGGTACCGATCTCAGTCTCACCATCTCGGTGCGCACGGCAGTCACTGGTGAGCGCGACGGCATGGTCGTGGTGCCGTCGAGGTTGCTCACCGACATCGTGAAGGCGTTGCCGTCCGGCGCTGTCACCGTCGAGAGTGACGACAACGAGGTCCGAATCGGATCCGGTCGTTCCAAGTTCGCCGTGCGCACGATCCCGTCCTCGGAGTTCCCGCAGCTCCCCGAACCGCCTTCGGGTTCGATGGCCCTCGATGCCGCCACGCTCGCCGACGCCCTGCGCCAGGTCGTTGCGGCTGCATCGACCGACGAACAACGCATGGTGCTCACCGGTGTGCTCATGGCGGCCGAGAACGATGGTCTTCGTCTCGTGGCCACCGATTCGTACCGCCTCGCGGTCCGTGATCTCCCCGGTGTCGCCGTGTTGGCCGAGGGTCAGTCGGTGCTCGTTCCGTCGTTGGCGTTCAAGGAACTCGCTCGTCTGCTCGCCGGCGCCGAGTCGGTCACCATCCGCCTGGGTGACACCGATGTCTCGTTCGAGGTCGGCAACGTGCGTCTCACCAGTCAGCTGCTCGATGGCGACTTCCCCAACTACAAGGGCCTCATCCCGCAGTCGCATCCCAATCGCCTCACCGTCGGACGCGACGCCATCAACGAAGCACTGCGTCGTGTGCGACTCCTGGCCAAGGATCATCAGGCCATCCGCCTCGGCATCAACGATGACTCCGTCGAACTCGTCGCCACCAGCCCCGACATCGGTGAAGCACGCGAAGAGGTCGACGCTCGTCATGACGGCGACGCACTCACCGTCGCGTTCAACCCCGACTACCTCGCCGCCGGCATCGAGGTCACCTCGGGCGACGAGATCACGCTCGAGACGATCGACGCGTTGAAGCCCGCCATCATCCGCGGCAGCGATAGCACCGACTTCCTCTACCTGCTGATGCCCATCCGCGTTCCCTGAGAACGGGCGTGCACCTCTCGCGACTCTGGTTGACCGACTTCCGGTCGTGGCCCTCGGTCGAACTCGACTTCGCACCGGGTCTCACCGCACTGTTGGGTGCGAACGGCAACGGCAAGACGAACGTCATGGAGGCCATCGGCTACCTCGCGACGTTGTCGTCGTTCCGTGGCGCTCCGAACGAAGCGCTCGTGCGCCAGGGATGCGATTCCGCGATCGTGCGCGCCGAAGGAGAGCGCGATGGGCGATCGCTGTTGATCGAGGCGGAGATCTCGACACGTGGTCGCGGTCGGGTGCAGGTGAACAAGCAGCGTCTGGCGCGTTCGCGAGATCTGCTGGGTGCGTTGCGCGTGTCGGTGTTCTCCCCCGACGATCTCGAACTCATCAAGGGCGGACCAGCCGAGCGACGTCGCTACCTCGATGACGCGCTCGTCGCTCGTCGTCCTGCATTCGATGGTCTGCGTAGCGATCTCGAACGCATCCTCCGTCAACGCAACGCGTTGTTGCGTCAATCCGGCGGACGTCTCACCTCCGACATCGAGGGTTCGTTGTCGGTTTGGGACGCCAAGTTCACCGAGACGGGCGAACAGTTGGCCGAGGCCCGTGTGCGTCTGGTCGACGACCTCGCGTCGGTGTTGTCGACGGCCTACGAACAGGTCGCGGGTCGGATGGTCACCATCACCGCGCACTACGACGCGCCGTGGCGGGCCATTGGTCTCGCGGCCGCGCTCGAGGCCACACGACGCGACGAATTGCGGCGCGGCGTCTCACTCGTGGGGCCCCATCGCGACGAGCTCGTACTGGCCATCGACGGCCTGCCCGCTCGTACCCACGCCTCGCAGGGGGAGCAGCGATCCCTCGCCCTCGCCCTCCGCCTCGCTGCCCACCGGGTGGTGACCGACTCCACGGGTGCGCCGCCGATCCTGTTGCTCGACGACGTCTTCAGCGAGCTCGACCCCGATCGCAGCGCGGCCCTGCTCGCCCATCTGCCGCCCGGTCAGACCGTGCTGTCGAGTGCGGCCGGCCTGCCCCCCGGGGCGGCTCCGGAGCTCGTGCTCGACGTCGCCGACGGGCGCATCACCCGCCGGGGCTGACCCAGCCGGTCGGTAGCCTCGGCCCCATGGGGATCGAGCCGCTTCCGGGTCACGACGACGCGATGCCGCGCTCGATCGCCGATGGTCTCGAGCGCGTCGTGCAACGCCTCGGCAGTGCATCGGTCGACGTCACCACCGAGCTGTTCGCGTCGTGGTCCGATCTCGTCGGCGACACGGTGGCCTCGAGCAGCCGACCCGTGTCACTGCGCGAGGGCGTGCTCGTCGTCGGGGTCGACGATCCCGCCTGGGCCACCCAGTTGCGGTTCCTCGCACCCCAGTTGGTGGCCACCTTCGACGAGCGATTCGGGGTGGGCGCGGTCACCTCGATCGAGGTCCGAGTCCGTCCTCGCTGAGGGCCGTCGAGACCCCCGAAACGGGCCGTCGGGATCCCCCGCGAACGGGCATTCCGCCGGTAGGATTCCAAGGTCCCGCGACAGGCGGAATCCCCAACATTCCCAAGGGAAAACCTCATCCGGACGACCGGTCCGGACACTCGGCACGACACCCGTTCCCGCTCGCCCTCCACCCACCCGTGGACGGCGGGAGGACGACCGGTCCGAGCGCCCCCTCCGGCCCCCGGAACCACCCTCGACGACGGAGCACCTCTCACACGTGGCCAAGACGACCGAAGAGTACGGCGCCAAGGACATCACCGTCCTCGAAGGGCTCGAGGCGGTGCGCAAGCGCCCGGGCATGTACATCGGATCCACCGGCCCCGCCGGCCTCCACCACCTCGTCTACGAGGTCGTCGACAACTCGGTCGATGAGGCCATGGCCGGTCACGCGTCGCGCATCGAGGTCTCGCTCCTGCCCGACGGGGGCTGCGAGGTGGTCGACGACGGCCGCGGCATCCCGGTCGACAAGCACGCCGACCCCAAGATGAAGGGCATGAGCGCGGCCGAGGTCGTGCTCACGGTGCTGCACGCCGGTGGCAAGTTCGGCGGGGCGGGCTACAAGGTCTCCGGTGGCCTCCACGGTGTGGGCATCTCGGTCGTCAACGCCCTCTCCACCCGGGTCGAGGTCGAGATCGACCGCGGCGGCGATCGGCACTACATGGACTTCACCAACGGCGGGAAGCTCACCACCAAGCTCGAGGTGCGGGGCAAGGCGCCGAAGGGCCGCACCGGCACCACCGTGCGCTTCTGGCCCGACCCGACGATCTTCGACGAGATCGTCTTCAGCTCCCGCACCCTGCTCGAGCGCTTCCAGATGATGGCCTTCCTCAACAAGGGCCTCGAGATCCGGTTCCAGGACAAG
>CAYVUO010000057.1:10140-11352 GCA_964454715.1 uncultured Bifidobacterium sp. | reverse complement strand
CGGGTCGTGGTTCGTACCCGAGCGCGCTGAAACCGCCCCCCGAGAGGGGCGGAGGGCGTCAGTTCACTTGCCGGCGGCTCGACGCTGGAAACGCGTGCGCTTGAGCATCTTCTTGTGCTTCTTCTTGCGCATGCGCTTGCGGCGCTTCTTGATCAGGCTTCCCATGGCGGCGCCGACACTAGCGGTGTCGTGCGGCGCGATGCGAAACGAGGCCGGCCGGATGCCGCTGCGGTGACGCCCGGCGGCAACCGCCGAGCCAGAGCTCGGGGGCAGGGACTCGAACCCCGAAGACCAGGACCAAAACCTGTCGTGTTGCCAATTACACCACCCCCGAAGGGTGCGGTGACCGTACTAGAAAAGGTCCCGATGTCTTCGAAGCCGCTCTCGGCGATCGTGCTCGCCGCCGGCGAGGGAACCCGGATGCGTTCGTCGCGCCCCAAACCCCTCCACCTGCTCTGCGGCCGGGCGATGGTGCTCTACGTGCTCGATTCATTGGGCGAGTCGGCCGCCGATCGGGCCGTCGTCGTCGTGGGCCATGGAGCGGAGCGGGTC
Organism: uncultured Bifidobacterium sp.; assembly: GCA_964454715.1. Taxonomy (GTDB): domain Bacteria; phylum Actinomycetota; class Acidimicrobiia; order Acidimicrobiales; family Acidimicrobilacustridaceae; genus Acidimicrobilacustris. Next base: position 10,800 of record CAYVUO010000057.1, on the reverse strand, counting down.
ACGAGCAAGTTGCTCGACGCAGCACCCGGAGTGCCACTCGAATTCGTGGAGCAGGAGGTGCGCGCACCGTCGCGACGCCGTCGACCGGGTCGTCGGAGCGGACGAACTCGACGACAGCGATGTGCTCGTGCTTCCCGGCGACACGCCGCTCCTGCGACCTTCCACGATCGCTGCGCTCGTCGACCACCATCGACGTACCGACGCCGCGTGCACGTTGCTCACCGCTCGGGTGGCGGATCCCACGGGCTACGGCCGAGTGATCCGCGGTCGAGGCGATCGGGTCGAGCGCATCGTCGAGCAGGCGGACGCCGTGGCCGACGAACTCCTCGTCGACGAGGTGAACACCTCGATCTACTGCTTCCGCGCCTCGGTGCTCGGCCCCGCGCTCCGGCGGGTGACGCCAGAGAACGCGCAGGGCGAGTACTACCTGACGGATGTCGTCGGCGTGCTCGCCGACGCCGGGTACACCGTCTCCGCCGTCGTCGCCGAAGACCCCGCCGAGACCGCGGGTGTGAACGACCGGCTGCAGTTGGCGGCGGCCGAGGCCGAACTGCGCCGACGCACCAACACCGCATGGATGCGACGAGGCGTGACGATGGTCGATCCGGGGCGCACCTATGTCGACACGACCGTCGAACTCGCGCCCGATGTCACGATCTT
>CAYVUO010000057.1:0-10130 GCA_964454715.1 uncultured Bifidobacterium sp. | reverse complement strand
GAGCTCGGTCCCAACACCCGACTCGTCGATTGCACGGTCGGGGCCGGAGCCGTCGTCGAGAACACCGTCGGGCGGTCGGCGTCGATCGGCGACGGGGCCCGCGTGGGACCCTTCGCGTGGCTCCCGCCCGGCACGTCGATCGGGTCCGGGGACGAATCGGGACCGTTCTACACTGCGACTCCTGACTGACCTGCGGAGCCCACATGGAACTCGTCACCAAGAAGCGTCTCCACATCGTGTCGGGGCGGGCCAACCTGCCCCTCGCGGAGGAGATCGCCGATCGACTCGGTGAACGTCTCGGTGACGCCAACCTGGCGGAGTTCGCGAACGGGGAACTCCATGCTCGCTTCGGAGAATCGGTGCGCGGCACCGATGTGTTCATCATCCAGTCGCACGCCGGCCACAACGGCATGTCGGTGAACGACGCGCTCATGGAGGAACTGATCATGGTCGACGCTGCGAAGCGCGCGTCGGCGAAGCGCATCACCGCGGTTGCGCCGTTCTACGGCTATGCGCGTCAGGATCGGAAGTCCGAGGGTCGCGAGCCGATCACGGCCAAGTTGGTGGCCAACATGTTCGCCGCCGCCGGTGCGAAGCGACTCATCTCGGTAGAGCTCCATTCGGGCCAGATCCAGGGCTTCTTCGACGGTCCCGTCGATCACCTCACGGCCATGCCCGTGCTCGTCGACTACATGTCGCGCCTTGGTGACGATCTCGTCGTCGTCTCACCCGACGCCGGTCGCGTGAAGGTGGCCGAGCGCTACGCCAATCAGCTGCATGCCGATCTCGCGATCGTGCACAAGCGTCGCGTCAAGGGTGTCAAGAACACCGTCGAGGCGCGCGATGTCGTGGGTGAGGTCGAGGGTCGTGTCTGCGTGCTCATCGACGACATGATCGACACCGGTGGCACCATCGTCGCCGCTGCCGATCAGCTCAAGGCCCGCGGCGCGACCGAGATCTACGCCTGCTGCACCCACGGTGTGTTCTCAGGCCCCGCGATCCAGCGCCTCGCCGACTCGTGCATCTCGAAGGTCGTCATGACCAACACACTGCCGCTGCCCCCCGAGAAGCAGATCGACAAGATCGAGGTGCTCTCGGGGGCCGGCATCATCGCCGAGGCCATCGATGCGGTGTTCGAGGACACCTCGGTCAGCGAGATCTTCGACGGGCACAACCAGAGCTGACGCCCCGTCCCCGCCGGCCCGCTCGGCCGGCCCGTCGGAGGGCCCGCAGCCCAGTCGGCACGGCGGTTTTCCCGGAGGCGCCCCGCGCCGGTAGTCTTTCGGGCCGCTGTCATCAGCCCAGGAGATCCGCCATGTCCATCACGCTCATCGCCGAGACCGGCCGCACCGTCGGTTCGCGTTCCTCCGGTCGACTCCGTGAGGAGGGCCGTGTGCCCGCCGTCGTCTACGGCCTCGGCCGCGACGCCCAGTCCGTCACCGTGCCGTGGGCCGACCTCCGTCGAGCCCTCACCACCGAAGCTGGTCTCAACGCGCTGATCTCGCTCGAGGTCGACGGTCGCACCGACCTCGCCATCGTGAAGGATCTCCAGCGTCACCCGATCCGTCGCAACGTGCTTCACGTCGACTTCCTGCGCGTCGATCCCGATGCTGCTGTCGCCGTCGAAGTGCCGATCGCACTCACCGGTGTCGCCTCGGCCGTCGAGGGTCGTCGCGGCATCGTCGATCAGCCGCTCAAGTCGCTCACGGTGAAGGCCAAGCCGGCCGACATCCCGAGCGGACTCGAACTCGCGATCGATGCGCTCGAGATCGGTGGCTCGCTCACCGTCGCCGACCTCGCGCTCCCGTCGGGTGTCACCACCGACGTCGACCCTGCCACCCAGGTCGTGCTCGGTCTCTCCACTCGCTTCAGCATCGAGGCCGACGCCGCGTCGACCGAGGGCGAGAGCGAGGCCGCTGACGCTGGTGATGAGTCGACCGAGCCCGAGGCGTCCGCCGCCGACGAGGCCGGCGACGAGGCCGCCGGCGACTGACGCGTGGCCGCCCGCGGCAACGGTCCGCGCACCGGCACACCGAGCGATCTGCTCGTCGTCGGACTCGGCAATCCGGGTCGCGAGTACGCGGGAACCCGCCACAACGTCGGGTTCGACGTCATCGACGAACTGGCGCGCCGACACGGAGGTCGTCTTCGTGCTGGCAAGGAGCGCGCACTCGTCGACGAGGTGCGCATCGCGACGAAGCGGGTCGCACTGGCCGAGCCCACGACGTTCATGAACCTCTCCGGTGAGTCGGTCTCGCCGTTGGTGCGCCGCTACGGCATCGACGACCTGCATCGTCTCGTGATCGTGCACGACGAACTCGATCTCCCCACCGGCACGGTGAGGGTCAAGGTCGGCGGAGGCCTCGCCGGTCACAACGGATTACGCAGCATCAAGTCACATCTGCATGACGATGACTTCGTCCGCATCCGCATCGGTGTCGGTCGTCCTCCCGACAAGGAGCGCGGCGCCGACCATGTGCTGTCGAGGGTGGGCAAGGCCGATCGTCAGGCGCTCGACGAGGCGATCGTGGTCGCGGCAGACGCCGTGGAGCAGATCCTCGATGTTGGCGTCGACGCCACGATGAACTCGGTGAACGCTCGCAGCTGAACCTCAGTGCGGCAGCGCGACCTCGTGGGGGAGCAGTTCGTACGACGGGTTGAGGATCGTGAGCAGGTTGCGGGCCTCCGACACGCGCCCCTCGACGACCATGTGGGCACCGAGCTTCACGCCGCCGATCTCGCGACGGCCGAGGAACACCACGGTGACGCCACCGGTGGAATCACCGAGGGTGAGTTCGAGGCTCGCCACCTTCTCGGCCCACGGCTGGATGCGCATGGCGCGCACCTTGCCCGCGACCTTCACGTGATCGCGCCACCGGACGTCGGCGATGGGGATGACACCCTCAAGTGCCCGCTCGGCGAGGGCGGCGTACTCCTCGGCTTCGGTGCGTACGGCGACGGCCGTGCCCTTCGATCGCGAGAACAGTCCCATGCGTGAGAGTCGACACCATGGGAGGGGTCGAACGCAACAACCCCTTCGGACGTCATCTGTAGGCTCACCCGTCCGGTGACGAGGCGTCGCCGGCGCCGCGACCGGAGACGCGCACGGATGCCCCTGTCCGACCTTCCCCCGCTCCTCGGAGACGATCCCGCCCTCATTGGTGCGATCGGTCGACGCGACGCGGTCGTGGCCGTGCCGGAGCCCGCTCGCGCGATCGCGGTCGCAGCACTCGCTGCGCATGCTGGCCGGCGGCCGCTCGTCGTGGCGGTCCCGACCACCGCCGAGGCCGATCGGCTGGCCCATGACCTCAGGGTGTTCGTGGGTGAGCACGAGGTCGAGACCTTCCCCGCGTGGGAGACATTGCCCTTCGAACGTGTGAGCCCTGCAGTGGAGACGATGGGTCGTCGCATGCGCACGCTGTGGCGACTGCGCACCGATGTTCCTGCGGTCGTCATCGCGCCGGTTCGCGCCCTCGTGCAGCGACTGAGCCCGCATGTCGACGAGGTCGAGCCCGTGCTCGTGGGAGTGGGCGACATCGTCGTCCCCCATGACCTCGTCGAACGTCTCGTGGCGATGGGTTATCGCCGCGAGCAACAGGTCGAACATCGTGGCGAACTCGCGGTGCGGGGCTCGATCGTCGATGTGTTCCCGAGCACGGCCGACGCTCCCGTGCGCATCGACCTGTGGGGTGATGAGGTCGATCGCCTCAACGAGTTCGCCGTGAACGATCAGCGGTCGACCGTGGCCCGATCATCGGTCGAGATCTTCCCGTGTCGTGAACTGCTGCCGACCGACGATGTGAGGGGCCGGGCAGAGGCCCTGGTCGGTGCCCAACCGTGGGGTCGCGAGCACTGGGAGCGCCTCGCCCAGGGACTCGTGTTCGACGGCATGGAGAGTTGGCTGCCGTGGTTGTGCGCGCCGGATGATCAGGCCGAGGTGCTGTTCGATCTGCTCGACGACGATGCACTGGTCGTGCTCGTCGAACCTCGCCGTCTGCGCGATCGCGCCGCCGACATTGCGGCCGAGGAACGAGATCTCGCATCGTCGCTCGCTCGCACGTGGGGGGCGGTCGATGACGAGGCGTTCCCTCCGATGCATCTGGGATTCGATCGGCTGTTGGTACGTACCGGTGCGCCTGCACTCACCATGCTCGACATCGCCGACGGCCCGGCGACCCCTGCGCTCGACGCGGGTGGTTGGGAGCCCGTCGTCGGCGACGGAACCGCGCTGATCTCGCAACTCCAGAAGATGCTCTCCGATGGTTGGCGAGTCGTGCTCGCCGCCGATGGTTCCGGTTCGGCCGAACGAGTCGTCACGTTGCTCGGTGACCGCGGTGTCCATCTCGCGCTCGACGAACGTGGGGTCGACGATCTGACGATTCCGGGTGGCCATTGTGTCGTGACCCCGCTCGAACGCGGAGTACGACTGCCGGCGCATCGGCTCGCCATCCTCACCGAGAGCGACGTGACCGGTCGACGTCGTGCGCATCGCCGTGCGCGTGTACGTCGCGCGTCGTCACAGGGACACTTCGACGATCTCAGTCCGGGTGATCACGTCGTACATGTGCAGCACGGTGTGGCGCGCTATGGCGGGATGGTCCGGCGCGCGATCAACGGGGTGGAGCGCGATTACCTGTTGCTCGAGTACCGCGGCGACGATCGCCTCTACGTTCCGAGCGATCAGATCGACATCGTTCGGCCCTACACCGGGGGCGATTCGCCCGCGCTCAGCCGTCTGAGTGGGGGAGAGTTCCAACGCAATCGGGCGCGCGTTCGCGAGGAGATCGACCGCATCGCGCAGGAACTCGTCGTGCTCTACCAACGACGTCTGCACGAGCCCGGACACGCCTTCGCCCCCGATACGCCGTGGCAGCGCGAACTCGAGGAGGCGTTCCCGTACGAGCTCACACCGGATCAGGCCGCGGCCATCGCCGACGTGAAGGCCGACATGGAAGCGCCGTCCCCGATGGACCGACTCGTGTGTGGCGACGTCGGGTTCGGGAAGACCGAGGTCGCTGTCCGAGCTGTGTTCAAGGCGGTGCAGGACGGCAAGCAGGTCGCGGTGCTCGTGCCGACCACGCTGTTGGCCCAACAGCACATGCAGACGTTCAGCGAGCGCTATGCGGGCTTCCCCGTTCGGGTCGAGATGCTGAGCCGATTCCTCACCAACGCGCAGGCGCGAGAGGTGGTGGCCGGCCTCGAGTCGGGCGAGGTCGACGTCGTCATCGGGACCCATCGGCTCCTCGCCGGAGATCTCGCCTTCAAGGATCTCGGCCTGCTCGTCGTCGATGAGGAGCAGCGATTCGGCGTCAGCCACAAGGAATCGATCAAGGAACTCAAGGTTGGCGTCGACGTGCTCACGCTCAGCGCCACACCCATCCCGCGAACGCTCGAGATGAGCCTCACCGGCATCCGCGACCTCTCGCTGCTGCAGACCCCTCCGAGTGAACGGCAGCCGATCCTCACCTATGTGGGCGACTACGACGAGCGCGCCGTCGCTGAAGCGATCCGCCGCGAGCTGCTGCGCGAGGGGCAGGTGTTCTTCGTCCACAACCGGGTGCAGGACATCGAACGAGTCGCCGAGCACCTTCGCACTCTCGTCCCCGAGGCGCGCATCGCGGTCGCGCATGGTCAGATGGACGAGGGGACGCTCGAGAAGGTCGTCCTCGACTTCTGGGAGGGCGAGTTCGACGTACTGGTCTGCACGACCATCATCGAATCGGGCATCGACATGCCGACCGTCAACACGCTCGTCGTCGATCGCGCCGATCTCCTCGGGCTCGGACAGCTCCATCAGCTGCGTGGCCGAGTCGGTCGCGCTGGTAGCCGCGCGTACGCGTATCTGTTCCATCCTCCCGATCGCGTGCTCACCGAACAGGCATTCGAGCGTCTCCGCACGATCGGCGAATCGACCGAGTTGGGCTCGGGCTTCCGGATCGCCATGCGTGATCTCGAGATCCGCGGCGCCGGCAATCTGCTCGGAACGGGCCAGAGCGGCCACATCAGTGCGGTCGGATACGACCTCTACTGCGAGATGGTCGCGGAAGCCGTTGCCGAACTGAAGGGCGAGACGCCCGAGGTCGCATCCGAGATCCGGATCGAACTCCCCATCGATGCCAACATCCCTGCCGACTACGTCGAGCGCGAGGACCTGCGCATCGAGGCCTATCGGCGTCTCGCTGCGGTCGCGTCGGAGGGAGATGTCGACGACGTCCGTGCCGAATGGGTCGACCGCTACGGGCCGATCCCGGTGCCGGCCGAGGCCCTCCTCGCGGTGGCCCGCCTTCGTGCCGAATGTGTGCGCACCGGGGTGCAGGAGGTCACCGTCACCGCAGGTCCGGGATTCGGCGGGCCCAAGTTCGTGGCCCGGATCTCGCCCATCACACTCCTGACGTCCCGCACGCTACGGCTCGAGCGTGAGTACAAGGGTTCGGTCTACAAGGCCGAGCAGGGCCAGTTGCAGCTCCCCCTTCGCTCCCGTGACTCGCTGGCCGATGATCTCGTCGCCGCCCTTCGCGACCTCGTGCCGTCGGACGACTGACCCCGCGCAACCGTGAAGGGATGGCCTGATCCGGCCCCACCCCGAGGGGCCGGTAGTGTCACCGTCTCGTGAGGACCTCCCGCTTCGCCCCCATCGCCGCCATCGCCCTCGTCGTCTCGCTCGCCCTCGCCGGCAGCGCGTGCTCGTCGGTCGATCCGAGCGCACTCACCGTGAACGACTGGACGCTCTCGCAGTCCGAGTTCACCAGCCAGCTCTCATCGTTCGCCAAGGTCTACGCCCAGGCCCAGGGTTCGGCCGATGACCTCAAGGGCAAGGACGGGTCCTCGTGGACCACCGCGTTCACCTCGCAGTTCCTCAACGACCAGCTCGCCCTCCAGCTCGCGAAGTACGGCGTAGCCAAGCGCGGACTCACCATCTCGCAGACCCAGCGCGACGATGCGAAGTCGATGCTCGAGCAGAACTTCATGAGCTCCAGCGGTTCGTCGTTGTTCCCGCAGCTGTCGACGGCATTGCAGAAGCAGCTCATCGATGGCGTCGCTGCGCAGAACGCGTTGATCGACGCCGTGCTCGCCGATGCCACGAGCGATGCGGCACTGCGTGAGCTCTACGACACGTCCGGTGATCTCTACAAGGGCGACCTGGTGTGCGCCAGCCACATCCTCGTCACCGCCGGCAACGGTGCCGCAGCGCCCACCGACGCGCAGTACGCAACTGCACTCCAGTCGATCAATGCGATCTCGTCCCAGCTCACCGGCACCTCCAACTTCGCCGCCATCGCCCGGGCCAAGTCCCAGGACACCGGTAGCGCCCCCTCGGGAGGCTCGCTCGGTTGCGTCAAGAAGGGCACCTTCGTGACCGAGTTCGACGATGCGGCGTGGAGCATTCCCGTCGGCCAGGTGAGCGCGCCGGTGAAGACCAAGTACGGCTACCACCTGATCCTCGTCTCGGCGCGGGGCAAGCTCGGCTTCGATCAGGTCAAGGATTCGATCCGATCGGCGGTCGTCGAGAATGCGGAGACGCTCCTCAACGTCGAGTTGGCGAAGCTCGCCAAGGAGGTGAGCGTGGGCGTCGACGGTCGTTATGGGATGTTCCAGCAGTCCTCGGGGCGCATCGTCACTCCTGAAGGAGCGGCCACGCCCACGACGCTCCTCGATCGCTCCGCCACTCCGCCTCCGGCGGGCTAGTCGCCGATGACACGCCCCTGCGTCGTCGTCGTGGGGCTCGGGCCGGGTGATGCCGACCTGCTCACGGTCGGAACGCGCGACGCGATCGATCGCATCCCGAACCGCTTCGTGCGCACGACCCGTCATCCGGCTGCGCACGTCGTGGCCGGTGCGACTGCGTTCGACGACGTCTACGAACACAGCGCGTCGATCGACGGGGTCTATCCCGAGATCGTCGAACGGTTGGTCGCCGCCGCTGAGACGCACGGACGGATCCTCTACGCCGTTCCCGGCTCTCCGGTCGTCGCCGAGCGGACGGTCGAATTGTTGGTGGCCGACGATCGGGTCGAGGTCGAGGTGGTTCCCGCGTTGTCGTTCCTCGACCTGGCGTGGGCCCGTCTCGCGATCGACCCCGTGTCGGTCGGGGTTCGCGTCGTCGACGGGCACCGATTCGCAGTCGAAGCGGCAGGGGAGCGGGGGCCGCTGCTCGTGGCCCAATGCGACTCGTTGCACGTGCTGTCGGATGTGAAGCTCGCGCTCGACGCAGGTCTCGATCCGTGCCTTGCCGACGATGCCACGGTGGTGGTGCTGCAGCATCTCGGTCTTCCCGACGAGCGGGTCGAGACCATCGGTTGGCTCGACCTCGATCGGGTCGAGGCCGATCACCTCACCTCCATCTACATCCCGCATCTGGCCGAACCCGTATCTCGAGAGCTCGCGCGCTACGTCGAACTCGTCGACATCCTTCGCGTCGAATGCCCATGGGATGCGGAGCAGACGCACGAGTCGTTGCGCCGGCATCTGCTCGAGGAGTCGTACGAGGTGCTCGAGGCCCTCGACGGTGTCGATGTGGAGGCGGGCATCGGCTACGACCATCTCGAGGAGGAGTTGGGCGACCTGTTGTTCCAGATCCTCTTCCACGCACGGCTCGCGGCCGAACAGGGTCGATTCACGATCGCCGACGTGGCCGCTGGGGGCTACGAGAAGTTGGTGTCTCGCCACCCACATGTGTTCGGTGGACTCGTCGTCGCCGGTCCCGATGATGTGGTGCGCAATTGGGAGCACCTCAAGAAGGCCGAGAAGGGTCGTGAGAGCGTGTTCGATGGTGTTCCCGATGCGTTGCCGGCCCTGTTGTTCGCGCTGAAGGTGCGCAAGAAGGCGGCGAGCATCGGGCTCGAGGATTCTGCGATCGCGGGGTCCCCGGCGCGCCTCGCCGACGCGATGGCCGCATTCGAGCGCGGAACGGATGAAGTCACCACGGGCGAACTCCTGTTCGCCGTCGTCGATCGTGCCCGGGGGGCCGACATCGACCCGGAGATGGCCCTGCGCGCGGCTGCAGTGCGGTTCCGCGACGCGGCCCGCACTACCGAACTTCGCGACGCGGCGCGAGACTGAGCGCGGGTGGAGCGTCGGCCGGGGTGTCCCCACGGCCCGCGCGTCGGCGTGGGAAACTTCTCCCGTGCGCGCTCAGGCGCGCCCGATCCACGATCGACGCGATCCTTCCCTCACCAACTGGAGTCCATCGATGAGCATCATCGAGCACATCTCGGGCCGCGAGGTCCTCGACAGCCGAGGCAATCCCACCGTCGAGGTCGAGGTGTTCCTCGAGTCGGGTGCGATGGGTCGCGCCATGGTGCCGTCGGGCGCGTCCACCGGAGCGTTCGAAGCCGTCGAGTTGCGTGATGGTGAGGCTCGCTATGGCGGCAAGGGTGTGCTCGACGCAGTCGCACATGTCGACGACGACATCTGTGACGCGCTCGTGGGTTTCGACGCGCTCGATCAGCGCGACATCGATCGCGTGCTGATCGAACTCGACGGCACCGACAACAAGGCCAACCTCGGCGCCAACGCGATCCTCGGTACGTCACTCGCCGTGGCGCGTGCCGCAGCCGACGAACTCGGACTTCCGCTCTATCGCTACGTCGGCGGCGCGAACGCACATGTGCTTCCCGTTCCGATGATGAACGTGCTCAATGGTGGCGAGCATGCCGACAACAACGTCGACATCCAGGAGTTCATGATCATGCCCGTGGGCGCGGCGTCGTTCGCCGAGGCCCTGCGCTGGGGAGCCGAGACCTACCACGTGCTGAAGAAGGTGCTCGGCGATCGTGGCCTGTCGACGGCGATCGGCGACGAGGGCGGTTTCGCACCGAACCTCGGCTCCAACGAGGAGGCCGTGCAGCTGTTGCTCGAGGCGATCGAGAAGGCCGGCTTCACGCCCGGCACCGACATCGCCATCGCCCTCGACGCGGCATCGACCGAGTTCTTCAAGGGTGGCAACTACGTACTTGCCGGTGAGGGCCGCACATTGTCGCCGGCCGAGATGGTCGGCTATCTCGATTCACTGGTCTCGAAGTACCCGATCGTGTCGATCGAGGACGGCATGTCCGAGGAGGACTGGGACGGTTGGGCACAGCTCACCGCCACCCTCGGCGACCGATGCCAGTTGGTCGGCGACGATCTGT